>DASWFT010000586.1:0-4070 GCA_036394075.1 Streptosporangiaceae bacterium
GAATCCTCGGTCATGGAGCCCGCTCCCTTCACCCGGCGGGTATGCCTGCCACCATCTTCATGCCTGAGTCTGACAATTTGCCGCGGTCTGACTCTCTCCCGGGGGCTGCCGGGCAGGTGCGATGCGGCCAGCGGCTCGCCGCCCGCAGCCCTATGGGAATGTCCTTCCCGGCTGCCGGCCGTCCCACTGGGACTCTTCACATCGGGCGGCAGGCCGACCCGGACGGGTCCGGGGGCACGCGCGACGCCGGTCAGGAGCGCGTCCCGGCAGCGAGTTCACTGCCGTTCACCGAGTTTCTGCACGAAGCTGACGCCGTCACCGATGGGAATCAGAACCACTTTCACGCGCGGATCGGCGGCGATCGCGTCGTTGAGGGAACGGATAGCAGCGACGTCATCGTCGTCCCCGAGATCGCCGGCGACGTGGCCGCCCTGCAGCGTGTTGTCCAGGAGTATCAGGCCTCCTGGCCGCAGCCGGGTCAGCACCTCTTCGTAGTACTGGGCGTAGCCCGTCTTGTCGGCGTCGATGAACGCGAAGTCGAACTGCTCGCCGGGCGGCAGTGAGCGCAGGGTTTCCAGACCCGGGCCGACCCGGAGCTCGATCCGGTCGGCGACTCCGGCTTCCTGCCACGCCTGGCGGGCGATCGACGTCCACTCCTGGCTGACGTCACAGCACAGCAGGCGCCCGCCGGGACCCAGGCCCCGCGCCACCGCCAGAGCCGAATAGCCGGTGAACGTGCCGATCTCCACCGCGCGCCTCGCTCCCATGGCCCGGACCAGCATCTCCATCAGCACCGCCTGGTCATCGCCGATCTGCATCCCCGCGGCGCGACCGGTCTTCTCCTGCGTGATGCGCTGCAACTCGAGCTGGTCAGCGTCGGGCGGGGTGGAATGCGCTGCCGCGTAGTCATCGATCATCGCATCGATGAACTGGCTCCGCCTGCGAGCGGCCGGTGGGGTCATGTCCGTCCTCCTCCTCCTCCTTCTTCTTCTTCTTCTTCTTCTTCTTCTTCTTCCTGACTGCCACTTCGGCTGAGGTTCGCATCGTCTCATCATCGATCCCGGCACTTGCCTCGCCCGGCGATCACATCGGTATGAACCCCGCCGATCAGCGTCAGCGTCCTGCCGTTGCCTGGCAACCGCGGACTTCTGAACCTCCCCGCAGATGCTGCGCCGCTACGGCGCCAGCGCGCGCAGCGTCCGGGCACGGCGCACCTACGACCGCACCATGGCCGGCAGCCCGTGACACGGGCTGCGATCGCGTCAGCGCTCATGGTCGCCGTTTGCCCACAGATAGATGCCGATCCATAGTGCCCCAGACGCGTAGAACCGCCATCCGGTACACAGCGGCGGTCGCGGGTGCCGCGCCCGCAGCCCGTGTAGATCGGGTCATTCCGGCGCGGCAGCGATCCCCGGTTTGCGCGGTCGAAGTCGACCGCTTCTGCCGAATAGAGGGCGTTGCGAGCTCGTATACTTATGCGTCGGACTGTATGCCACTAACGGCCGCAGCGATCGTCAATTCAGCATTGTCATTCGTATCGGGGCGCGCCGAACGCCGACTCGGCACGACTGCAAGCTCCTTGTCCGCAAAGGCCGCGGGCGCGCAGAACTGCCGCTTCTGGCGGCCTGCCCTGGAGCGGGTCAGCGGCAGCTCACCGGGGACTGGCGTCCTGTCACTCCGGCCGGCGGGCTATCACGGCAGTGACCAGCGGCACTTTCCCTGTTGGCGGGCGGGGACGGCGGGCCCGCAGCGGCAGCAGCAGGTCCAGGTCGAACACCGGAGCCCACCCCTGGACCTGCAGCCCTGCCGCGGCCAGCATCCGCGTGACCTCCTCCCTGGTGTGCATCCGGTGCCGGCGCCGCGCGAGCGCGTAGAACGCCCGCAGGTAGCCGACCGCATGCAAGTCCGCCAGGACGAAGACGCCCCCGGGGGCCAGCACCCGGCCGGCCTCGGCCAGGCCCGCCCGCTGGTCGTTCCAGTGATGGAAGGACACCGTGCTGGTCACCAGGTCAAAGCTGCCGTCGGCAAAGGGCAGTGCCCCGGCCCCATGGTGGTCCGGACGGCCCGGTTTGGCGGGGAGCCTGCCAGGACAGAATCTGCGGCTGCGGTGCCCTGGCTGAGTGCAGGCAATACGTTTTCGCTTCTGTTGGTTACGCGGAATCCTTGCGATGAGTCACGTCTGAGCCGACGCGACCCGGCCAGCCATCGATACCTGTTCGTAAGGGCGCCTGCACTGGTCAGTCTCCATCATCCCCGGAGCCGCTGTCCCCCTTGACCTACGCCAGACGACCCAGCTGCCGAACCGGTTGGCTGCGACGACCCGCCAGCCGGCCGGGGCGTCCGGCCAGCTGGCCCGGGCGGGTTGTCCGGCCGGCCAGGCCGCATCGATCACGGTCACGTCGGCCGGCGGCGGTTGGCAAAAGGGATTGAGAGGCTGCACCTGCGTCGACGACACTTCGAACGCCTGCGCGAGCCGCAGAACCCCGCTGATGTCGGAGGCGATGGCGATCTGCTCACCCGGCTTCAGCCCGCCGACCGCCGCCATCTCCCTCATGCCCATCGCCTTGGCCCACGCGCTGTCGGCCCGCGAGCAATGGGCCGTGAGCTGGGCCACGGCCACCAGGCTCACCGCCGCTGCCGCGGCGCCCAAGACGCAAGTCAGGACCCGCATGCGGCGCGCGAGGAGTGCGAAGAGGACCCACAACAGGAGCAGGGCCAGCGCTGCCGCCGTCGCTACCAGGACGCTGGCCTGGCTCCAGTCCTGGGTCAGCACGGCAGGCTCGCCGTAGTCAAACGTCCTCCCTCGCTCCGTGGGCAGGGACGTTCCGGCGTACACGGCCACCGTCACGGCGGCCACCATGGTGAGGCCTGCGACGCAGGCGGCGAAGGCGAGGATCGGCCGGGCAGCCGCCCGCAGCAGCACCACTGCGCCGACCAGGAAGAACGTGACGATCATGCCGTCCAGGTAGCGCCCGGAAGCCCAGGTCAGCGGCTGGTGGGGGCCCAGCGCGGCCGGCGCGGCGCAGGCGATCAGGACGGTGATCCCGACCGATAGCGACGCCATGACCCGCAGGTCGGTCCGTACGCCGCGCCGCGCGATCGCGGCCACCGCGGCGACCAGGCCGATCCCGGCAATACCCCAGCTGTCCAGCACCAGCCGCCACAACTGGCCGCCTGCCATCTCGGCCACGTGGATGGCCCCGTACACGCTTTCCAGCGTGCTCACCAGCTGGCCGGAAAGGCTGCGCGTGCCCTCCGGGTAAAGGGCAGAGGCCAGATAGCGGTCCAGGGCCCAGCCCGCGCCGGCGATCACCACCACGGTCAGCGCGGCCGCGGCCACGCTGCCGCGGGCGGCGGGCCGGCGCCAGGCGACGAATACGCCCACGGCGGCGAAGCCGGCCAGCAGCACCAGGCCCCGGGAATGCACCGCGTAGGCATAGCCGGACAGCACGGCGGAACCGATGGCCGCCGCGTACCGCGCCCGCGGCGAGGTGGCCACCAGCCAGCTGTGGGTGGCCAGCAGCCAGGCCAGCGTGACCACTGGGAAAATCGCGTCGGCTATCGCGTACTCGCTGTAGAAGAACCCGGCGGGCAGCAGCGCCGCGACCATGGCCACGCCATAGGCGGCCGGGCAGCCGAGCCCGAGTCGGCGGCAGACCAGGTAGCCCAGCGGCATCACGGCGGCGCTGACCGCCGCGTTGATCAGCAGCACGGCGTGATACACAGCGGCAGGGCTGCTGGTGAACCAGTACACCGGCGTGATCAGAAGCGGATAGCCGCCCTGGTACAGCGTGGCGCCGGAGAAGTCGGCCGCTGGGCCGCCCCCGAGGACCCGCGCCGCGATCAGGTACGCGGTTTCGTCGGGATTGTCCAGCGGCACCACCTGCGCGCGGCTAAACCACGCGCGCAGCCCGGCCTGGCCTAGCCAGCCGGCCACCAGCAGCAGCGCGAACAGCCAGTTCCTGCGCAGCGGGTCAACGGTGGCCCCGATGGCCCGGTCGAGGCGGGACCCAGCCGCGACGGCACTGCCGTCCGCATCGATCTGGCTCGCAGCAGGCAATATGATTTCG
>DASWFT010000587.1:0-10005 GCA_036394075.1 Streptosporangiaceae bacterium
GTTTGTGAGTCGCTCCTCAATAGTGAACTCTCCCCCCGGTACTCGGATCACTTATTCCGTCCCGTGGAGTGATGACCCACTCCTCAAAGCAGCCGGTACGCGCCTGCTGGCGAGCATGATTAAAGCTGCGGGCGGCGGCGGGTGACCTCACAGGTCAGTCTGATGTGAATGGGGGATGATGGCTGAATTTAAGCATGTTTCCGGGGATGCTCTTAAATCCCTCAACCTCCTCGCTGAACTTGTTCGCGGCGCTTTGGAGCTGGCCGGACTTCCAGTTCATCTCCAACCGGAGAGTCTATCAATTTCAGGAGCGGAGATTGACGTAGACACCGGTGACGACGCCGGAAGGGGAGTGTATGAGGCTTATGCAAAACCCCGTTTCCAGCAAGCATCCACGCAGGTCAGAGGCTTGAGGGTCAAGGGTTTTGCGTAACGCTCTATGTGTTTTGGCATCCGCATCACGCGGCAGCGGACGCGGCGGCTGACTGTGTCCAGAGGCGTCAGCCCTCGCTGCTGGTATGGCAGGATGCTGGTTCGTGTCCGGGCTCGATGATGCGTCGCGTGAGGATCTGCTCGCACTGATCGGTGTGCAGCAGCAGATGATTGACGAGCTGCGGGCCGAAGTCGCCGAGCTGAGACGGCGGGCCCGGGATGAACTCCTCGAACAGCTCCAGGCCCCGTCCTCGGATGTGCCAGGGACGGCAGGCCCGGCGCAGTCACGGCGGGGTAAGTGACCACACGGATGCTGCTTCGCGGTGGCCTGGTCGCCGATGGGATCGGGACCACGATACGGCTCGCCGATGTGCTGATCGACGGGCAGCAGGTCGTATCCATCGGCGGCAACGGCGCGCCCCCGGCTGATTGCGAGGTCATCGACCTGGCCCCGGGCAGCGTGGTCGGCCCGGGTTTTATCGACGCGCACGTCCACGCCGAGGGACCGCTGCTAGCCACCGGCCGCGTTGACGGCGCGCTCGCCCAGGGGGTGACGACCCTGGTCGTCGGCCAGGACGGGGAATCGTGGATCGGCGCGACGGCGGACACCGCGAGGTACCTGAATCGGACGTTTGCGCCGGTCAACGGCGCGCTCGAACCGGCGCGCGACCTCAGCGTGGCCGGCTACCGGGACGCCTTGTCCGGGAGGCTGACGCAGAACGTGGCCGTCCTGGCCTCCCAGGGCACGATCCGGCACAACATCGTCGGCCTGGCGCCTGGCCCTCTGGGCCCCGGCGAACGGGCTGCAGCGCGCCGGGAGGTGGAGGATGCGCTCGGCGATGGAGCGGTCGGCCTGTCCAGCGGACTGGACTACCTGCCGAGCCGGTTCGGCGACTTCGAGGAGGTTGCTGATATCGCCCGGCCGCTGGCCGCGGCGGGACGCCCGTACGTTTCGCATCTTCGTGGCTACGGTCCGCAGGTCAGGGCGGGCCTGGACGAGCTGGCCGCCGTGGGCCGGGGCGCCGGCATCCGGGTACATGCCAGTCACCTGTGGGGCGCGCCCGCCGACATCCGGGGGGCGTTCACGTCGGCTGAGGCCGCGGGCGTGGCGGTTACCTTCGACATGTACCCGTACCGCAAGTCCAGCACGACTGTGGCGGCGCTCCTGCTCCCCGCTGACCTGCAAGCCGAAGGCCCAAGGAGGACACTCGCGGCGCTGGCCGATCCCCACCAGAGGGCCGTCCTGCTGGCCGGGGAGAAGTTCACCGACGACTTCCTGCAAGATCTCTATCTGGGCTGCCTGCCCGCCCACGTTGCGGAGTTCGCCGGTCAATCGGTTACCCAGGCGGCGGCGGGCAGCTCCCAGTCGGCCGGGGAGTGGGTTCTCGACCTTCTGGTCTCCGCAGAACTCAACGTCGGCGCGCACCTCGACCGGCCTGCGCTCAGCGACGACCACCTGGCCTGGCTCACGTCCGACGAGCGGCATTGCGCTGGTTCGGACGGCATCTACCAAGGCCAGCATCCCCATCCCCGCGGATACGGCAGCTTCGCCCGCCTCGCGGAGCAGTCCCTGGCGAACGGAGCCGCCGCTGGGTATCAGCAACTCGCCCGGCACCTGTCGGTGAACGCCGCTGACGCCTACGGTCTGCGTAAACGCGGGCGCCTCGGGCCCGGCATGGCCGCCGACGTCTGCGTGATCGGATCCCGCGGAATAACTTCCCGCGCCACCTACGGCGCCCCGCAGGAGAAGGCCACCGGAGTGGACCTGGTGATCGTGAACGGCGTCATCACCTGGCGCGACGGCCAGCCCGTGACGACCGGGTTCCCCGGGCAGTTTGTCAACTAGCGCTCACAGGTTCTCCAGCGAAGGGCTCCGGTAACGCCCTCAGCAGCTCCAGCAGGTGACCGTTGGAACGCTTTGCCCTATTGTGCGGTCATGGCCGGGTTGAGCCGTACGAGCCGCACAGGGTTTGTCTCGTCGAGTTCGGCGACGGCTTCTCGTGACTTCACGAAGTCTGAGAATGAACGATAGCCGAGAGCTCTCTCGCTGAATGACGGATCCATGCGCCTCATCTGGCTCTTCACCGCGGAGCTATGCAGCCAGTCCGCGTCATCCTTTTCCTGGCCGAGTCGCAGCGCCCGTTCCAGGAGCCTGGTCGCCAGCTCTTGCGGGTCTTCGGAATCGAGATCAGTCTCGTCGGTCACCGCGGCCGGTGGCCGCCTGGTACGTCGCGAGCCGCGCGCGGGCGGCGCGCTGCCGGCCTCCTCATGTTCCGCCTGTGCGCCGGCCGCCTGTGCGTCGGCGGCCTGTGCGCCGACCGCCTGTGCGGCTGGCAGCTGGGAGGCGCCGGTGGGTGTAATGCCCGGAAGCGCGTCGTAGGTCACGAGTTCGTCACACGCTGCGGCGAGTGATCTACTAGTCGATCCTGCGACCCCGACCCCCACGACGTAACGGCCCAGACGCCTGCACCGCTGGGCGAGGGCGATGTAATCCGAGTCCCCGGCCACGATCACCACGTGGGTCAGGTCGGGAAGGCGGAACATGTCCTCCACCGCATCCACGGCCAGCCTGATGTCGGCACCATTCTTGGCGTAAGCGGCGGCGGGAAAGAGCTGGACCAAGTCCACTGCGCGGCTGACGAGCTGCCCGCGGTAGTCGGCGTTCACGGGGGTTGACCAGTCCGCGTAGGCGCGGGTCAGCACGAGGGTGCCGAACGATGATGCGAAGTCGATCATCGCGCCGACGTCCACGGTGGCGCGCTGGAGCTTCTCCGCGATGTCGGGATCGGCCGATCTGTCGGCCCTGTTGAACCCGCGCACCTTGTCACGTTGGAACTGGCCCCGGCCATGAAGCTGGTCGTAGCGTGAGATCACGATGTTGTCGAAGTCGATATAGACAGCGACACGGGTGACGCCAGGGTCGTTCATAGCTGCTCTTCTCCTCGGGACGCCCTCGTCCGGCCAGCCTGCCGGAACTCAAGGGTGACCGCCTATCAACATTAAGCAGTCACGAGGCCGTCGACCTCACGAAGATCACTATTGTGGCGGCAAAGCGGCAGAGACTGATGATCTCCACCGTCGCAAAGCAGCCGACCCCCCCAGGACTACTGCCCCACCCGATCCCGCCGACGGTAACCCACCGGGGCCGCAGGGCGCGCCGTGGCCAGAAGCGGGCATCACGTTGGGCGGCTGGCGATATCCACCTGCGATGTGCTACCACGTGCACGTGGAAAATCGGATCGCTTCCCTCGTCGTCGACGCCGCAGACGCGGAACTGCTCGCCCAGTTCTGGGCCGGGGCGCTAGGCTGGCAGGTCGTTAACCGCGGTAGCTACGGCGTGTCGATCGGGGTCGACGGTGGCCCGTTCGAGATCGACTTCCGGTTCGTGCCGGACGGGCCGAAGCTCACCAAGAACCGGCTGCACCTGGACGTCAAACCCGTCAACCGCGATCATGCGGCCGAGTTCGACCGGCTGCTCGCCCTTGGCGCGCGACAGGTGGACGTCGGCCAGGGTAGCCAGAACTGGTTCGTCCTGGCCGACCCAGAGGGGAATGAGTTCTGCCTCTGCCGTCCGTAATACCTTGGCCTGGAACGAGCTTGACCACGCGATCTGGCACTTCGAGAGTTGCTGCGATTCCGCCTGTGACCAGTCGAAATCGCCGCCCGGCTGCCCTGGTGACAGTGCCGGGCCGGATCCGGGCCCCGGCCCGTTCACCGGCCCGGCCTGCTGGACCAGCGCCAAGGCCCCGGCGTTACCCGGATCGCGTTGCAGCGCCGCGCCTGCCTGCCGGATAGCCTCATCCCGCAGGCCCGCACTGAACAGCATCGTGGCCAGGTGGACACGCAGCGGCACGTCGTCCGGCATGGCCTCCACCGCCTTACGCAGGCTGTCGAGGACAGGCTGATCAGCAGCCATACGGATATCCACCTGATCCCAGGAAGACTGACCCAGTGCTAGACCCTCAGGACCAGGCGCTTGGCCATCGTTCGCTCAGCCCAAACCGGCCGAAGTAACGCCGGATCGTACCCAGCGCCCCCAGCCGGGGACGCTCACATCGGCATCTCCGGACGATCCGCACGACCGCGGTGAGAGCCATCGGCTGGCTTGCATGATCCCGGCTGGGAAGGTGGATCTGCTCGTCCGCTGGCGGTGTGTCAGGCTGCATGTGGGGCGATTTCCACGATGAGGTCGGCGTTAAGGGCTACGGAGATCCGCTCGAGCAGGGGGATGGTCGGGATGACTCCGCCTGCTTCCAGGCGTGAGAGGGCGGGCTGGGTCATGCCGGCACGGGCGGCGAGCTCGACCTGTGAGAGGCCCAGTTCGAGGCGGCGTTCGCGCACAGCGTGGCCGATCAGGAATGCCCTGCGCGCCTCGGCGTGCCCCTCCCGGTAGTCCTCGCTGCCGCGGCGCTGCTGGGCGAGTTCCTCGTACGAGGAGTGGTCAGCGGCCATGTCAGTTCACCTCCCGGTCGAACGCCCGATGAGCTGGGCCGTGTTCGGTCTCGCAGATCTTCTGGGCCTGTAAGGCACGGGCCACCTCTGCTGACTCAGCGCTGCGGGTCTTGCGGAAAAGTGTCAGCAAGATCACGCGTCGGCCCGGTGCCAGCCAGTAGGTGACCCGGGTTTGCTGGCGGAGCAGGTGGAAGCGCAGTTCGCGGACCTTCCCGCCGAGGTGACGCGTGTAAGGCTCGCTGAGATCCCCGGCACGCTCAGCCAGCAGCCCGACGAGGAAGTCAGCCCGGCCGAAGTCGCGGTCGGTGAGCTTCTCCAGCCAGGACCGCACCTCGGGCTCGATCTCAACCGAGTACAGGCCAGTCATGCACTCAATGCTATATGCATTTCATGCTATAGCAAGGTCATGCCTGCTCCTGGTATGCGCCCAGCGGCACGATCTACCGACGGACCGGCCATCCGAACGCCGGTAGCGCAACTCCGCAAGACCATCAGACACTCGCCCGCAGGGCAGCAGGAAGGGATTGGGATGCGAACTGGCTGATGATCCGGGGCGATGTGCGTACTGCCGACGGGCGCCAGTGGGCCTTCGCTGACCCATGCCTGACTACGTGGGAGGCATGGGTCAGTCATCGTGGCTGGACACCGTGGCAGCCGGGAACGCTGCCGTGGAAGACCGGTGTTTCACTGAGCCGAACCTGTCTTTCAGCCTGGACAGGGGCTCCGGCGGGCGTCTCACTATCACTGTCCGGTTTTCCCATGAGTCTCTCCCCAGCTGGATGCCACGGGATCGCCTCGGCTGGCAGGCGGCCGGGTACCTTCTGGCCCTTGACCTGAGCCAGGCGGACCTCACGGAGGCTGTCGACGCCTGGGACCGCGACTGCCAGCCATTCCCGGAACGCTGATCTCAGCTACCTGACGTCGCAGCCGCCCGATTCGCGGCAATTGAGTGTGTTTGCTCTCGGTCGCGACTTCGTTAACTGCGGATTCCATGATCTACCCCGTCACGCAGCGGTCCTGGTTACCGTCCGCCGCCAATAGCCGACGGTAGCCAGCGCCAGCAAGATCCCCCACATCAAGAACCACAGGTCCCATACCCCGACGTGCCAGCGCAACGCCGTCCGGTCCACGCTCCCCGCGGGGTGGATGACACCCGAGAGAACGAAGGCACCGAGCAGCACGTTAAGACCGCCGTACACCACCAGCAGCGCACTGGCTCCGGCTGATCCGAGCAGCAGCCACCCGCGCGGAACTACCCGCCCCCAGGGACGCACCAGCGCCAGCGCGAGGAGACCACCGGCCAGCTTCGCCCCGGCCACCGCAAGGGCTACCAGCACCGGGAGGGCCCCGCCCCGGTGGGCGAAATGCTCCACATATCCGCCGACCGTGCTGATCAGGCTATGCCCGCCCAGTGCCCAGTACAGACTCACCAACGCGTATGCGAACGCGACGAATCCGGCTGCATACGCCGCGACGGTTCCCACCGCAGACCAGCCGGAGGCAGCTGGCGTGGACTGCCCACGTGCAACACCGATTCCGCTCATGATGCTCCAGTATCGACGACCGAACCCTGCATCGCGCAGCGCCCGGAAGTCACATGAGCGACGGATTCCACCGCCGCAAGCCACCGGCACGACACCAACACATGGCACCCGCTCAACAGGCATGTGCGGTAACCGATGCACGGCGTCCCGTGTCTGCTGCTCGCCGGGCGCGCTGGGCCAGACCGGCGGGACGTAATCCGCCTCGAACTCGAAGGACAACGACACCCCGCCCCCGCCGGACGGCGGCCGCAGCTGTGCCCAGCCGTCCTCCGGTGGAGCTCCAGGCCTTGGGCCCGCCTCGTCCATCACCGGCCACTCCAGGAGCCGCGCATAAAAGGCCGCCAGTGCCCGCGGGTTTGGGAGCACCCATCACCACCCCCGACACCCGCATCCGTGGCTGCGCCACGGGCGTCCTCCTCAGTTGGTCCCGTGAGCGCACGTTACACAGTCAGTGTCCTGTGCCGGGCTATTGTTGCCCGCCTACCTTGCCTTCGCGACGATCAGCCGGATGTAGGCACCGTAGGCGGCCAGGAACAGCAGGACCGCCACCATTACCGACACCAGAACTGTGAACCACGCACCGTAGTCCTTGACGGGCACGCGGCATTCGGTCATCCACGCGTAGCGCTCGCGCACGACCGGTGGCAGCGGCCAGCGCGGTCGGTGCTGGCCGGGAATGGCCTGCTCGACAAAGAACAACTGAACGGTGTTGCCGACCGGCGCGTAGATCCGGTGAACCACCTGGCCCGCGACGAAGCCGATCAGGATCGCCTGGTAGGTGACCAGCCAGCTCGGCGGGCCGAGGTGCAGGATGTCCACCAGCCAGATGCCGAGGGTAATGATCGGGAATGCCGCCACGAAGATCACCAGGGGAGCCGTGGCCAGCCGCAGCCAGCCGACGCGCTGCCCCCAGTACTTCTTCTTGGAGATGATCGACCTGATGAACAGTGTGGCGAACACGGCCTCGTAGCAGTCGCGGTAGTCGTGCCGCCCCGGCTTCCACCACTTGTATGGGAGCAGGTGGTCCCATGCCGGCTTGAGGTAGAGAACGGTGTGGCCGCCGGTGCCCGGCCATTTCACCTGGGTGACCAGGTAGTACACCGCCGACACCATATAGGCGCCGATCGCCGCGCCGACTACCGACCAGGCGACCTGCTGCATCCACCGGAAGTGAATGCGCCTGCCATTGACCTTGATGTGCTTGGGCGGCTGCAGCTCGGTAGCGGCCTCGATGGTCGTCACAGGATCGCTCTCTTCTTCCCATTCCCTCGGGGGGCCGCGGCCGCGGAGTGCCCGGCACTCGCTTCGGGCCGTGCTGGGTTAGGCCGCACCTGGCGCGCGCCCGGGGGAAGCGCCGCCTCGTGCCCAGGGACAGTGCGATCCGGCCGAGGGCTTAGCCGCACAGTAAAGGGACCATGGCAACCGGGTCAATGAGGCAATTTTCCCGAAATGACGGATCGGCGTACGACGCCACCAGATCTTCTCGGAGGCGACCCAACGGCTCATTACGCTCCGTTACGAACTATCGGTGTGCATGACCGCTTGCTGCACGCGTCTCTCATCAGGCGGGGGGTGAACCGTCGCGGTTTGGCGGACGTGGCTGTTGTGGGGAACTTTCGCTTGGCCAGCCGACGCGCGCCTGTGCGGCGGTTGTGTCAGGCGCCGACGGAGACGTCTGCGGAAGGAGGAGGCCAAACCTTGCAGCAGAACGTGGCCGGAGTGTGGGTCCGGGCGGCGGTGCCGAACGTCTCGGGCAGCTCGTTCACGGTCTACCTGAGCAAGGCCGTATCGGCGAGCACCAAGGTGGGCTGGTTCGTGGTGAACTAAGACGCCGAAAGCGCCCTGAGCGTCAGGGGCAGGCTCCGCTGAACATGAAGGCGCTGCTGTGGGCGAGGTCCACATACCAGTGGCCAGCCGTTTCGGTCGTCACCAGCCACTGCACGCTGCCCGGCCCCTGGGGAAACACCGGGAGGTCCTGCCCGCCGAGGCTGGCCTGCGCCTTCACGATGAACCGCACAGTCGCCTGGCCATTTCCCGCGGGCTGCGCCGACACGACCCGGAACGAGGTGACGGTGATCTTGGGGGCGCCGCCGCTCAGAAACGACCGGACGCACGAGCGCTGAGCGGGCGGCACCGTCTGCGCGACCGCAGTCAGGTCGTTGCGTCCCAGCGCCGACCAGAATGCGCCGACCACCTGCTCGGCCGCAGCCGCCTGGGCCGACGACAGCGTCCCGGACACGCGGGGTGGGGAGGAGTCGCCGATGCCAGCAGATCCCGACGACCCACCCTTGATGAGCTGGGACATGCTGGCGATCTCCGCCGCAGCCGGAGCCGAGACCTGCACCGGCACGCCGAAATCGTAGAAGTCGGTGGCCTGAACCAAACGCGCGCCGGCCGGCGGGCCCGCGCCGCCCGGCACGCGTAGGGACAGCTTCACCCGCCGCATCAGGTTCTGCCGGTCTACCCAGACGTCGACCGGGATCGCGCCAGGGCCAAGGCTTCTGGTGAATCCCAGGAAGCCTGCACGCTCCCAGCGTGGGACCCGGGCTGCCGCCTTCGCCGGGTCGATACTCACCCGGAACCCAGTCACCTGCACAGCCCGGATTGTGGAGGTGCCCAGTTTCGTCACGCTGCTGGAGATCGCTGTCAGCGACGCCAGCAGGTCCGCGGGATCAGTGCCGCCGCCGAGCGGGCCAAGCAGGGAGTTCCCAGGCCCGCCGGATGCCCCGGAATCGACAGCGATCCAGGATTTCCCGGGCGGCAGCCCCCCGTTAACGTCACCGGGAACCTTGATGTATGCCTTCGGCGGTATGAAGATCTCCGTTATCCCCACGGGGTTCTGCATGCTGACCATGCCGCGAGCGCGCGCGAAGTCGAACACGCCCGTCTCGGTGAACGTAACGGACATGCCCGGCATCTGCATCGTCGTCGTTACCGCGACCCGGGCGGTCTGGCCCGCAGTGCGGGTCACCGCGGCTGCGAGGCTCGGGCCCTGCGCCACCTCTGTGCCACAGCCCGCGGCCAGGACACCGACACCGGCCAGAACCACGAGATACCTGCCACCGCGCATGGTGTCCCCCTTTCGCGCCTGCCCTGCCAGTCATCAAGAGTGGCGCACCGGGCCCGGGCGGGCAATTCCCACCGGGTCAGCTCCACCGATGCGGAGTTCCCCGCAGCCGGATCTACTCCGACGATGGCATGATGCGAAATGGCGGTGGACCGCTGGTGACCTCGGCGCCGCACGGTCTCGGGGTTTGGCGAGGAGGGTGGGAGTGTGACGGCGGCCGGGATGCCAGGGCTCGGTCCGGGCAGGATGACCACGATCTCCATTCCGACAGAGATCCTCGAGCGAGCCGGGCTGTCTTCGGCTGACACAGACGACTGG
The DNA here is from genome assembly GCA_036394075.1 of Streptosporangiaceae bacterium. Lineage (GTDB taxonomy): Bacteria > Actinomycetota > Actinomycetes > Streptosporangiales > Streptosporangiaceae > JAWWPY01. The sequence continues at coordinate 9,814 of DASWFT010000587.1, forward strand.
GCCGCAGCGGCGCCGGGCTGGCCCGGCTCATTCAAGATCGCGGCGGGTGCTATCAGCGTATTCCTCACCCGCGGCCAGGCGCTCATCCGGCGCCTGCCAGCGCCAACGGCCGGAACGGCCGACCAGAATGCTGCACGCGAAGCAATCGCCGGTGTCATGAACGATGCCCGGGAGAGCTTCCTGCACTCACAT
>DASWFT010000588.1:0-6544 GCA_036394075.1 Streptosporangiaceae bacterium
TGCCTCCGGACCTAGAAGCAATTCGAGAGCTGCCGGGTCCCGGGGACAACTAAAAAACAGTGTAGTGGCTGCGATACTTTCCGGAAAGGGCGTTCCGCCAATCAGGGCGGCGCCTTCAACGGCTCGACTGTGCAGCCGCGGGCAGCGGCCGGGCTAATGCGGCTGCCGGGCCGCCTGCAGGCCGTTGACAAGGGTGGCGAGGCTGGCGGCGAACCGTTCATCGCGGTCATCGACCCAGCTGTGCTCGCCTATGGCGGCTAGCACAGGGAAGCGGTCTGCGGGCAGTGACCGGACGGGCGGACGCCGGGTGCCCGCCGTTTTACCGGCGCGGGGCACACCGTTCACCGGCGTCGAATCCGCACCAGTTGCTCGGGCTGCTCAACTCGGTCCGCGCCAATGTCTTCCGGCAGTAGCTGAGTGACCCTGGCCAGCAGCGCTGCCCGGGAGAAGGGCTTGTCAATGACCTGCGTTCCAGGTTCAGGCCAGCCGTTCTCGACAGCCCCCGGCCGCTCGTATCCCGACATGAACAGCACGCGGACACCAGGGCGGACGGCCTGGACCCGGGCGGCAAAGTCCTTGCCCGTCATGCCCGGCATGACGACATCCGCCAAGAGCAGGTCGGCCGGCATCCGCGGGTTCTCCAGGAGGTCAAGAGCTTCCTGTCCGTTTGCCGCCATCATCACCCGGTAACCGGCAGACGTCAGGACCCGGTGCGTGACATCCCGGATCGCGGCTTCATCGTCCACCACGAGCACCGTGCCGGCATGGCCGGTCACCGTCCGGGGGCCGGCTGCCGCCGGGCCGGCCGCCCCGGAACCCGAGCCGGGCGCGGCGGGCAGGATCACCGTTACGGTGGTCCCGCGGCCCGGTTGCGACCGTAGCCACGCCCTGCCGCCCGCCCGCGAGGCGAGCCGGCCAACGGCGGACAGGCCAAGCCCCGCCGCCTGGTCCCCATTCTTTGTGGTAAAAAAGGGCTCGAAAGCTCGTTCAGCGGTCACCGCATCCATGCCGACACCGGAGTCGGTGATGCGAAGCTCGACGTAGCGCCGGGGGAGCAACTCGGCAAGTTCGGCCGCTTCCCGCTGGTCAGCCGCGAGATTTACCGTGTCGATGTTCGCGGTGTCGATGGTGACCCGGCCGCCTGCCGGCATAGCGTCTCGGGCGTTCACCGCGATGTTCATGATCACCTGCTCAAGCAGGCCTGGATCGGCTTCGACCGGCCACAGGCCCGCGCCCTGCCGGGTGACCAGGGGGATGTGCTCGCCGAGCATCTCCCGCAGGAGCCTGCTCACGTCATTGATCAGCTGGCCGAAATCGACGAGCACCGGCTGCCCCTCCTCCCGCCGGGCGAATGCCAGCATGTGCTTTACCAGCCTCCTGGCCCGGTCGGCAGCGTCTTCAATCTGCTCCACATCCCAGCGGACGGGCTCCCACCTGGTTGAGCTCTCGGTCGCCTCGGCCACGCTCACCTCGTCGCGGACAAGGCTCGCATAGTTGGCGATCACTGTGAGCAGATTGTTGAAGTCATGGGCGATCCCGCCGACGAGCTGTCCCGCGCTTTCCAGGCGTCGCGACCGCTGCAGCTCGTGCGCGAGCCGGCCCATTTCGACCCGCGCCCGTTCGGCGGCAGTGGCGTCCTCGATGAACGTCGCGAGGTAACGCTCACCGGCGGGTGGGAGGATCGCAGATCCGGTCAGGCGGACGAAGACGATCTCGCCGTCCTGGCGGACAAGCCGCGCGTCCGCCCGAATCTGGTCGGTGCGGCCAGATATGACGTTCTGGACCAGGGCCTCAAGCGCAGGCTGGTCTTCCGGGTGGAAATTACCGAGGAAGTCCCCTCGGCCCAGCTCCCCTCGGGAGTAGCCCGTCAACTGGCAGAACGTGTCGTTCACCGCCAGGTAGGCGTTCGGACGATCGGCCGCCAGGCTGGTCATCATCATGCCGGCAGGCATGCGGCCGAACTCCTGCCGGAACCGTTGCTCGCTGGCCCGCAACGCCTCGCCGCAGTCACCGGTGACGACGTCGGCCGGGGCCGGCCCGCCAGCCAGGGCAGAGCTTTCTTCCTGTGCCACGGGTGCCCCCCTCGACCCGGGCCCCGCCCGCTCGTGCGCAAACCGTGAGTTCGGGCCCGCAACGGGCGCTGCTCGACGTTCGTTACTTAGAGTAACTTTATACTACCTCCCTGTATTCAGGCGGCTCAGCTCGCGGAACCGGACCCGATCCCGACGGAATGCGGGCCGCCCACCACCTGGCCCCCGGCGCCTCCAGCACCCCCGGCGCCCCTGGCGTCTCCCGCCTGTCGAGCGTCCCCATCCGGTGAATGTGCCATTGCCTCGGTTATGAGCGGTGCAATGGGCAAATTCACCCGGTGGCAGTTACATGATCCAACATCCATCCAGTCACACGCTGTATGATAATGTTTACTGTAAGTAACTAGACGAAATCGACGGTCCGGCTGTCGGGATGGCGCAGAGCACCGCGTGGCCGCTCATGGGGCTTCGGGGAAGGCTCCGCCAGTGCCCATGTCAGGGAGAGCAACCAGGTCTCGTGCGGTTTCCCGGCTGCTTTCTTAACGGGCTCACGCTTGGCGCAGCAGGCGCCTTCAGATGTAGCCGTGGGGGATTCATATGGTCGAACCGGCCAGCCAAGGGCCGGCCGCCGCTGCCGATACAGTGCTGGAGCGCGGCATCCAGGTCCAGGCGGACAAGTCGCAGGAACAGGTGCTGCAGGCCCAGCGCATGGAGAACCTCGGCCAACTGGCCGGCGGGGTCGCACACGACTTCAACAACCTTCTCGCCGTGATCCTCAACTACGTGTCCTTCGTCTCCGAGGAACTCGCTGCCGCGACCGAATCGGACTGGTCCCAGCGCTGCGAAACGGCCCGCGGCGACCTCGGGCAGATCAAACGGGCCGGCGAGCGGGCGGCCGGCCTCACCCGTCAGTTGCTCGCGTTCGCCCGCCGGGAGGTAATCCAGCCGCAGGTCCTCGACCTCGACAGCGTCATCACCGCGGTGGAGGAAATGCTGCGCCGGACCCTCGGCGAGCACATCGAGCTCGTCATCTCGCTCGCCGGTTATCTGCACCCGGTCCTGGCCGATCCGGGCCAGCTGGAGCAGGTGCTGGTGAACCTCGCGCTCAACGCCCGCGATGCCATGCCAGCAGGCGGCACGCTGACCATCGATACCGGCAACGTCACCGTGGACGCCGACTCCGTGGCCGGGGGATCGAAGTCACGGCAGGGACAGAACGTGCGGCTGCGGGTCAGCGACACCGGCACCGGCATGACCCGCGACGTCATCGAGCACGCCTTTGAGCCGTTCTACACCACTAAGCGAGATAGCTCCGGAACCGGCCTCGGCCTGGCGACCGTCTACGGGATCCTCACCCAGGCCGGGGGCGATATCCGGATCTACTCTGAACCCGGCACGGGCACGACCTTCACCATCATGCTGCCGGTAACCGAGGAGGCAGCCGCCCCGATTCCAGAACCCCCGCCCTATGAGCGGGTGCCCAAGGGAGAGACCGTCCTGATCGTCGAGGATGAAGCAGCCCTGCGCGAGGTGACAAAGCGGATCTTCACCCGCAATGGCTACCGCGTGATCACCGCGGGGAACGGCCCGGAAGCGCTCGACCTGGCTCGCGATCACCCGGGTGAAATCCACCTGCTCGTCACCGACGTCGTCATGCCACACATGCTCGGCAAGGAAGTCGCGGAGAGAATGCGGCTGATCAAACCCAGTATCGAGGTGCTCTTCATGTCCGGCTACGCCCGGCCCGTCCTGGCCTCGCAGGGCAGGCTTGAACCCCACGTTGCCCTGGTGGAGAAGCCGTTCTCCGAGGCCGAGCTGATGGCCAAGGCCGGGCAGGTACTCAACGGCCACTTCCAGGGGTTCAAGACCACCGTGGGCGCTGCCGGCCAGGGTGACTTGCCCCTTGGCGGGTGATCAGTGCACCGGAGCAGGCTGCCTTGGCAGGCCGATCCGGGCTCGCCAGCGCCGCCCGCGGAGCCTCGCGTGCATGCTCGCCCCCAGTGCTGAAGCCAGTTCGTCCAGCGCTGCCTGGGCCGTCGCGGGGTCGCCGATCGCCTGGTCGTCTCCCACGGCTGACGTGAGGGTCAGGTCGATCTGGATCATGCGCTCCCCCGTTTCTACCGCGACGTGTGCCTGCGCTGGCGGGTTAGCTGTCACCATCCCGAGCAGCATCAGTTCGACGACGTCCGCGACGGCGGGGACTTCGGCCGTGCCCAGCCTTGCAGCGTGTTCTTCGGCGTCCACGGTGACCGGCGCGGCCAGCAGCCACGCGGTGCGCTGCTGGAGGGCCGCGGCTAGCCGGACCTCAGGCTCCAGGAACGGCCACGGGCCGTCAACCAGCCAGCGCAACGACCCGGCGGCCGAACTCAGCCGATGCAGGACCGCGTCCAAGCGCGGAGCGGGCGGCACCGACCGGCACATCATCTGGAGTTCCAGGGTGACAGCGGTGAGTTCCTGGATCGGGCCGTCGTGCAGGAAGTCCACCAGCTCATGGCGTTCACGCGCGCGAAGTCGGCGGGCCACGCGTAGCAGCTGCCAGGTCTGGGCCTCACCGGCCGCTGGCCGGCTCCCGCCTGGCGGTACTGAGGCCAGAGGGTCCGCGCCGGAACCCGGGGCGGTGCCCAGCCGTCGGCCAGGACCCGGGGCGATGCCCGGCTGCCGGGCGGAACCCGGGGCGATGCCCGGCTGCGGGGCGGAACCCGGGGCGATGCCCGGCTGCGGGCCGGTATCCGGCTCATGCAGCACACGCACGGCGTCGATCAGCTCGCCTAGCTGGAACGGTTTGGCCAGGCGTGCGACGCCGTCCGGGAGCGTGTCAGTGGTTCCGCCGGTTATCACCAGGCACCGCTCGACGGCCTGAGGGTCTTCCGATCGCAACGCTTCCACCAGGTCCATGCCTCGCTCAGAGCCGAGGTGGGCGTCGACAAGCACTGCGTCATACCCGCCTGGATCCAGCCTGCGCGCCTCGGCGAGGGTGGCCGCGACATCGACGTCGTACCCGCGGGCGCCGAGCGCGCGTTGGATCAGGATCCGCACCTCCTCGACGTCATCGACGACGAGAACCCGCAGGCCAGTCGTAGTTCCTGGCACTGTGTCAACCTCTCGGCGCGGCCAGCTCCGGCACCGCTGTTCTCAAGCGCAGTGGTGCCCTCGGCCCGTATCGGCCGATCGCAGGGAGCTGACTGGCGGGACTGCCGTGCGGTCTGCCCGAACGGAGAGTCCGCTGTTTAGTGGAATTTACACTACAAAGAGTAGCTTAGTGATAACAGTTCGCTAATCAGAGTGTCGCTGGCAGGGGATGCACCCAAGCAGGTCTCTCATCGCCGCTCACGAGCGTCAGGCGTGGAAAGGGCCCGTAGATGAACGAGACGAGCACGGCGAAGATCAGCACGTGGGAGACAAGCGCAGGGGAGGCGAGCGCAGGGGAGGCGAGCGCAGGGGGCCCGAGCGCAGGGAGCCCGAACGCAGGGGGCCCGAGCGCAGGGGGCCCGAGCGCAGGGAAGGCCAGGGCCGGGAAGGCCAGGGCCGGGAAGCGGATCAGCGTTTTCCTGCTCGACGATCACGAGATCGTCCGGCGCGGGCTGCGTGATCTCCTGGAGGCTGAACCGGACATAGACGTGATCGGAGAGGCTGGGACTGCTGTATCGGCGCTGCAGCGGATGCCTGCGCTGCGGCCGGACGCGGCCGTGCTCGACGTGCGGCTACCGGACGGTGACGGGGTGTCGGTCTGCCGCGAGATCCGCTCCACCCTTCCCGGGACAGCCTGCTTGATGCTCACTTCGTATGGGGATGACCAGGCACTCCTCGGTGCGATCATGGCTGGCGCCGCGGGCTATGTGCTGAAGCAGGCCTGCGGATCCGACTTGGTCAGCGCGGTGCGTACGGTGGCCGCTGGCGGATCGATGCTCGACGCGCACGCGACACAGCGGGTGATGGAGCGACTGCGTGAGCGGATGGCCGGCGGTGACCCTCTGTCGGCCCTCACCGAGCAGGAGAAGCGGGTCCTGGAACTGATCGGTGAGGGGCTGACGAACCGACAGATCTCCGTGCGCATGATCCTTTCGGAGAAGACCGCCAAGAACTACGTGTCCGCCGTGCTCGGCAAGCTGGGCATGCAACGGCGCGCGCAGGCTGCCGCGTTTGCCGCGCGACTCGCGGAGAGCCACACCCACTGACCTTCTCGGGCCAGCCACCTCGATAGGAGGTGGTCTGGCCGTCGTGCCATCTGCGCGTGCCATCCGCGCGGGCCATGCTCGCCTTCACGACGGTGTCGCTGTTCCGCGCGGGGCTGGGGGCTGGGTGGCCTGGGCTGGGTGGCCGGGGGCTGGGTGTACCGGGCCGTCTGGCCCGGGCTGGCCGGGCGGGGAGGATGGCCCGTCCGGGATGGGGCTAGCGCCTCTGGGAACCACCTCTCAAATCACGGAGAGTAGGGATAACAACACAAAGATGACATGAAAGCGGGAAACAATAGCCATGGCCCTCCAGAGACGCGCCGCTGCCGCGCTGGCCGGCGC
>DASWFT010000589.1:0-2300 GCA_036394075.1 Streptosporangiaceae bacterium
CCCTGATCCGCCGATCGGCAGTCATCCGCACATCAGCGCCGGGCCTCGTGTCGGTGTCAGCGCTGCTGCCCGGCGCCCATGGCGGTTCTGGCTGACGGGCGATCCGACCGTTTCCCCCTACCGGGCGCACGTGCCGCGGGCGAGGCCGAAAGCAGTTTCCCCTCCGGATGGCCAAGATGGGACGATGCACCGGTGACCACCGACATCATCGACGAGTTGACCTGGCGCGGCCTGCTCGCGATCTCCACCGACCTCGATGACCTGCGCAAGGCGCTGGACGCGGGCCCGGTCACCTTCTACGGCGGGTTCGACCCGACTGCCCCCGGCCTGCACATCGGCAACCTGGTGCTGCTGCTCACGATGCGCCGCCTCCAGCAGGCCGGGCACCGGCCGATCGGGCTCGTCGGCGGGGCGACTGGGCTGATCGGCGACCCGAGCGGCAGGTCCGCTGAGCGGCTACTGAACCCGCGGGAGGTGGTAGCCGGCTGGGTGGAGCGGATTCGTGGCGAGGTGGGCCAGTACCTGGACTTCGAACCGGGCCCGACCGGCGCCCTGATGGTCAGCAACCTGGACTGGACGGCTGAACTGTCTGCCCTGGACTTCCTGCGTGACATCGGGAAGCACTTCCCGGTGAACCAGATGCTCGCCCGGGAGGCGGTCAAGGCCCGCCTCGATGCGGGCGGCATCACCTACACCGAGTTCAGCTACCAGATCCTCCAGGCCAACGACTACCTGGAGCTGTACCGGCGGCACGAGTGCACGCTGCAGCTGGGCGGCAGTGATCAATGGGGCAACCTGGTCGCGGGCGTGGACCTGATCAGGCGGGTGGAGGGCGCAGGGGTGCACGCGCTGGCGACGCCGCTGATCACCAAGCCGGACGGGACCAAGTACGGCAAGACCGAGGGCGGCGCGATCTGGATCAGCGCTGACCTGATGAGCCCGTACGCCTTCTACCAGTTCTGGCTGAACCGTTCGGATGACGAGGTCCCTGGGCTGCTGAAGGTTTTCACGTTCCGGTCCCGGGAGGAGATCGAGGAACTGGAGCGGGAAACCAGGGAAAGGCCCGCCGCCCGCAAGGCACAGCGCGTGCTCGCCGAGGAAGTCACGACCCTGGTGCACGGGGCGGCCGAGTGCTCGAACGTGGTGGCGGCGAGCAGGGCCCTGTTTGGCCAGGGCGAGCTGGCCGAACTCGACGAGCGCACGCTGGCGGCGGCGCTGGCCGAAATCCCCTCGGCCAGAATCGAGGTCGCGCCGGGGGAGGGCCTGCCTACCGTCGCCGACCTGATGGCCGCCACCGGCATCGCGCCGAGCAAGTCGGCGGCCCGGCGGGTCATCAGCGAGGGCGGTGCGTATCTCAACAACCGCAAGATGGCAGGCGAGGAGACCCGACCGGCGCTGGCGGACCTGCTGCACGGGCGGTTCCTGATCGTCCGGCGTGGCAAGCGCACGGTTAGTGGCGTGGAGATCGTCCGGGGCTGACCGCCGCAAGCTCCCTGGGAACCCCCAGACCTCTGTCGCTGGCATCCCCGGCACCAGTGCCCGGGGGGCACGGCCGGGACCTCCCTGGGCGTCTCTGGGGCACTGCCGGGGGCCGTCCCTGAGCGGCTGGGCCCCCGCGGCCAGCGCTGGCGCCGCAGCGGTGTTCGCCCGGCCGCTCGCGGAGCGCCGACCACACGGCCAGCCGATTTGACGGGAACCGCTTTGCTGCCTACTGTTTCACCTGCCCCAAGGGAAGCGGGACGCCGTGCGGCGGACGGTCCCTGGGGAACAGCAAGCAAGATCCTTCACAGGGGAAATCCGGCTTCTGGAGTGCCTCTGTGGCGGTATGCTGGGCGTACAGCAAGTCATGGAGTCAACAAAAACCGGTGATTCCGGTTGACAGACCCAGGACTCGCAGGTAAGTTTGTAGGGTTGCCCCCGATCAAGGCGAAAGCCTCGTGACGGTGCGCGTCCGCTCCTTGAGAACTCAACAGCGTGCTAAAAGCCAGTGCACAAGCACAACCCCCGTCAGTGGGGGCTGCGCCGGCGACGGTGCAGTGCTTCACTACGGATTTTTGCCAAGATCGCCTTCATGGCCGGGTAACCGGCCGGGCAAGGCACTCTTATGTGTCAGCAGCCCGCAGGTCTGGGCCGGCTCCGCCTAGCGGTGGCCGGTCGAGCATGCGGTTGCATATAGACATCAACGGAGAGTTTGATCCTGGCTCAGGACGAACGCTGGCGGCGTGCTTAACACATGCAAGTCGAGCGGAAAGGCCCTTCGGGGTACTCGAGCGGCGAACGGGTGAGTAACACGTGAGCAA
>DASWFT010000590.1:0-10490 GCA_036394075.1 Streptosporangiaceae bacterium
AGCAGCGGCGGAACGTCAGCGACCGCAGCACCCGCGAAGCTCACCATATGGCGGATGGGCGCATCCGTGCCCTCCCAAGTCAGCTGGATGAACGGGGTCGTCGCACAGTTCCACAAGCAGTTCCCGCAGTACAAGAAGACCAAGGTGACAGTGAACTGGATCCCCTGGGGCAACCGCACCACGGACTGGACGAACGCGCTGTCCAGCGGTAAGGGCGGCCCCGATATCACGGAACTCGGCAACACCGACACGCCGGGCATAGCGACGCAGGGCGCGCTCGCGGACATCGCCGGCAGTGTCAGTAGCTGGTCCAACAGCTCCGACATCATCGCCGGCAACCTGGCCAACGACACGATCGGCAGCGCGAAGTACGCGGTGCCGTGGTTCGGCGGCGTCCGCGGCATCTGGTACCGCAAGGACCAGTTCGCCAAGGCGGGCATCACCTCGGCGCCCGCGACCTGGGCGCAACTGGTCAGCGACGCCAAGCTGCTGATGAACAAGTACCCGGGTACCTACGGCCTGGGCGCGCCAAGCAACTACAGCAACGCGATCGTCAGCTTCATCTGGGGCGCTGGCGGCCAGGTGGCGGTGCAACAGGGCGGCAAGTGGGTGGCCGAGCTGAACACCCCGCAGTCCGAGGCGGGCATCAAGTTCTACGCCGACCTGCTGCTGACCAACCACGTGTCGCCGTCCAAGTACGTCGGCCAGACCGAGCTCGGCGCCCCCGGCGCCACCTCGGGCGGCTCAGACGAGGACTTCGCCAAGGGCACCCTCGACATGTACATCGACGGGCCGTGGGCGTCGTCGTCGCTGACCGCGGTGAGCACGCAGTACAAGGCGGACTGGGCCTCGTTCCCGATCCCCAGCCAGAACGGCCCCGATCCGGCACCTGCCTTCGCCGGCGGTTCGGACCTGGGCGTCTGGGCGAAGAGCCCGAACAAGACGGCGGCCTGGGACCTGATCACGGTGATGGACAGCCCGTCCAACGCCACCACGTTCGCCAACTCACAGGGCTTCTTCCCCGAGTTCACCTCGCAGCTGTCCAGCGGCGTCTACACCAGCAGCCCGGTCATGGCCGGGTTCGCGAAGGCCGCCGGCCACACCCAGATCTCGCCGCTGAACTCGAAGAACTGGGCGACCGCCGATGGTCCGGACGCGATCATCCCGACGATGATGAAGGCACTCATGCAGGGCGCTAACTTCACGACCACGGTGAACAAGGCCAACACCGAGTTGCAGAACGTCCTCAATACCGGCAGCGAGTCCTGATCATCAGCTAGCCGTCCCGGCCGGCCGAGCCACCCCCCCGGCAGGCCGGCCGGGACTTCCATTCCTAGGAGTGTGGCCGAGCATGGCTGACACGGTCCAGCGCCAGGCGGCCCTGCCGCCAGAGCACCGGACACGCGCAGGCAGCAGCCTGCCGCCGGGCGCCGTCGTCGGCGCGTTCGTCCGGCGGCACAAGCTCGCGCCGTACCTGCTGCTGGCCCCGGCGCTGGGCGGCATCGCCCTGGTGCTGCTCTGGCCGCTGGCCCAGGTGGTGATCTTCTCCTTCCAGAACTACAGCCTGCCGCAGCTGACCGGTGCGGCGCCCACCCAGTGGATCGGGCTGGCCAACTTCACCAGCACCTTCGCCGATCCGGAGTTCTGGCTCTCGCTACGCATCACGGTGCTGTTCGCCGCCGTGGTGGTCCCGCTCACGCTGATCACCGGCACGCTGGTCGGCCTCCTGCTGAATCGGCTCGGCAGGAAGATGGCGGCTTTCGTCAGCACGGCGGCGCTGCTGGCCTGGGCGACCCCCGCGGTGGCGGCGAGCGTGCTTTTCTACTGGCTGTTCAATCCTGATGGCGGCGTGGTCGACTGGACGCTGAGCAAGCTGCCGCACTGGCTGGTCGGGAGCACCAACTGGGCCGGCTTCAACTGGACCACCACGGGCGCGCTGCAGGCGTACACGGTGCTGACCATCCTCGTGGTCTGGCAGGCGTTCCCGTTCGTCGCGGTGACCACGCTGGCCGGGCTCAAGACAGTCCCGGCCGAGCTGTACGAGGCAGCACGGGTCGACGGCACAAGCCCGTGGCGGATGTTCTGGAAGATCACCTATCCGCTGCTCAAGCCGATCTTCCTGGTTCTGCTGCTCCTCTCGGTCATCTGGGACTTCAACGTCTTCACCCAGACGTACCTGCTGACCGGCTTCCCCGGCAACCGCGACGAGTTCAACCTGTCGCTGTACATGTACGACAAGGCATTCGCCGGCTTCCCGCCCAGCTACGGCCTCGGCGGCGCGCTGGCGCTGATCTTCACCCTGATAGTGCTCGTGATCACCGTCGGCTACGTCCGGACGTCCGTCCGGCAGGGGGCCCTCACATGAGCGAGCTGGAGGGGCGCGGCGTTGCCTGGACTGAGGAGCGAGGAACGAGCGACGAGGGAAGGCGACGCAGTGAAGGGGGAATGGGGAGGCGGGCGGGGCCCCGGAAGCGAGCGGGAGAACCAGCATGAGCGGCCGGCTGCTGAGCGCGAGGACGGCGAGAAGGACAAAAACCATAGGCCTGAACGGCATCGGCCTGCTGGTCGCCCTGATCACGCTATTCCCGATCGTGTGGATGGTCAGCACGGCCTTCAAGCCGTCACAGGAGATCTACTCGCTGACTCCCCACCTGCTGCCCGCACACCCCACGCTGGGCAATTTCTCGACGGTGGTGAGCGGGCGGGCATCGGGGATCGGGTCGGTGTTCATGTTCTTCCGCAACAGCCTGTCTGTGACCCTGGCCACCGTCCTCATCGCCTCGCTGGTGTCGCTGCTGGCGTCGGTGGCAGTGGCCAGATTCAGGTTCCGCTTCCGCGCGTCCTTCCTGATCATGCTGCTGATCGTGCAGATGATCCCCGGCCAGGCGCTGATCATCGCGCTGTTCGTCGACTTCAATAAGCTCAACCTGCTGCAGAACCTGGCCGGCCTGATCATCGTGTATGCCGCGCTGGCGCTGCCCGTGTCGATCTGGATGCTGCGCAACTTCGTGGCCACGGTCCCGAAGGAACTCGAGGAGGCGGCCGCCATTGACGGCGCCACCCCGGTGCGGATCTTCTGGCGCATACTGTTTCCGCTGGTGGCCCCCGGCCTGGTCGCGACCAGCATCTTCTCGTTCATTACGGCCTACAACGAGTTCATCGTCGCGCTGACCTTCCTCGGCCAGGCCCACCAGACGTACACGCTGCCGATCTACGTGACCTACTTCTTCGGCCGCGGCGGCGCCCAGTGGGGGCCGATCATGGCCGCGTCCACCCTGTACACGATCCCCGTAATGATCTTCTTCCTGATCGTCAGGCGCCGGCTGGTCAACGGGCTCGTCGCGGGGGCGGTGAAGGGGTGAGCACGGAGATTGCCGCCGACCCGTCTTTGGGCCGGCTAGCCGACGCCATCGTCATTCCGCCCTTTCCCGGCCGCCAGGCACCCGCATGGGTGCTTGCCGCGCTGCGCGACGGGCTCGGCGGGGTCACCGTGTTCGGCCCGAACATCGCCGACCTCGCGCAGCTCGGCAGCCTGATAGAGCGGCTGCGGGCCTCGGCCGACGAGCCGGTCATCGCGATCGACGAGGAAGGCGGCGATGTCACCAGGGTGGCCCACCGGACCGGCAGCCGCTATCCAGGCAACGCCGCTCTCGGTGCCGTGGACGATCCCGAGCTGACCCGGGCGGTATACGCAGCGCTGGGCCGCGGCCTGGCGGCACTGGGCGTCAACCTGAACCTGGCCCCGTCGGTCGACGTCAACACGGCTTCAGACAACCCCGTCATTGGCACCAGGTCCTTCGGCTCCGACACCGGGCTGGTGGCGCGGCACGCCGCGGCCGCGGTGGCCGGTCTGCAGTCCGCGGGCGTCGCGGCGTGCGCGAAGCACTTTCCCGGTCACGGCAGCACCAGGACCGACACCCATCACGCGATCGCGACGGTGGACGCGCCGATGGACCTGCTGTTCCAGCGGGACCTGCCCCCATTCATCGCGGCCATCGAGGCCGGCGTCCGCGCCGTGATGCCCGGTCACCTGCGCGTTCCCGAGCTGACCGGCGACCGGCCCGCCACGCTGTCGCACCCTGCGCTGACCGGCCTGCTGCGGGGGGAACTCGGCTTCACCGGCGTGATCGTCTCCGACGCGCTGGAGATGCGGGCGGTCAGCGGGCCCTACGGTCTGCCGGAAGCGGCTGTTCTCGCTGTGGCGGCCGGCACTGACCTGCTCTGTTTCGGGCGGGATCAGGACCGGCCGACCTATCGCGCGGTCCGCGACGCGCTCGTGGCCGCCGTCGCCGCCCGGCGGCTGCCCGGCGCGAGGCTGGAAGAGGCGGCAGCGCGGGTCGCCGAACTGCGGGCGTGGGCGGCTGCGGCGCGCCAGGCGCCAGGACCAGCGGCCTCCGGCAGCGCGGATGTCGGCCTGATCGCCGCGCGGCGTGCCTTGCGAGTGGACGGGACGCCGCGGCCGATGATCAACCCGGTTCTCATCGAGTTCGTGCCGCCGTCCAACATCGCCGTCGGAAAGGTGCCGTGGGGACTCGGCCCCTGGGTGAGCGCCGACGCCGTCCAGCGGATCAGCGCCGTTGCCGACCCCACGAACCGGGCGAGTGTGGTGGATGGGCTGCTGGCGAAGTCCGCGGGCCGCCCCCTGATCATCGTCGTCCGCGACGCCCATCGCTCCCCGTACGTCCAGGACATCGTTCGCGGGCTGCTCGACGCCCGGCCCGATGCCGCCGTCGTGGAGATGGGCCTGCCGGTGTGGCGGCCACCGGCCGACGTCTACCTGGCTACGTTCGGTGCGGCCCGCACCAGCAGCCAGGCGGCCGCCGAGATCCTCGGACTGGCCAGCGGCTGACCGAGCCGCGCATGCGCTCGCTGCAACCTGCATAATGCTGGATATGAGGTTGTCCGCCCGTGCCGACTACGCGCTCCGTGCCGCCATCGAACTTGCCTCGGCCGGTGGGACTCATGTCACCGCCGAGCAGCTGGCGCGGGCCCAGCACATCCCGGGCAAGTTCCTCGAAGCGATCCTCACCCAGCTGCGCCGGGCGGGCCTGGTACGCAGCCAGCGCGGCCCTGATGGCGGCTTCTGGCTGGCCAGGCCGGCCGAAGACATCTCGCTCGCCGACATCATCCGGGCCATCGACGGCCAGCTGGTCGGCGTCCGCGGAGAGCGCCCGGAGAATATCGGCTATATCGGGGCGGCCGAGCCTCTGCAGAGCGTGTGGATCGCCCTGCGGGCCAACGAACGCGCCATCCTGGAAGAGGTCTCGCTCGCACACATCGTGACCGGTAAGCTCCCGGACCGCGTCGTCCAGCTCACCGACGATCCGCGCGCCTGGGCCTGAACCGCCGCCCCCGCGGCCCGCACCCCGTCAGACAGGCACCATGTCGGTCACGTCGCGCACGCGCCGCGCGACCTCATCGAACGCCGGGTGACCCGAATCAAGCGCGACAGGACGCAGCACCGGTTCCGAGTCCATGCCACGCGCCCGCCCCGCCGGAACGCGCAGCTCCGGCTGGCCGGTCCCGCTGAACGACTGAGCCACCGCAGCGCCCAGGTCGTGCTCGGCAGCATCCAGTCCGCGCCCGGCGGACTGCCCGGCCCCGTGCTGGCCGACACCACGCTCTCCGACCCCGGCGAGCATGGGCTCGCTCTGCAGTTCGGCGAGAGCGAAACTATCGGACACTTCCCCCAGAACGTGCGACAGCGGCGTGCCCAGCGCGGTGCAGATGGCGGCCAGCAGTTCGGAGGATGCCTCCTTCTGCCCGCGTTCGACCTCGGACAGGTACCCCAGCGACACTCGTGCGGCTGCCGATACCTCGCGGAGGGTGCGACCCTGCCGAAGGCGCAGTCGCCGCAACACGTCACCAAGCAAGTGACGAAGCAGGACCATCGACGCGCTCCCTTCGCGAAGTGGGTGTGTCGACTCCACGGTACCCGCCCTAACCGACAGTAGGGGAGACCACATGAGGCCGTGTTCGCTGCTGACGTAACGCTGTAATCAACTGCACTCTTCCCGAACCCGGTGCAGGAGCAGGCTCAGGACGGCCTCGACCGTGTGCTGCCGGACCTCGTCCCGGCCTCCGGCCAGGGTGAGGGTGCGCACGGTGGTGCCGCAGGCGGCGCTGACTGCTACATGTACGGTACCGACAGGCTTCCCTTCGGCGGGGTCGGGGCCGGCCACACCCGTGGTGGCCGCGCCGAACGTGGCCTCGAGGCGCCTGCGCACGCCCTCGGCCATCGCCGCGGCGACCTCGGGCGAGACCGCTCCCAGGGCGTCGAGCATGGGCCGCGGGACGTCCAGGAGCGTCGCCTTCAGGCTGGTCGCATACGCCACGACGGCGCCGCGGAAGGCCGCAGAGGCCCCCGGGATGCTGGTCAGAGCCGCGGCGAGCAGGCCGCCGGTCAGCGATTCGGCGACCGCTACCGTCTGCTCGCGCGCGGTCAGCAGGACAATGATGCGCCCGGCCGCCTCGTGAATTCCCGCAAACTCCGGGCCAGCGGAGCTCATGCGGTGTCTCCCGCTCGCCTACGGGGCGCCTTGGGGCGCCACCTTCCCTCGTCGCTCGTGCCTCGCTCCTCAGTCCAGGCGGCACCGCACCCCTCCGGCTCGCTCATGGCCCCGGCCCCGTATCGGGCACGGGCCGGCGGCGCAGCCGGACCGCGCGGACGGCATAGTCGGCGCCGGTCGCCAGCGTGACCGCGACCGCAGCGGCCATCACCACGTTCCGGACTGCCGACGGCGGCCCCGGCAGCACGAACAGCGTGATCGCGATCACCTGGAGCAGGGTCTTCGCCTTGCCACCGCGGCTCGCCGCGATGACCCCGCGCCGGATCACCCAGAAGCGCAGCCCGGTGACGGCCACCTCACGGATCAGAATCACGCACGTCACCCACCAAGCGAGAGCCCCCTGGGCCGAGAGCGTCACCAGGGCAGCCCCGGTGAGCGCCTTGTCCGCGATGGGATCCGCGATCTTGCCGAAGTCCGTGATAAGGCCACGCTGACGGGCGATCTTGCCGTCAAGCAGGTCGGTGACCGACGCCGCGATGAACACCGCGAAGGCCGCGATCCGCCAGCCCGGCCCGCCAGCCAGGAGCAGGACGACGAAGACGGGGACGAGCCCGAAGCGCAGCGCAGTGAGCGCGTTGGCGATGTTCATCACGCCTGGCGGCGACAGCGCAGCCTGCTTGGGCTCCGAGGACGGCATCTTCCCCCTTGCCTGTGGCCGCCTCAGCCCGCGAGGGCCATGGCGGCCAGGTCCACCCCATCCGACCCGGTGACGCGGACGGTGACCAGGTCACCGGCGGCCAGCCGGGCCTTCGCGCGCACCATGGTGGTCCCATCGACCTCGGGCGCCTGGTGCGCGGCGCGGCCCACATAGCGCCCGGCGCCGAGGCTCTCCTCGATGAGAACCTCCGCGGTCTCGCCTATTCGCGCCGCGGCGCGCTGGGCCATGACCTCCTCGGCCAGATCCGCGAGATCGTCCACCCGACGGGCGATCTCACCGGGATCAAGCTGCCCGCCGAGGGCGGCCGCCTCAGTCCCCTCCTCATTCGAATAGCCGAAGACGCCAATCGCGTCCAGGGCGGCATCCGACAGGAAGCGCTGCAACTCGGCCAGGTCGTCGGTGGTCTCTCCGGGGAACCCGACGATGAAGTTGGAGCGGACGCCCGCCTCCGGGCAGGCCCGCCTGATCTGCGCGAGCAACTCGCAGAAGCGCTCCCGGTCACCGAAGCGCCGCATGGCGCGCAGCACGCTCCCGCTGGCGTGCTGGAACGAGAGGTCGAAGTAGGGGGCCACTCCCGGCGTCGAGGTCATTACCTCAACGAGCCCCGGGCGAAGCTCTGCGGGTTGCAGGTAGCTGACCCTGACCCGGTCGATGCCGGGAACCGCGGCCAGCGCCGGAAGCAGTTCCTCAAGCAGCCTCAGGTTTCCCAGATCCTTCCCGTACGAGGTGGAATTCTCGCTCACCAGCAGCAGTTCCCGTACCCCCTGGCCGGCCAGCCAGGCCGCCTCCGCAGTCAGGTCCTCCGGCGGGCGGGACAGGAAGGCGCCGCGGAACGCCGGGATCGCGCAGAAACTGCACCGCCGGTCACACCCTGACGCGATCTTCAAGGGCGCCACCGGGCCGCCGGTCAGCCGGCGCCGCAGCGTCCGCGGCCCGGACGCCGGGGCCGTGCCGGGGGGCAGGTCCGGGATGGCACCGCCGGCCGGCATCGCGCTGCCTGCCAGGGTCGCGCTGCCTGCCAGGGTCGCGCTGCCTGCCGGGGTCCCACGGGCCGCCATCCCATGTCCGGGCGTGTGGACCCCGGATTCCGCCGCCCGGCCCGCGGGCGCGATCGGGAGCAGCCGACGGCGGTCCCGCGGCTGGTGGGCGGGCCGCCGCTGCCCAGCCAGCACGGCGTCCAGCCGCGCGGCAATGTCACCGTAGTCGTCGAAGCTCAGCACCTGCGCCTCGGGCAGTGCCTCGGCCAGCCCGGCCCCATAGCGCTCGGCCAGGCATCCCGCGGCCACGACTTGGGCGCCGGACGACGCGGCCTCCAGCAGTTCGTCGATGGATTCCTGCTTGGCCGCCTCGATGAACCCGCAGGTGTTGACCATCACCACGCTGGCCTGGGTGCCCTCGTCGGCCAGGGTCCAGCCGCCCGCCTCGAGGCGGGCCGCGAGTTCCTCGGAATCAACCTCGTTCCTGGCGCAGCCCAGCGTCACCAGGCTGACCGTGCGGTCTGCGGGCGGCGGGCTTTTCTGACTCGGTGACACACCGGCAGACTACGGTAAGCGAGGCTGTGCGGACGCCCGCCAGCAGGCCCGCGGAGGTCGGCCGGGCGGGCCAGAGGTCAGCCCGAAACCGGCCTACCCGGCCCCAGGCTGAGAGTGACCGGCTGGCCGGCCGAGCCGGGTGAGCCCACCCTCTTGCCGTTGACGGTCAAGACGATTCCGCCGGGATTGCCGATCTGCATGTTCACCGCCTGCTGGAAGGTCCAGGTCTTCGAGTCGCCCCCCACGACGTACGCCTGGGAGATGAACTGGCCGGCCTGGCTGGTGAACTCGACCCAGCAATCTTCGATAGCGGTGAGGTGGATCACGACATTGCTCGGGACCAGCGGTGTTGGCGAGGCGGAGGGAACGGCTGCGGACCTCCCCGACGGCCGGTGGTGGGACGTTGCGGCGGCCCGTGCGGCCACGGCGCGGCCGGACGTGGCCGCGCCCACCACCCGGTACACGCCGTAGCCAAGGATGAGGACGAGCACCACGGCCATGGCCAGGGTCCAGTTGGGTGAGCGGCGCTCCTTGATCCTTATCGGGGTGGCCGGCTCGAAGACATCCGCCGCCCTGATCGCCGCCGGCGCGCCGTGCAGGGCGTCATACTCGTGAATCAACTCTTCTTCATTGGCGCCCACGACCCTGGCAATACTGCGGATATGACCACGAGCGTAAAAATGGCCGCCGCATGCGGAGAAATCGCTACGTTCTATGCCCCGGATGATCGTCTCTCTGATGCAGGTTCTCTGGCTGACCTGCGTAATGGTGAGACCGGACTGGCTTCGCGCTTGCGCCAAGGCGTCACCAATGCTCACACCGCGCCTCCCACTGCCTTGTCGCACTGCGTGCCGCCCCGGGGTGCGGGATCAGTCACCGGATGCGTATAGGCCCAGAATGCAGGACCAATAACCAAGTGTAGACATCCCACGACACGCGACGGAGGCCACGGGCCCTGCTCAGGTATCGTGCCCGCCCCGCAGCGAGTCAACCACTTCGGCCAGATCATCGGGCTTGACCCGGACGTCTCTGGCCTTGGATCCCTCGCTTGGCCCGACGATGTTCCGGCTCTCCAGAAGGTCCATGAGCCGGCCGGCCTTGGCGAACCCCACCCGGAGTTTGCGCTGCAGCATCGACGTGGAGCCGAACTGCGTGCTAATGACGAGCTCAGCAGCCTGGGTAAGCAGTTCGAGGTCGTCACCAATATCGGCGTCGATCTCCCGCTGCATGCCTGCCGGCGCGGCGACGTCCTCCCGGTAGGAGGGCTGCGCCTGCTTCGTGCAGTGCGCAACTACCTCGCGAATCTCCTTTTCCGTGACAAAAGCGTTCTGAAGCCGCAGCGGTTTACTCGCGCCCATCGGCAAGAAGAGCGAATCACCCTGTCCTACCAGTTTCTCCGCGCCCGGCTGGTCCAGGATGACCCGGCTGTCGGTCAGGCTCGACGTGGCAAAGGCGAGCCGGGACGGCACGTTGGCCTTGATCAGTCCCGTCACCACGTCCACACTCGGCCGCTGGGTGGCCAGCACCAGGTGGATCCCGGCGGCCCGGGCCAGCTGCGTGATGCGGACGACCGCGTCCTCGACGTCGCGCGGGGCGATCATCATCAGGTCGGCCAGCTCGTCCACGATCACGAGCAGGTACGGGTACGGAAGATAGACCCGCTCGCTGCCCGGCGGCGGGGTGAGCTTGCCTGCCCGCGCCGCCTTGTTGAAGTCGTCGATGTGCCGGAAT
>DASWFT010000591.1:0-11424 GCA_036394075.1 Streptosporangiaceae bacterium
GGTCTCCGCGTGACCCGGACCCGAACCCAGGGAGATGACATGCTGAAGTCCAGCGATGTGGTGGCTTTCGCCGCGGCGACGGACCTGACCCGAGCGCGGGTGTTCTACGAACAGAAGCTCGGCTTGCCTGTGGTCGGCCAGTGACATCCTGGCCAGGCGGCATGTGAGCGCGCCCGGGACGCTCACTCCGGTTGTAGCTGGGGCCTGGCGCAGTTGCGGCGTGAAGCGGATGGGTGTTTGAGAAGTTCATCGCGGAGGAAGCAGGCATGGTGCGAGCCCGGTCGCGGCTGACGCGCCCGGTACGCGTGCTGCTTGCCTTCGTCTGCGCGCTGGTGCTGGTCGACACGATGTTCTTCACCGCGCTGACCCCGCTGCTGCCGCACTACACGCAGGTGGCCGGGTTGTCGAAGTCGGGGGCCGGGATCCTGGTCGCTGCCTACCCCCTCGGCACCCTGGTCGGCGCGCTCCCGGGAGGATTGCTGGCCTCGCGGCTGGGGGTCAGGCGGGTGGTGCTGCTGGGGCTGGCCTTGATGAGCGTGTCGACGGTCGTCTTCGGCTGGGCTTCCGTCGCTGGCGTCCTCGATGCCACGCGTTTCGTCCAGGGCCTGGGCGGGGCGTGTACCTGGGCCGCGGGCTTGGCCTGGCTGGCGACGGCCGCACCGCCGGAGCGCCGCGGCGAGATGCTGGGGACCGCCGTGGCGGCCGCGGTGGGCGGGGCGCTTCTTGGCCCGGTGGTCGGCGTCGTCGCTAATCAGGTGGGAACCGGGCCGGCCTTCGCCGCTGCTGCCGTGGCCGGAGCCGCCCTGATGGCCGTGGCCTTCATCGTGCCCAGCCCGCTGGGTTCGGCTCCGCAGGGCCTGCGGGCGGCGTGGCCCGCGGTGCATGACCGGCAGGTCGGCCCCGGCATGTGGCTGACCATGCTTGCGGGCATGGCCTTCGGGGTCGTCGATGTCCTCGCGCCGCTGCGGCTCAGCCATCTCGGTGTTACCGCGCTGATGATCGGGGCTACCTTCCTGGCCTCCGCGGCGATCGAGTCGGGGCTCTCACCGTTCGCCGGCCGGTTGTCGGACCGCCGTGGTGCCCTCACGCCCATCCGGATCTCGCTGTGCGCGGCGGTGGTGGTCAGCCTGCTCGCGCCGGCGCTGGAACCGGCCTGGTTGCTCATGGCCCTCCTGATCGTGGGCATGCCCGCCTACGGCACCCTCTTCACACCCGCCGCGGCATTGCTGAGCGCAGGCGCAGACCGCCTGCAACTGAATCAGGGGCTCGCGTTCGGGTTGGCGAATCTGGAGTGGGCGTCCGGCCAGGCTGTCGGCGCCGCGGGGGGCGGGGCCCTGGCCCAGGCGACATCGGATCTGGTCCCGTACTCCCTGCTCGCAGGCACCTGCCTGGTGACGCTCGTCGTCCTCCGGGCGAAAGAGCCACATGCTCAGGGATTAGTCGTGGCATTCCTGCTGGCCCGGTGGTACGTCCAGGGCTGGATTGCGGTCGAAGAACCCTGACGGCTTGAGCCAGAACGAGGCCGTGTCGACCGGCATGACCGGCCAGTCCTCCGGACGGGTGATGTGATGGAGGCCGAACACGTACCAGAGCACCACGTCGGTGTTCTCGATCGAGCGGTTCTGCGCGGTCCAGACGGGCAGTCCGGAGTCCAGGTCGCTGAGGGTCGGGAACTCGCCGCAGGGCCATCGTTCGTCCTGGCGGTAGGGCGTGACCCAGACCGTGTGCTCGATAACCCTGGCGCGCCGCAGGACAGGAGAGGAAGGGACCATCAGGTGCGGGAACGACCCGGCGGGGACCAGCTTGTACCCGACCGGGGTGCCCAGCCCGTTCCTGACGTTATGGTTCATGACCTTCCAGGCACGCTGCGTGCGCCAGTCGTAATCCTGCTTGCCCTCGGCTTCGGTGCGCAGCGGCGTCTCGCGGATCACCAGGCCCAGCCCGTAAGGGTCGTCGTCGCTGGCGGGGGCGGCCTGCGATTCAACCGCGCAGACCGTGTTGGCCGGCCCGTCCACGTCAAGGTCAAGTCGAGCCACGATGAAATGCTGGTGGAAGGGCGCGTACGTGCGCTCATCCACCAGCGCACCGTACGGTGGCTGGCGGCCCTCCTGGAAATTCGAGGTCACCATGATCCCGGTGGCGCGGACCTCGCATTCGATGTTGCCGTCCTGGTAGAAGCGCCAGTACACGAGGTACTCGTAGTTCGCGACCGTGACGTGGAATGATACGGCGAGCCGCCGCGCGCGCCGTACCTCCGTGCCGGATACGTGATCGACGTGCTTCCAGAGGACCCCGTTGTCCTCCTCGTGGATACAGATGGCGCGGGAGATGATGCGCGGCTCCCCGCGCGAGTCGTGTACCACCGCATCGAGGTACGTGATCTCGCCCAGGCAGTCGCAGCCCCGTTCGAGCGAGGTGGTCATGAAGCCCAGCCCCCACTCGCCGATGTCGAATGCGGTGCGCCGGTAGTGATCGGTGGTCGGGTCCCGGTAGGGCACGACCATCTCCGCGAACGAGAGCCGGTGCGCGATGGGCCGGAGGCGGCCCGCGTCACGGAACCCGACCCTGTGCAGGACCAGGCCTTCCCGGTAGGTGAAGCCCAGCCGCAGCTGCCAGTTCTGCCAGGTCAGCAGTCGGCCCTGCAGGGTGAACGAGACACCGTCGGGCTGGCTGATGTGCAGCGGTTTCACCTCCCGCAGGGGCGTCGGGATGAGCGTGGGCAGATACTCGCCCATGACCTCGGGCAGCTCGGCCGTCCCGCTGCCGAGGTTGTCCTCGATCTCGAGCAGCGTCATCCGGTCAAGATCCACGATGGGATGCAGCCCACTGACGTGATGCGCATAGGGGTTGCCGTCCGGGCTGCCGCGATACCACACGTCTGCCCAGCCCAGCCGCAAACCGCGGTAGCGCGGCGGAACCAGCGCGGCGTCGTAGGCCCAGACGTCGGCGAGGACGTGGGCGTGATCGGTGATCCCGCGCCGGGCGAGCGCCGCGGCCAGCAGCGGGTTGCCGCGCAGCATCTCGTCACACTCGTGCCATTCGTCCACCGTCATGTTCGGGTGCTGGCCGGGCAGATGCTCCCAGGTGGTGACGGCGGCGTCGGTCAACGACACCACCGCGCGATACGCCCGGCCGTCGTCGCGATTCCAGCAGATGGCGAGCGCCTGACGGTGAGCCGGCTGCACGTCCTGGGGGGCGTCCTTGCCCGGCTCCTTGAGCTCGATCGAGGCGAACCGCCACCGCGGGCCGACCGCCCGGTCGCGCCGCAGGACCGAGGCAACGAGCCGGAACTCCCCGGCGGTCAACGGGTCGAGCGGATGAGCGGGTGCGTCCGCGTCCACGGCCACGTCCTGTCAGTCGAAACCTTCATTCTCATGCCTAACGTGACTACCCCAGGGACCGCCTCACCACGCGTGCCGGCGCTCCGTGCGGCCAATCGGACACTGAGCATACGGGCGGGGCTATTTGCGCTATAGCCAGCAGCGCTCTACGTTCCGGCCATGCATCGTGTGGACGCAGTAACCGATCAGATGATCCGGTCCGTGCTGGCCTACGCGGAGAACCGGCTGCGGCTGGACCCGGTCCCGCTTGACGGGGGCCCGCGGGATCCGGCTGATCTCCAGGCCGCGCTGAAGGGCCTGCTAGGCGACGATCCCCATAGTGCCGACCAGATCCTGGGCGTCTACGCGTCGGTCATGGCACCGGCGGTGATCTCGGCGGACAGCCCGCGCTTCCTCGGTTTCATCCCGGCCGCGCCGACGAAAGCATCGCTGCTGTTCGACATGCTGGTCTCCTGCGCGTCGATACAGGGCATTTCCTGGCTGGAGGCCGCCGGCGCCATCCACGCCGAGAACCAGGTGCTGCGCCTGATCGCTGACCGTGCCGGGCTTCCCGGGTCGGCGGGCGGATGCTTCGTCTCCGGCGGTTCCGCCGCGAACCTGTCGGCGCTGGTCGTCGCCAGGGAGGTGGCCAAGCGCAACGCGGGAAGTGCCGCCGCCGGCCGCCGCTGGCGGGTGGCCATCGGCGCGGACGCCCATTCGTCGATCGTCAATACGCTGCGGATCCTGGAGATGGACCCGCTTGTCGTGCACGCCGACGGTCACCGGGTCACGGGGGCCGCGCTCCGGGCCGCCGTCGAGGAAGACGGCGACCCGTCGTCACTCGCCGCGGTGGTGGCAACGTCGGGCACCACCAACGCGGGCATCGTTGACGACCTGGCCGGCGTCGCCGAGGTGGCCCGCGAACTCGGCGTGTGGTTCCACGTGGACGGGGCTTACGGCGGGGCGGCGCTGTTCGCGCCCAGCGTCCGGCGCGCGTTCGACGGCGTCGAGCACGCGGACTCGTTCATCGTGGACCCGCACAAGTGGATGTTCGCCCCCTTCGACTGCGCCGCGCTGATCTACCGCGATCCGTCGCTCGCCCGGTCGGTGCACAAGCAGGACGCTTCCTATCTCGATGTCATCCACGGCGACCCGGCTGAGTGGAATCCGACCGACTACGCCTACCACCTGACCAGGCGGGCCCGCGGGCTGCCACTGTGGTTCTCGCTGGCGGTCTATGGCGTGGACGCCTACACCGAGGCGATCGAGGCGGGCATCCGGCTGGCGCGGGACACCGCCGCGGAAATCAGGACGCGCCACTACCTGGAGCTGATCCGCGAGCCCGAGCTGTCGGTCGTGCTCTTCCGGCGCCACGGCTGGGCTCCCGAGCTGTACACACGGTGGGCCGACCAGTTGCTGAAGGACCAGGTGGCATTCCTCCCCCCGACGGCATGGGAGGGCGAGACAGTCGCCAGATTCGCGTTCCTGCACCCTCACACGCCCATGGACCTGGTGCTGGAGATCCTCGACGGGATGGCGTGATCCATGGCGTCTGAGCGTGCCCGCGGCGGAGGTTCAGGCCTGTCCCGCGATCAGTTCGGCGAAGTCGCGTGTGGCGGCTTCAGAGCCCAGCAGCCGGTCCACGCGCCTGTCATGCCTGCCCGCCACCCGCTACTGGCGGCAGGCACGCCCGGCCGATCTTGTCGGTGTCCTTGCTGCTGGCCGATGCTACGGCCGGTAATAAGGTGTTTCTACGGCCGCGGAGGCACTTGCTGCAGCGCCCACGTGTTGCCGTCCGGGTCGGCGAAGATGACGAACGAGCCCCACGGCTGGACATCAATGTCGCTGGCCTCCACACCGTGCGCGATGAGTTCCTGCCGGGCGGCCGCTACATCAGCCACGACGACCTGTACACCTCGCTGCGAGCCCGGCGCCATCTCCGTGATCCCGGTGCCCAGCACGATGGAGCACGC
The DNA here is from genome assembly GCA_036394075.1 of Streptosporangiaceae bacterium. GTDB lineage: Bacteria > Actinomycetota > Actinomycetes > Streptosporangiales > Streptosporangiaceae > JAWWPY01. The sequence goes on from DASWFT010000591.1 coordinate 5,294, forward strand.
CGACCCAGGCGGGGTGAGCTGCACGAACCGCAGGTTGTCGCTTACCTGGTAGTCGTGGTCAGCGTGGAAGCCGACCTGCTCCACGTAGAACGCCTTGGCGCGGTCGACGTCGGTAACGGGAATCGCGACGAGCTCGATCTTCCAGTCCATGCCCGGCAACATACCCGAGTCGGACATTGAGCCGGCCGTCCGGTCAGGCGTTCGAGTTGAGGCAAGCCTTGCACCCCAAGGACGCGCTGGTGGTCATCGTCGGATGGCGGCAGCCAGTTACCAACCCGCCAGCGGCTCTTGACAGGGTCGCCGTGACAGCTCTAATTTCCTCATTAACAGGAAACTTTCCTATTTATTAGTCCAGGTACTTATAGGTGTGCTTGTCCATGACGCAGCTGGTTTCGACCGGTTTGCGTTACCATGCGATCTCCTCGCTGGAACGACAGGAGAGTTGACTCAATGTCACGGTCACGTTGGCTCATGGCGGTCGCCGCACTCGCACTGGTCGCTGCGGGCGGTGTCTTCTCTGCCGTGACGGCAAGCTCCGCTCTGACGGCAAGCTCTGCCGTGTCCGCAGGCTCTGCCGTGTTCGCAAGCTCTTCGCACCGGGCTGCGGTGCCCGCGCACGTCTTCGCCCCATACTTCGAGGCCTACACCACCGATAGCCCCGCGGCCCTCTCGCAGGCATCGGGCGCGCGGTACTTGAACTTCGCCTTCATCCAGACTCCGGCCGCCGGGTCGTGCACCATCGACTGGAACGGCAACCCGGCCACCCCGATCGCGTCTTCCGTCTACGGCAGCGACATCGCGAAAATTCGCGCTGTCGGAGGCGACGTAATTCCTTCCTTCGGCGGCTACTCCGCTGACCACACCGGCACTGAGATCGCCGACAGCTGCACGAATGTCGCGCTGATCGCTGCCGCCTACGAGAAGGTGATCACGACCTACAACGTGACCCGCCTCGACCTCGACACCGAGGACAACTCGCTGACGAACCCGGCGGGCGTCGACCGGCGCAACAAGGCGATCAGGATGGTCGAGGACTGGGCGGCCAGGCATGACCGTGCAGTGCAGTTCGTCTACACCCTCCCGACCAACGTGGCCGGGCTCAACGCCACCGGGCTGTACGTCCTGCAGAACGCGGTGACCAATCAGGCCAGGATCGACATCGTCAACATCATGACCTTCGACTACTACGACAACCAGCCGCACGAGATGGCCGCAGACTCGATGACCGCCGCGCAGCACCTGTACGACTCGCTGCATCAGCTGTATCCGGCCAGGTCGGCTCACCGGCTCTGGTCCATGATCGGCGTCACAGAGATGCTGGGCATCGACGACTTCGGGCCACCCGAGATCTTTACCACCGCCGACGCGACGACGATTGAGCACTGGGCGGTAACCAAGCACCTGGCGGAGCTGTCCTTCTGGGCGCTCGAAAGGGACAACGGCGGCTGCCCGGGCACCAAGGGCAGCGACAGCTGCTCCGGGATCTCCCAGGCGACCTGGCAGTTCAGCCACACCTTCGAGCCGTTCACCAGTAGGTAGCGCGGCCGGAGATTCAGCGCGCGGAATCCGGCGATGGCCTCCCGCCCACCCGCGTGACGATCTCGGTAGCAAGATCGCGGAGCTTCATGTTGCGATTGTTCGAGGCCCGGCTCAGCACAGCGAAGGCTTGCTTGGCGCTGCAGCGTGACTCGGCCATAACGTCACCTGCTCCGTGTCCCCGTCCGGATCCTCGTCCGGCTTCGGGTCCTCCTTCGGCACCGGTCCATGAGGCGCGTCGTTCAGCCGGCGGCGCTGCGCGGCGACAGCAGGCTGTAACCCACGCCGCGCTGGGTGTGGATCAGCGGCGGCCCCAGCCGGTTCAGCTTGCGGCGCAGGTAGCTGACGTACGTGTCCACGATCTGGGGCTGGTGAGCCTCGTCCCGGCCCCACACGTTCTCAAGTATCTGCCCCCGGGTGAGCACTCGCCCTTGGTTGCTCATCAGGTAGATGAGCAACCGGAACTCGGTGGGCGCGAGTTCCACTTGCGTGCCGGCCCTGTGCACAGTCCACCGGGACGCATCGAGTTCCAGGTCCCCGGCATGCAGCGTGGCGATGGATCCCCGGTGACCGTTGGCCGCCCCGGCCGCCCCGGCCGCCCAGTCCGATCGGGCTGCCCGGTCCGCCTCACCGAGGCGCGCCAGGACGCGGGCCGCGAGTGCCTCAGCTGAGAACGGCTTCGCGATGTAGTCGTCGCCGCCCACGGCCAGCCCGGTGACGGTTCCTGGTGCGGCGCCCGTGGCGGTCAGGAAAATGACGGGCAACCGGTCGCCGCCGGCCCGCAGCCTGCGGTACACCTCGAAGCCGTCCAGGTCGGGCAGCACCGCGTCGAGCACGATGAGGTCGTGGTCAGCGGACCCGGCCCGGCGCAGTGCCTCGGTGCCGGTGGCCGCCGTGGTCACCGCGCAGCCGTGCAGCGTCAGAGCGACCTGAGCGCGGTCGCGAATACTCGGCTCCTCGGCAACCACGAGGACCCGTGGGAGGTGATCGCCATCTTTCATGCCGGTTCACGCTTCATTGTCGCCTCGTCGCCTTGCGGTCGCGCCTGCGTCGCCCGATGTATGCAGAACGAAAGCCGCCGGGTCACTGCCGTCAGCACGTGACGCCGACGCGCCCGCACCGCACGGGTTCACGGTGCGTACGGGCGCATCGGCGTCGGCGCGCTGAGGAGCGGGCCGCACCTCAAGCTCACATGTGCGTCCCACTCGGCGAAGGTGTGGGGGTCACCGTCGCGGTGCCGGTTGGGGTCACGGTGGCGGTTGGGGTGATCGTCGGGGTCACGGTGACCGTCGGCTTGACCGTCGGGGTCACGGTGGCCGTCGGGGTGATTGTCGGGGTGACCGTCGGGGTCGGGGTGACATTCGTTGATCACATCGCCGCAGGCGGGCACGCGGTGCGATCACCGAGGTCAAGGAGAAGATCCGGATCCGCCGCATAGCCTGCGACCCGCCCGGGGTTCGCTGACGCTGCGCCTGCTTGGACCGGCTCGCTCATGCTGTGTCTCCCGCTCGCGGGCCCGCTCGTCGCTGCCGACGGCTTCAAGATCTCCCCGGGTGCCCCCCTCGCCGCCCGGGGGGACACCATACTGGGGAAGGCGGACGGCATTTCGGGTAAAGGGCGGGTTCCATGCGGTTGCGGGCAGGCGTAGCGATCGACCTCGGTACGGTCAACACACTTGTCTGTGTCGCCGGCCGTGGGCTCGTCGTCGAAGAGCCCTCCGCTATCGCCCTTGACCGGGAGACCGGCCAGGTGGCTGCGGTGGGCCACGCCGCCGACGCGCTGGCCGGGAAGGATCCTCGCGACGTCGAGGTCATCCACCCTCTGCGTGATGGGGTGATCGCGGACCTGGACGCGTCGGCGGCCATGTTGCAGGCCTTCCTGCGCCTGGCCCGCCTGCGCCGCGGCCTGCTGCGGCCATCGGCTGTGGTCTGCGTGCCCGGAGGCGCCACGTGGGTGGAGCGGCGATCCCTGGTCGCCGCGGTCGAGGCATCAAAGCCCCGTTGCATCGTGCGGCTCGTCGACGAACCGGTCGCCGCGGCGGCCGGCGCGGGCTTCGACCTCGCCGCCGGATCCGGTGTCTTCATCGTGGACGTCGGGGGCGGGACCACGGAAGCCGCGGTGGTGGCAGGCGGCCATGTGGTGCGCGCCCGGTCACTGCGCATCGGGGGCAACGCCATGGACGAGGCGATCGTGCATGCCGTCAAGGCCGAGCTGGGCCTGCTTATCGGCCGCAACGCGGCCAGGAGCCTGAAGATGACCCTGGGGCTCGCCGATGGCGTGACCGGATGGCTGGAGGCGGTCGGTGTCGACGCCGCGCGCCGGACGCCCCGGATAGAAGACGTGCCGGGGCGGCTCGTGGCCGAGGCCCTTGAGCACTCGGTCGTCGCGATCATCGACTCGGTGCAGGAGATGCTGTCGGATATCCCGCCGAACCTCGCGGAAGACGTGGTTCGCGGGAAGATCCGCCTCGCGGGGGGTGGAGCCCTGCTCCCGGGCCTGGCCAGCAGGATCGAGGCGGCGACAGGCATCCCCGTCCTCATCGTGGACGACCCGCTGCGGTGCGTCGTCCGGGGAGCGGCCGAGATCCTCGAGCATGGTGGCGTGCTCGCCAGCGCCCGGCCGGTCTGAACGCATTCGAACCCCGCCGCCCGGCTGCCTCCGGTCGTCGCGGCGGCCCGCCCCGCAACAACGGTTGATGCGGTTTGCTGTCGTTATAACGACGGTTGATGCGTTTTGCTGTTGTCGCCCGGGGTGCCCTGGCCCGGCGCGTCAGTTACGCGGGATGTTCCTGACGGTCGCCGGCCCACTCGGTGTGGAAACTGCCTTCCTTGTCGACGCGGCGGTAGGTGTGGGCGCCGAAGTAGTCGCGTAGTCCCTGGATCAGGGCAGCAGGCAGCCGGTCCCGGCGCAGCCCGTCGTAGTAGGCGAGTGAGGATGAGAACGCGGGCGTCGGGATGCCGGCCGTCGCGGCTTGCGCCACGACCCGCCGCCAGCTGTCGACGCCGTCGCGCACGGCCGCGGCGAAATACGGTGCGACCAGCAGGCTGGGCAGCGCGGGGTCCTCGTCGTACGCCTCACGGATGCGGTCCAGGAAGCGGGCCCGGATGATGCAGCCGCCGCGCCAGATGGTTGCCATCGCGCCGCGGTCGATGTTCCAGTCGTACTCTGCGCTGCCCGCACCGATGTGGTCGAAGCCCTGCGCGTAGGCAACCACCTTGGAGGCGTACAGGGCGCGGCGGACTTCCTCGACGAACGCGCCCGAGTCGCTGATCTCCGGTGCCGCCACCTCGCTCCCGAATGCCGCGCGCGTTGCCTCGCGCTGGTCCGCGTGGCCGGACAGGGCGCGCGCGAACGTGGCCTCGGCTATGCCGGTAATCGGGATCCCGAGGTCGAGCGCGCTCTGCACGGTCCAGCGGCCGGTGCCCTTCTGCTCGGCTTGGTCGAGCACGACATCCACGAACGGCAGGCCGGTCGCGGCGTCGGTGTGGGCGAGCACGTCCGCGGTGATCTCGATGAGGTACGAGTCCAGGTCGCCCTCGTTCCAGGTGCGGAAGATCTCGCTGATCTCGCCCGGCGTCGCGCCAAGCCCGGCCCGGAGCAGGTCGTAGGCCTCGGCGATGAGTTGCATGTCGGCGTACTCGATGCCGTTGTGCACCATCTTGACGAAGTGGCCGGCGCCGTCCGGGCCCACATGCGTGCAGCAGGGTGTGCCATCGACCTGCGCGGCGATCGACTCGAAGATCGGCCCGAGCCTCGCGTAGGACTCCGGGGAGCCGCCGGGCATGATGCTCGGCCCGTTGAGCGCCCCCTCCTCGCCGCCGGAGACACCGCAGCCGACGAAGTGCAGCCGGCGCTCACGCAGCGCGGCCTCGCGCCGCCGGGTGTCGGTGTAGTGCGCGTTGCCGCAGTCGATGACGATGTCGCCCTCGTCGAGCAGCGGCACGAGTTCATCGATCACGGCGTCGGTCGCGTCGCCCGCCTTGACCATGATGATGATCGCCCGCGGCCGCTTGAGGCTGGTGACGAAGTCATTCATCGACTCGGCCGGCACGAATGTGCCTTCCTCGCCGTGCTCCTTTACCAGGCTGCGGGTGCGCTCCGCGGAGCGGTTGTGCAGCGCGACGACATGCCCGTGCCGGGCTAGGTTCCGCGCCAGGTTGCGGCCCATCACCGCCAGGCCTGTCACGCCGATGTCTGCACTGCTCTGCTGGGCCATGCGTGGCTCCTCGCAAGTCTCGCCTCCGTGGTTCACGGAGATTTCTTGGGTTGCTGCCGGCTGCGCGCCGGGCGGTCGACGGCGGTGCGATGTGACACCCACGCTAGTGCCAGCGGCCAGTCCCAGGATCAAACGAGCCACCCCGAAGGTGTTCGCAGCCGGGGGCAGCGGAGGCAAAGCGGGCCAACGAGTTGTACCGGCTGACGCAGCGATAGGAGGCTGCGCAGAGCAGCTTTCGCCTGACATCGGACCGGCTGCGGGGCAACGCCACCGATTCAGCCGCCATTGAGCGGATCATCGGCCCCCAGCGCCAGGCGCTGGGCTGGGGGGCATCCCCAGATGTCAGCGCGAGGATGCTGGACCTGTTCGCTGACGATGG
>DASWFT010000592.1:0-1537 GCA_036394075.1 Streptosporangiaceae bacterium
AACTGGCCGATCCGCGTGAATGGTTCGGGCAGATCATGGACCTCGCCGCCAAGCACGGGTTCGCCCCGAGCGCCAAGGCGTACCGGCAGGCGCCAGCGCATTACCCTGGCTCGATCAAGGAGGCGTCGTACCTCATCAGGATCGCGCTGACCGGCTCGACGCGTAGCCCGGACCTGGCCAGCGTTGCCCGTGTCCTCGGGCGGGACGAGGTGATGAGGCGGGTCTCCGCGCTGACCAGTTAAGGGCCGCCAGCGGCCTCGGCCACGCTTCTCCCTCCATGATCACGGACACATTTCCACGGCAGATTCAGGTGGTCGTCGCAACGCGTTGCAGGTCGTCGGTGAGGAGCTTAGCGAACGCTTCGCGCGGGGTGTGGTAGCCGAGCCGCTTGCGGGGCCGGTCGTTGAGCTCGCTGGCGATGGCGTGGATCTGGGCGGGGGTGTATTGGCTGAGGTCGGTGCCCTTGGGGAGGTACTCGCGGAGCAGGCCGTTGATGTTCTCGTTGCTGCCGCGCTGCCAGGGCGAGTAGGGGTCGGCGAAGTAGACCTGGAGGCCGGCGGCCGCGGTGATGCGCTGGTGCTGGGCGAGCTCGCCGCCGCGGTCCCAGGTCAGGGTCTGGGTGAACCAGGGCGGCAGTGCGCTCATGTGCTCGATGACGGCGTCGGCGACGCTGGCGGCGTCGTGCCCGCCGGGCAGCGGGAGCAAGGTGAGGTAGCCGGTGGTGCGCTCGACGATGGTGCCGACGGCCGAGTTCGAGGCCTTGGAGCCCAGGATCAGGTCGCCTTCGTGATGGCCGGGCACCAGGCGGCCCTCGACTTCGGGGGGCCGCTGCCCGATCGGCACCGCGTCGATGATCCGGCCGCGCATCTCACGCCGGCCGCGGCGGCGCCGGACTGCCCGGCCGGACCGCAGGCAGGCCTGCAGCTCCCGGCGCAGCCCGCCGCGCGGGTAGACGTAGATGGACTGGTAGATCGTCTCGTGGCTAATCCGCATGGCCGCCTCGCCCGGGTAGAGCACCTTCAGCCGCCCGCTGACCTGTTCCGGCGAGTACCGCCGGTCCAGCAGCTGCTGCACCTGCTCGCGCAGCACCGGGTGCCGGGACAGCCGGGACGGCTTGGGCCGGCGCTGCCGCTCCCAGGCCACCCGGTGCGCCCGCTCGGGCTGGTAGCCGCCGGCCCGCGGGTCAGCGTTACGGGCCAGCTCCCGGCAGATCGTCGACGCGCTGCGGCCCATCCGCGCGGCGACCGCCCGGATCGTCAGCCCGCTGTCCCGCAGCCGGGCCAGCTCGTACCGCTCCTCCCGGGACAGGTAACGCTCACTGTAGGTCGTCTCAACAGGCCGGTACACCCCGCCCATCTTGTGGTGCAGGTCATAGGCGAAACTCTTCGACACGCCGGCCGCCCGCGCCGCCTGGCGCGGGTTCAGCCCAGCCGCCAGATGATCCAGCACCAGCCGCACCCGCTCCGGCGGCAACCCTGGATTACCCACCACACCCTCCCGATCAGGTCAGGCGTTGCGACAATCACTTGAGCCCAGG
>DASWFT010000593.1:0-32034 GCA_036394075.1 Streptosporangiaceae bacterium
TTGGGGCCCGCCCAGTTGGGGCCCGCCCAGTTGGGGCCCGCCCAGTTGGGGCCTGCTCAGTTGAGGCGCCTATCTTTCGCTTCAGGAGCATTGAGGTTGGTGGCCATGTCGGCGAGCGTCTGGTCGAACGCGGCCAGCCTGGCGGCGGGGATCCCCTGGGTGGCCTGGGCGATGACGGCATGGCCTGCGGCGGCCAGTTCGGGTTCCAGGGCGCGAGCGGCCGGGGTTAGGCGGTAGCGGGTACGGCGGCCATCCTGAGGGTCGGGTTCTTCCCGGACGAGGCCATCGCGTTTCATCCGCGCGAGGGTCTTGGCCATCGTGGACTGGTCGACGCTGGCGATCTGGCACAACTCGCGCTGCGTGCGCCCGTCGTGCTCGTACAGGGCGAGCAGCGCGGGGAACTGGCCAGGCACTACCCCGTGAGCGGCGATGCGTGCGCGCAGTGCGGCCTCGAACAGCCGGGCGAGCCGGTTGACCTGGTAGCCGACGGACGACGCCGGCCTCAGCGGCGCGGCGGTCACGGCTTGCTGGTCGGCGGTAATGGCCCGCTGCTTGGCGGTCATGGCTTGCTGGTCGGCGGTCATGGCCTGCTGCCCGCCGGCTGCGGGAGCCGGGGTGACCTGTGGCGGCGTGCTATCCGCCGTCCGTCGCGGAAATTCAGCACGAGCAACGACAGGTTCAGGGTGCCAAACAAGAACTCGGTGATCTCCAGGACGGCGAACGCGCTGCCCGGAACGGGGGCTGCGGCCAGGTGATCCAGGATCAGCGCGCATGGGACGAGCACCAGCAGCCCCACCGCGGCGGCGGCCTGCAGGCGTCGCTGCTTGCGGGCCAGCACGGAGGAGCGGGAGCCGGCGCCTAGGCGCCGCCCAGTCAGGCCGGCGGTGGCCAGGCAGGCGATGAGCAGAGGCAGCCCGAACACGATGGCGTGCCGCAGCGTGCGGATGTCACCGGTGCCGCCCAGCAACTCCGTCACCCCGCTGGAGACAAGGAACGTCGTGATCACCGCGATGGCGGTGACGGCGGCAGCGACGTGGACGCGGACGAGGAGCGGCTTCGGCATTGCGGCCTCCTTTTACATGGCTTGCCATCTACTATGACATGGCAAGCCATGTATTTCAAATCGGGCCTGCCGAAGCGACACGCACGCCGACACGCGCGCGGACCCGGGTCGAAGGCGGCACGGTGTCGCACACTGGGGTTATGACCCGGCTCCTCGGAAGCAGGGCCGCCGGTCTGACGGCGGTGCCACTTCCGCCGCGGCTGGCCAGCGCGCTGGATGGCTTCGGCCGGCACCTGGCGGCGGAACGAGGGCTGTCCACGCACACGGTCCGGGCCTACCTCGGCGATGTCGGATCCCTGCTAGAGCACGCCAGCCGGATCGGTGTCGGCAGCCCAGACGACCTGGATATCGGGGTGCTCAGGGGGTGGCTGGCCGACCAGCACGCCACCGGCCACGCGCGGGCCACGCTGGCGCGCCGCGCGGCAGCGGCGAGAACCTTCACCGCCTTCGCCTGTGCGCGCGGCTGGCTCGGCCCTGATCCTGGGGTCCTGCTCGGCACACCGAAGACGCGCCGCCGGCTCCCCGAAGTCCCACGCCAGGATCAGATGGCCGCCGTGCTCGCCGCCGCCGGCCGTCCTGGTGCAGCGGCCGCGCCGCACCCTGGGCCGAGTGCCGGCCCTCCGGGTGCCTCTGGCCGTCCGGGTGCCGCTGGCCGTCCGGGTGCGACTGGCCGTCCGGGTGCGACTGGCCGTCCGGGTGCCATCGGCCGTCCGGGTGCCGCTGGTCCAGAAGGTGCGGCTGGCACCGCCGCCGTGGCGGACGCGGCCGTGGCGGGTGCCGCCGGCGCGAGCGCGGGTAGCACAACCATGAGCCGGCCGGAGTGGGCCATGGGCCTGCGGGACACCGCCATCATGGAGTTGCTTTACGCAACGGGCATCCGGGTCAGCGAGTTGTGCGGGCTGGACATCGGCGACCTGGACCAGGAGCGCCGGACGGTCCGGGTGCTGGGCAAGGGCGGCCGGGAGCGGACAGTGCCGGTGGGCTTGCCGGCTGTCCGGGCCGTGACCGCCTGGTGCCGCGACGGCCGCCCGGTCCTGGCGGGCCCCGGCAGCGCGCATGCGATCTTCCTCGGCGCACGGGGCGGCCGGCTGGACCCGCGGACCGCGCGCCGGGTAGTGCATGCGTGGATCGCCGCCGTGCCGTCGGTGCCCGACGTCGGCCCGCACGGCCTCAGGCACGCGGCAGCGACCCATCTGCTGGAGGGTGGCGCCGACCTGCGGAGCGTGCAGGAGATCCTCGGCCACATCTCCATCGCGAGCACCCAGATCTACACCCACGTGTCGATCGAGCGGCTTGAGTCTGCGTACCGCCAGGCCCACCCCCGGGCCTGAGCGAACAGGTGGGCGTAAAACCTGTGGACGTAAAGTGAACCTGTAGACTAAATGAAGGCCGCAGGAGTCTGCGCACCCCGCGCATGTGCTCTTCCGGCCAATTCGCGCGTCCGCTTGCCGCCTGGATGTCGGTTCGGCATCCGGCGGGACGCACTCCACCGGTCCGCGGCTATTGCAACCGCGGCGGGTGCGCCCGGGCGCCAGGTACTAACCGAGAGCGTCAGCGTGCTCGCACGCGGCGCGCAACAGGAAGGGGACCACCGGCATGGCCCCGGTTGTCACCATGAGGCAGCTGCTTGAGAGCGGCGTGCACTTCGGGCATCAGACCCGGCGCTGGAATCCCAAGATGAAGCGGTTCATCTTGGCCGAGCGCAACGGCATCTACATCATCGACCTGCAGCAGTCGCTGGATTTCATCGACCACGCCTACGAGTTCATCAAGGAGACGGTCGCCCACGGCGGCACAGTCCTGTACGTCGGCACCAAGAAGCAGGCCCAGGAGGCGGTTGCCGAGCAGGCCCGCAGGGTGGGCATGCCGTTCGTGAACCAGCGATGGCTGGGCGGCATGCTGACCAACTTCACCACGGTCTTCAAGCGGCTGCAGCGGCTCAAGGAGCTTGAGGAGATCGACTTCGACGACGTCGCGGGCTCGGGCATGACCAAGAAGGAACTGCTCCACCTGCGGCGTGAGCGGGACAAGCTGGAGCGGTCGCTGGGCGGGATCAGGGACATGTCCCGGGTGCCGAGCGCGTTGTGGGTGGTGGACACCAAGAAGGAGCACATCGCCGTCAGCGAGGCGCGCAAGCTGGGTATCCCGGTGATCGCCATCCTGGACACCAACTGTGACCCGGACGAGGTCACCTACCCGATCCCGGGCAACGACGATGCGATCCGCAGTGTCGCGCTGCTCACCCGTGTAGTCGCCGATGCGGTCGCGGACGGCCTCATCGCTCGGGCCGGCGCGGCCGATGGCGAAGAGAAGCCATCCGTGCAGCCGGCGTCCGGTGACATAGGCGCCGAGGAACCGCTGGCCGAGTGGGAGCGTGACCTTCTCCAGCGCAAGGCGGCAGACGACCAGGCTGCGGCCGCCACCGCTGAGGCTGCGGCCGCCACCGCTGAGCCTGCGGCGCTGTCCGCCGCGGCCGAGGCACCGGCAGCCGAAGCCCCCGAGGTTCCGGAAACCCCGGCCGCCCCGGAGGCTCCGGCCGCCCCCGAGGCGGCAGCACCGGACGCGGCAGCATCGGACGCGGCAGCACCGGACGCGGCAGCACCAGACGCGGCAGCACCTGACGTGGCGGGCGAGGCCGCAGCGGGCGACGCTGACGCGGCCACCGCCTCGGCCGTGGCGGAGACGGTTGCGGCCGGCGCCGGGAACGGGACGAGCGAATCCGGGTCCGGCGACGCCTGACGTCAGGCCGCGCCATAGGCATGGGCGCCATGGGCAGGCGGCCCACCGGATGACCAGACAGTGAGAGATGAGGACATGGCGAACTTCACCGCCGCAGACGTGAAGCGGCTCCGCGAGCAGACGGCCGCGGGCATGCTTGACTGCAAGAAGGCACTTGAGCAGACCGATGGCGACTTCGATGCCGCCGTAGAGGTCCTCCGGCTCAAGGGTGCCAAGGACGTGAGCAAGCGGGCCACCAGGACCGCCGCCAACGGCCTGGTCACCGCCGAGCTGGACGGTACCTCAGCCGGGGTGCTCGTCGAGGTCAACTGCGAGACCGACTTCGTCGCGAAGACGGATCTGTTCCAGCAGGCAGCGGGCGAGATCGCGCGCGCCGCGCTCGAGCACAAGCCAGCCGACCGGCTCGCCCTGCTCGGCTTGGAGGTCCGCCCGGGCGTTACGGCACAGCAACTCCTGGAGGAGGCCAGCGCCTCGCTGAAGGAGAAGCTGGAGATCGGCCGGTTCGCCCAGTTCCAGGGCGGTTATATAGCGAGCTACCTGCACCGGTCCGACCGCTCCCTGCCGCCCACGGTGGGCGTGCTCGTGCAACTCGACAAGCCCTCCGCGGAGGCGGGGAAGGACCTCGCCCAGCAGATCGCGGCCATGCGCCCGCAGTACCTCACCCGGGACGAAGTGCCCAGCGATGTGGTCGAGAAGGAGCGCGCCATCGCCGAGCAGGTGACCCGGGACGAGGGCAAGCCCGAGCAGGCCATCCCGAAGATCGTCGAAGGCAGGCTGAACGCGTTCTTCAAGGAGGTCGCGCTGACCGATCAGCCGTTCGTCAAGGATCCGAAGAAGGCGGTCAAGCAGGTGCTCGCCGAGTACGGGGTCACCGTGCGCGGGTTCGCCCGGTTCCAGGTGGGCCAGGCCGGATGAACCATTGCGGGGCTGCTCAGTGACTGCAGGCGAAGCAAACCGCGTAGCGGACGCTTCCCGCCCGGCATCAGCGGGCGGGAAGGTCCACCATCGCTGGCGCCGGGTGGTGGTGAAGCTGTCCGGTGAGGCGTTCTCCGGGGATGAAGCCCTGGGCATCTCGCCCGACGTCGTGTTCCACATCGCCAAGGAGATCGCCGCCGCTGTCGCGGAAGGGGTCCAGGTCGCGGCCGTGGTTGGCGGCGGCAACATGTTCCGCGGCCGGGTGTTGGCCGAACGCGGCATCGACCGGGCCAGGGCCGACTACATGGGCATGCTCGGCACGGTGATCAACTGCCTGGCTCTCCAGGACGTGCTGGAGAAACTCGGTGTCGACACCCGTGTGCAGACCGCGATCACCATGGGGCAGGTGGCCGAGCCTTATATCCCCAGGCGGGCCATCCGGCACCTGGAGAAGGGCCGGATCGTGATCTTCGGTGCGGGCCTCGGCGCGCCCTTCTTCTCCACCGACACGTGCGCCGCGCAACGTGCCCTGGAGATCGGCGCGGAGGCCGTGCTCAAGGGCACGCTGGTCGACGGCGTCTATGACGCGGATCCCCGGACGATGCCGGATGCGGTCCGCTTCCACCAGCTTGATTATGGCGAGGTGCTGCGCCGGGAATTGAAGTTCATGGATGCGACCGCGGTGAGCCTGTGCATGGACAACGGCCTGCCCATCGTCGTTTTCGACCTCATGGAAAAGGGCAACATCGTGCGGGCGGTGCGTGGTGAGAAGATCGGCACGCTGATATGCCGCGCGGGAGATTTCTGATGCCTGCCGACGCAGACTGCGAATGAGACGGGCCCAGGACGCACAGGAGCCGCAGTGATAGACGAAACCCTCCTCGAGGCCGAGGAGAAAATGGAGAAGGCCGTCGCGGTCGCCAAAGAAGAGTTCGCCACGATCCGCACCGGCCGGGCGCATCCGACCATGTTCAGCAAGATCACGGCCGAGTACTACGGAACGCAGACGCCGGTGAATCAGCTGGCCTCGTTCCACATCCCCGAGCCGCGGATGGTCGTCATCCAGCCGTTCGACAAGTCCTCGCTGGGCTCGATCGAGAAGGCGATCAGGAACAGCGACCTCGGGGTGAACCCGTCGAACGATGGCGCGATCATCCGGGTGGTCTTCCCCGATCTCTCCCAGGATCGCAGGAAGGAATACATCAAGGTCGCGCGGCACAAGGCCGAGGACAGCCGGGTCTCCATCCGCAACATCCGCAGGCACGCCAAGGACTCGCTGGACAAGCTCGTCAAGGGCGGTGACGCAGGCGAGGACGAGGTGCACCGGGCCGAGCGGGAGCTCGACGACCTCACTCACACGTACGTGGGGCAGGTGGACGAACTGCTCAGGCACAAGGAAGCCGAGCTCCTCGAGGTGTAGGTTGCCCCCCGGCCAGCAAGGCGAACCCGGCAGCGAGGGCGAGCCTGGCAGCGAAGGCGAGCCTGGCAGCGGAGGCGAACCCGGCAGCGGAGGCGAGCGCAAGCCGGCCCGGGCGGGCCGCAATCTTCCCGCCGCGCTGGCCGTGGGCTTGGCCCTGGGTGCTATCGCCTTGCTCACCCTGTTCACCGTCAAGGTCTTGTTCCTGGTGGTTGTGGCCGTCGCCATCGCGGTGGCGCTGTGGGAGCTCACCCGCGCGCTGCGCGCCAGGGACATCCGGCTGCCGCTGGTGCCCGTCGCGGCCGGCGGCGCGGCGATGATCGCACTGGCCTACTGGCGAGGGGAGCGTCCCCTGGTGGCGGCGCTGGCCGTGACGGTCATCGCGGTCATGTCCTGGCGGCTCCCCGGCGGCACCGAGGGCTATCTGCGGGACGTCACGGCCGGCCTGTTCGCCCTGGCTTACCTGCCGCTGATGGCCTCGTTCGTGGCGCTCATGCTCGCCCCGCCCGACGGTCCCAGGCGCACGGTCGTGTTCCTGGTGCTCGCGGTGTGCAGCGACATCGGTGGCTACGCCGCCGGCGTCCTGCTCGGCAGGCACCTGATGGTGCCGCCGATCAGCCCGCACAAGACCTGGGAGGGTTCCGCCGGCTCGGCGCTCGCGTGCGTGGTAGCGGGCGCGATCATGCTGCCCACTCTGCTGCACGCCCAGGTCTGGCAGGGAGTGGCGCTGGGTGCGGCGGCGGTCACCGCGGCGATCCTCGGCGACCTGTCAGAGTCGATGATCAAGCGGGACCTGGAAATCAAGGACATGGGAACGGTGCTTCCCGGCCACGGGGGCGTCCTCGACCGGATCGATGCCATGCTGGTTTGCGCGCCCGTGGTCTGGCTGCTCCTGGTGATCTTCCTACGTTGACGTTTGCCGTTTCGCGGCCAGGGAAGATGCGTGCCCGTCTCGTTCAAGAAGCTGGACGAAGATGGGAGCAAGCATGTTCAGGCGGCCGATAAGTCTGGTTGGGCTCATCTACATCATCGTTGGCATCGTGGTTGCGTGGAATCGCGGCTACATCACCGTCGGCCTGCTGAAGGCCGTTCTGTCCGCTCTCCTCGCGATCTTCCTCTGGCTCCTGGTGCTGCTAGGGATAAACATGCACGTGACCGGTTAAGCACACATCTTTACCGAACGTATCGACGGTGCTGCTGCTCTTTACCGAACGTATCGACGGTGCTGCTGCCGGCCCCCAGCGCGACGACGTGCTGGGGGCCGGCACTCGTTAGGGGGCACGCTCTAGCTGCACGCGCTGCCGTTGACGCTGAAGCTAGTGGGCACAGTGTCGTTGGCCGTCCAGGTGCCCTGGAAGCCGAACGAGGTGTTGCCGCCCGGGTTGATGGTGGCGTTGTAACTGAGGTTGGTGGCGGTGACGCTGGTTCCGGACTGGGTGATCGCGGCGTTCCAGGCGTTCGTTATCTTCTGGTCGCCGGGGAAGGTGAACTTCAGCGTCCAGCCGCTGATCGCCGAGGTACCAGTGTTGTTGATGGTGACATTGGCCGTGAACCCGCCTGTCCACTCGTTCTTGGTGTAGGTGACGTGACAGGTGCCGCCGGTGCCCCCGCCGCCGCTGATTGTCCAGGTGAAAATGGCCGAGCCGGAAGCGCCTGTGGCGTCGTTTACCGTGACGGTGGCATTGGATGTCCCGGCTGTGGTTGGAGTGCCGGAGATCAGCCCGCTGGCTGAGTTGATCGACAGCCCTGCGGGCAGGCCAGCGGCGGCGTAGGTCAGGGTCTGGCCCGCGGCGGAGTCGCTGGCGCTGATCTGCACGCTGACCGCGCTGCCCACGGTGCCGGTCCGCGCACCGGGGTTGGTAACTGTGACCGTGTTCCCGCCGCCGCCACCGCCGAGGGCGGTCTGCGTGGCGGTGTAGGCGGGCTTGGGGTTGTAGTTCTGGTCGTACATGGTGGCCGCGCCGAAGCCGGAGAAGAAACCGGGTATCCAGGAGTCGGCGTCACCGACACCCCACTGGGTCACGCCCACGCAGCGGGTCACCGCCAGGCAGTCATTGACGACCGTCGAGTAATCGGTGGCCTGCTGGGCCAGGTTGGCGCTGGTGGCCGGCAGCTGGATGCGGTCGTCCAGTTCGGTGACCGCGACGTCAACGCCCAGCGCGGCGAACCGCTGCATGTTCGCCAGCATGGTCGAGGGGACCTGGCCCAGGATGAAGTGGCTCTCCAGGCCGACCCCGCTGATCGGGACGCCCTGCGATATCAGCGACTGCACCAGGCTGTACATCGCGTTGCTCTTCGCGTTCTGGCCCTCGATGTTGTAGTCGTTGAGGTAAAGCTTGGCGTTCGGGTCGGCGGCGTGCGCGGTCCTGATCGCGTCGGCGATGTAGCCGCTGCCCATTGCGTTGGAGAAGGCGTCCGCCCGGAAGGTGCCGTCGTCGTTGAACGGCTCGTTCACCACGTCCCAGGCGTACACCTGGCCCTTGTAGTGATTGACCTCCGTGGTGATGTGGGTCTCCATCGCCGCCTGCACCTGGTTGGAGGGCAGGCTGCTCACCCAGGACGGAAGCTGGCTGTGCCACACGAGGTTGTGGCCGCGTACCCGGTCGCTGTGAGCCTTGGCGAACGCGACGATCTGGTCACCGGGGCCGAAGTTGAACGAGCCGTTGGACGGCTCGGTGGTGTCCCATTTCATCTCGTTGCCCGGGGTGACCATGTCGAACTGGGTTCCCGCGACGCCGGTGAGGGTGGAGTTGCTGAGGTTGCTCACCACGAGGGCAGTGCCGAAGTACTTGCCCTTCGCCTCGGCCAGCTGCCGCAGCGGCGTGCCCGCAGCGGCAGCGGGAACAGCCGTCGCGGCCACCCCGAGCGCCGTCGCGGTCATCGCCGCGCTGGCCGCCAGCATGGCCAGTCTCGATACCGCACTGCGGCGGCGAGGCAGTTGTCTGTGCATGCTGACGCCTATGTCGTTTTCCACGCTCCATCTCCTCTGAAAGTTTGCGGAAACTTTTTCGGCCTGCAACCCAAATTAAGGGCGAAACTGGCCGATACCGCAAGGATCAGCGATCGTGAACTGCGCGTTTGCAGGCGACAATCATGAAATGTTTCGCGCCGTGCGCTGGGTGAGCCCCGTGCGCCGCCGCTAGTGACACGCCTTAGGCGTGTCCCGTGGATCTTGGCCGCAGCAGGCTGAAGATCCGCGGGACCCGCCTTAGGAGCCGACGACCCAGCTGCGGCGCTGCGCGGCGAGCTGGGTGACCAGGCTCGCCGACCCGCGCTCCTTGGCGAATAGCCGCTCCCGCTCGCTGATCGGGACGATCCACAGCCACCGCACGGGGTCGCCGCCGAAAGAGAACCCGGACAGGTCCGGGACGTCCGGCCCGAGCAGCCGGGCGGGCTCGTCGAGCAGCAGGACCGCCGTGTTCCCGCCGCCGAGCGGGAAGGTCGCGGGCTCGTGGTACCACCTGATGCTGTGGCCGGGCCCGAACCAGGTCACCGCGCGCCACGGGTACTGGGCCAGCCAGAGAAAGATCCGGGCCGCTTCCGGGCTCGGCATGGTCGTGGCCAGGGCAAGCTCGATCCGGGCGCAGGAACTGGCGTCCTCGGCGTACTGCTCGATCACCGGCATCCGCTGGCAGCTCATCCCGATCGTGGTCAGCACGGTGAACGGGCGGCTGCGGGTAGGCGGCCGCTCGGACACCCCGGCGATCGGCTGCTTGCCCGCGCTGACGTCCCAGTAGCGGGCGCCGGGGCCCAGCCGGCCGAGCAGATGGCCGAGCACGGCCTTCTGGAACCCACCCCAGGCGTCCTCGCTCGCCCGCCATCTCCAGAACGCGGTCGCCCGGTCCGCCCTCGGGCCCAGGCCCTCCATGGCGTCATCCAGCGACCAGCCGAACGGAGTCTGCCCGATGACATCCCGGCTGTAGCCCGGCATGCCCCGGGCCATGTCGCACCAGCCGGGGATAGCGGCGAGCAACTGCCCTCCTTCGACGATGGCCACGCCGTCGCCCTCCTCGAACCACAGGGCGCGCAGCGTGCGGGCGTCGAACGCGGGCCTGCCGGCGGGATGCTTGGTGTGGTCGGCAGGCATCATCGGGGCCTGCTCCGCGGCGAACTGGTCCGGCTCTGTGGTGGCCGGGGCCTCCTCATGATTGGCGATCCAGGTGGCGGCGACCACCGTGGTGTCGTCGTACAGGTACGCCGCCGTGGTCACTCCGTCGTACTCCACGACCACCCGGCGGCTCGCGTACGGGCTCTCGCCCTCCAGCAGGATGTCCGGCCGTCCCGGGCGCGCGGCGAGCCTGTTACTTCTCGGCCCTTTGCGCAGCGTCGGCATGTAGTGAAATCTACTGATTCGCCGCAGGTCATCATGCGTCGTAGCCGGATATTGTTAAGAAGTTTGCAACGGCCCTTACCCAGCCTGGGCGGGCCGGCCTGCCACGAATGGAGCACCGGGTGCCGGGACACCGCTCTGCGCTGCGGCCGCCGCGGCACCTGGCTGACCTGGACCCGGCCGCGCGCCGCGCCGCCGCTGCGGCGCTCGTCGGCCTGCCCTTCCGGGGCGACCAGTTGTCCCGGCACTACTTCGCGCGGCTCACCGATGATCCCGCTGAGATGACCGACCTCCCGGCAGCCACCCGCGCGGAACTGGCCGGCGCGCTGCTGCCGCGGCTGCTCACCGCGCGGCGCGAGCAGACGTGCGATGAGGGCATGACCCGCAAGACGCTGTGGCAGGCGTTCGACGGCGCGTATGTCGAATCGGTGCTCATGCGTTACCCGGGCCGGGTCACCATGTGCGTGTCGTCGCAGTCCGGATGCGGCATGGCGTGCCCGTTCTGCGCCACCGGCCAGGCCGGCCTGACCAGGAACCTGTCCGCGGCCGAGATCGTGGCGCAGGTGGTCGAGGGCGCGCGCGTGCTGGCCCGTGGCCAGGTGCCAGGCGGCCCCGGCCGGGTCTCGAACGTCGTGTTCATGGGTATGGGGGAGCCGCTCGCCAACTACGCCAGCGTGCTGACGGCCGTGCGGCGGCTGACCGACCCGGTTCCGGACGGGCTTGGCATCTCCCAGCGGTCGGTGACCGTGTCCACGGTCGGCCTCGTCCCCGCGATCCGCAGGCTCACCGCCGAGACGCTCGCGGTGACCCTCGCCGTCTCGCTGCACGCACCTGACGACCACCTGCGGGACGAGCTTGTGCCGGTCAACAGGCGCTGGAAGGTGGCCGAGGTGCTCGACGCGGCCTGGGACTACGCGACGGCGACGGGCCGGCGGGTGTCCATCGAGTACGCGCTGATCCGTGACGTCAACGACCAGTCGTGGCGGGCCGACGCCCTCGGCGACCTGCTGGCCGGCCATCTGGCCCACGTCAACCTGATCCCGCTCAACCCGACTCCTGGCTCCCGGTGGACCGCGTCGGAGCCCGGGGTGATGCGCGAGTTCGAAGCCCGGCTCGCCGCCAAGGGCATACCGGTCACTGTCCGCGATACCAGAGGCAGCCAGATCGACGGTGCCTGCGGCCAACTCGCGGCGCCGGCCATGGCGGCACGCCGTCCTGGAGTACCGTAGTCGATCATGTCAGCCAAGGATGTCCTGGCTAAGCGCTACCACGAGGTCGCCTGGCGGCTGGTGCACCATGCCTGGCGATCGATGCAGCAGGCGGGGGAGATCACCGCGGACACCCCCGCCGGGCGCCGGTTCGCCGCGTTCGGCGCCGGCTCGACCATCAGTTTCCCGGCCGGGTCGGTGTATGGCGAGAAATGGATCGAGATCGGCGCGGGCACCATGATCGCCTCGCAGGTGACGCTCTGCGCGGGCATGCTCCCCGGGCAGGACCTTGGCGAGGTGCCCGTGCTGCGGGTCGGCGACCGCTGCGTGATCGGCCGGGGCAGCCACATAGTGGCGCACCAGTCCATCGTGATCGGCGATGACGTTTTCACGGGCCCGTATGTCTACGTCACCGACCAGAATCACGGTTATGCCGACCCGGACGTCCCGATCGGGCGGCAGTGGCCGAGCAACACCGCGGTCTCCATCGGCCCGGGGACCTGGCTCGGCGCGGGCGCGATTGTCCTGCCTGGCGCGTGTATCGGCCGGAACGTGGTGGTGGCCGCCGGGTCGGTGGTGCGCGGCCAGGTACCCGACCGGTGCGTGGTCGCGGGTGTCCCGGCCAGGGTCGTCCGCGAGTACTCGGCAGGCGCCGGATGGGCCCGGCCATCCCCAGTTCTCGGCGAACGTGCCTGATCAGGCCGGAAACTGGTCACGTATCTGTCACGATGGGGACAGCCGCCGTCGACCGCGGCGGCGAATCCGATAGTGAGGTCGCCGCACAACCGGGAGTGAGCACATCCCGGGCGGCCTGGCCGGGACCCCGAGAGGGCATGTGGAGGCATCAAGCGACCTCGTCGCGAGTGCGGCGTATCAGCCTGAGCCGGCGGCCGTGGCCGCGGCGCGGCGCTTCGTGCGCGAGACCCTGCAGTCCTGGCTCGCGGAGCAGGCCCCGGAGGGCCGCGGGATAGTGGACGACGCGGTCCTGCTGACCAGTGAGCTGGTCACCAATGCCGTGGTGCACGCCGGCACGCCTGTGCAAGTCACCTGCAAGCTCGCGGATGGCGGGCTGGAGGTGATGGTCCGCGACAGCCTCCCGGCCAGTATGGTTCCGGGCCCCGTCAAAGACGAGAACATTCCCGCCGAACGCACCAGCGGTCGCGGACTCCTGCTGCCTTCTGCGCTCGCGTCGGCCTGGGGGGTCACCTACGGGCGGGCGGCCAAGGCGGTCTGGTTCCGGATGGGCCTGCCCGGTGCGCGGGAAGACGATTCTGGTGCTCACCCGGCCGGCCGGCCCCGGGCCAGCGAATGGGTGCCGCGGCTGCCGGGCGGGTCCGGCTATGACGAGTCGCTGACCAGCGCCGTCGAGTTGGCGCTCGCCACGCTGACCGCGGACGCCGCCTGTGCCCTGGTCCCCGACGAGGACGGCGACCTGCGGCTGCGCGCCGCGGCCGGGGACGACCCGGCCGGGCTGCTCGCCGCACCACCCTCGGTGCTGACCGCTCCTTTGCTCGTGGACGGCCGGGTGACCGGCGTGCTCGTGGTCGCGGGGGCCCGGCCCGGCCAGTTCGCCGAGCGTGCCGCGGACCAGCTGCAGCAGCTGGCGGACCGGGTGGCCGGGCCGCTGGATCGGGCCAGGCTGGCCGAGGTCGAGATGATCAGGAGGGTGAGGGACGGCATCGCCGCCGAGGCGAACGACCTGCTGGCCGGGCCCGTGGATCAGGACGCGATCCTGGCCCTGGCGGGCCGGGCTCTGGTGCCGCGGCTGGCCGCGTGGTGCGCCGTGCTTCTCGCCGGGCCGGACGGGACGTTGCAGCCCGTTTATGTGCGGCACGCCGAAGATTTTCGTTCTGCTGCTTTGTCTTGGGTTGTCGGGCGGGCATGTCCGGTGGCGCCGTGGGGCGCGCGCCGGGCGGAGGGCGGTCCGGGCGCGGCGCGGGCCTGGCCGCTCGCCGCGGCGGACCTGGACCGGGCGCCGCCGGGAGCGGTTGAGCTGGCCGATGGCGGTGCGTGGTGCGTGCCGCTGGCGGCGCGAGGCGGCACTCTCGGCTTGCTCGCCATCGGCGGCCCGGCCGTCGGAAGGCTGCCCAGGGAGGTGGCCGGGCTGGCCGAGGACCTGTCTCTGCGGATCGCACTCGCGCTGGATGGCGCGCGGCTGGCGGCCGGGCAGGAGCTGACCAGCGCTGCGCTGCGGCGCAGCCTGGTGCCGCCTGAGCTGCCGCGGATCCCCGGTATCGACCTGGCCGTGGCGCATGACCTCGCGGCCGGGGGCAGCGAGGCGGGCGGAGACTTCTGCGATGTGTTCCCCGTGGGCGAGGGCCAGTGGCGGTTCGCGGTCGGCGAGGTCTGCGGCCCGCAGCCGGAGGCCGCGGCGATGATCTCGCTGGCCAGGCACGCACTGCGGATCCTGGCCCGGGAGGGGCACGGCATCCCGGCCGTGCTGGGCAGGCTCAACGAGCTACTTGTCGGCGAGGGCTCGCCGGGGAGGTTCCTGACCCTGGTGCACGGCGAGATCGTCGCCGGTTTTCCGGCCCGGATCTCACTGGCGTGCGCCGGGCAGCCGGTGCCGCTGCTGCTGCGGGCGCCGGGGGACTGGCTGTCCGGTGGCGACAGCCCGGCCGCAGACGCCGCCGCCGAAAGCGCCGCGCTGCCGCAGCCCGTCCTCGGCGTGGCCGAGGGACTCACCTTCGAGGCGCAGACGATCCGCCTCAGCCCCGGCGACCTGCTGCTCTGCGTGACCGACGGGGTGACGCGGCGCCGGGACGGGAATCGCCTTCTCGGTGACGATGACGGGCTGGCGCGGCTGCTCGGCGGGTGCGCCGGCCTGCCTGCCGACGTGGTGGCGGCCAAGGTCCACGAGGAAGTGCGCGCGTTCGGCGGCCGCCCCCCCGCCGACGGCATGGCCCTGCTCGCCATCCGCGCGGCGTAGCTCCTGGCGTAGCTCCTTCAGCCCTCCCGGTCTTCCGGCCTCGCGGTTCTTCCGGCTGTATCTCCCGCTCGCCTCGGGGCGCCTTCAGGTGCCGCGCCGCACCCCTCGGCTCGCTCGGGCTTCCGGTTCTTCGGGCCTTCCGGTTCTTCGGGCTTCCGGTTCTTCGGGCCTTCCGGTTCTTCGGGCTGTATCTCCCGCTCGCCTCGCGGCGCCTTCAGGGGCCGCCTTCCCTCGCCGCTCGTGCTCTGCTCCCCGCTCGCCCGCCGGGGCGCTTTGAGGCGCCGCCTTCC
Organism: Streptosporangiaceae bacterium; assembly: GCA_036394075.1. Taxonomy (GTDB): domain Bacteria; phylum Actinomycetota; class Actinomycetes; order Streptosporangiales; family Streptosporangiaceae; genus JAWWPY01. The sequence continues at coordinate 14,892 of DASWFT010000593.1, forward strand.
CTCGCCGCTCGTTCCTCGTTCCTCAGTCCAGGCGGCGCCGCGCCCTGGCGGCTCGCTCACGCTCTGCTCCTCAGTCCAGGCGGCGCCGCGCCCCTCGGCTCGTTCGGGCTTCCGGTTCTTCAGGCCCCCGGTCTGAAGGCCTGCCGGTTTTTGAGCCTGCCGGTTTTCCGGTCGTGAGGCCTTTCCGTCTTCAGGCCTTCCGGTGCGCCCGTCCTCAGGCCTTCCGGCCCGGATCTGCGGTCGGAAGACCTCGCCGCGCAGGGCGCGCGCCACCAGGTCGACGGCCTGTGCGGTGGCCACGAGCCTGCGGCCCTCGCTCCGGTAGGCGACGAGCACCGAGTCGATCCCGTGCGGCGGCAGCGCCTCCCCCAGTTCGCTGCGGGCGGTCCGGTATCCCTGGCGCGCCCCCTCCACGCAGGCCGCCACATGGTGACTGGCCATCGCGGCCAGCGCGATGGGATGGCGCCGCAGGACGCCATACAGCCGGTAGTCGGGTGGCACGACATCGAGCAGCCACGCCACCGCGGTGCGCTCGAAGTCCTCGCTGCCCGGTGGGTGCACCCCGGCGGGCCATCCGGGCGGCAGATACGCTGCCATACCCATACGATAGCAGCAGTTCGAACTGGTGTTCCACGGCGTGCCGGTGGTCTAGTGCCGGCGGTCTAGTGACAGTTCGGCGCTCTGCCGCGGCTGCGGCACGAACAGGCCGACGCTGGCCGGGGTGCCGCGCCGGGCACGGCGTGCCCGGCGGGCCCGCCGTGCCTCGCTGGCGCGCTCCGCCTTCACGGCGCTCACCCGCATGTCCCTGACATGTTCGGCGGCCAGGGCCTCCATCATCGTGGGATGCATGGCTTTGTCCTCAATCCTGGGCCGGTGATCCTGGCCCGACACCATTGAGGCTCGCCGTAAGAGGGGGCCCCTCGCATCGGGCGGATGCCTTATCTCCACGCCCGGAACGGCACTTAGGGCTCCCCGGAAACTCACTGGACTGAGACGGCCGTAATCTTCCCTTCACACCAGCGCGGGATAATACGCGAGGTGACAGGGGCATACGCCAGCTGGCGTGGACACGTGATCGTCTGCGGGCTGCACGGGGTCGGGCTGCGCATCGTTGAGCAGCTGAACCTCTCGGGGGTCCCGGCGGTGGTGGTGGACGACAATCCGGACCTGCGGCTGGCCCGCACCCTGATCGGCTGGGGCGTGCCGCACATAGCCGACAGCTCCCGGTCCGCCGACACGCTGGCCGAAGCCGGCCTGCGCGGTGCCGCGGCCGTCGTCTGCGCGCTGGAAGATGATCTGCACACCCTGGAGACGGCGCTGCTGACCCGCGAACTGCGCGCTGACGTGCGGGTGGTGGTGCAGCTTGGGAACCCGGCCGTGGGCCGGGCGCTGTCCGGGGTAGCGATCTCGGTCCTGGACGTCGCCGGGCTGTCCGCCCCGTCGATCGTCGAGGCCTGCCTGCAGTCGGCCCAGGAGATCAGGCTGGCCGGTGAGCGCTTCTTCGCCGCGCGGTCCATCGCCCCCCGGGCGGGCAGCCTGCGGGAGTTGTACGGTGCGCTGGCCCCGATCGCCGTCCTGCCCGCCTCCGGCAATGACGTCGTGGTCTGCCCGGGCCGCGATCATCAGGTCCGGGAGGGAGATGGCGTTACGCTGATCGGCACGCCGGACGAACTACGCGCCGCCGGGGTGACCGACCGTTATGATCACCCGGCGGGCGTCACGGCCGTGCCTTCACGGAAGGTCAGGTACCTCCGGCACCTGGCGCTGTCGCTCCTGCACGCAATGGACCGCCGGCTGGCGTCGGCCCTGGTCGCGTTGTTCGGGGTGCTGGTCACCTCGACCTTCGTACTGAGCCTCACGTACCACCTCCCGGGGAGGCACGGGATTCCGTTGCTCAGCGCCGCATACTTCACCGTCGAGACGGTCACCACGGTCGGCTATGGCGATTACTCGTTCCGTGGCCAGGCTCCCTGGCTGATGGCCGGGGCGATCTGCCTGATGCTGCTTGGAGCGCTGTTTGTCGCGGTCTTCTTCGCCATGCTCACCAACATGCTCGTCAGCCGGCGCATCGAGGAGTCGCTGGGCAGGCAGCGGATCACCGGGCTGAGCGGCCACGTTCTGGTCATCGGCCTAGGCGCGGTCGGCATGGAGGTGGTCCGGGGGCTGGTCGCCGCCGGCACCGATGTGGTGGTCGTCGAAAAGAGCGAGAGCAACCGGCATCTCAGGCTCAGCCGCGCCCTGGGCGTGCCGGTCGTGATAGCGGACGCTACGCAGCCGCAGACGCTGGAGTCGGTCAGCCTGGCCAGCGCTGCCGCTGTCGCCGTGCTGACCAGCGACGACCTTGCCAACCTGGAGACGGGCCTGGCCGTGCGCGACCAGCTGGGGCCGCGCTGGGGCACGACACCGGTGGTGCTGCGGATATTCGACCCGCAGCTGGCCCGTTCGGTCCGGGCCAACTTCGGGTTCACGTTCGTCCGGTCCACCGCCGCGCTCGCTGCGCCCTGGTTCGTCGGTGCCGCGCTCGGCCTCGACGTGCTGAGCACGTTCTACGTGGGTAATGAGCCGCTGCTCGTCGCCCGGCTGACCGTCACCCCCGGCGGCGGGCTGAACGGGCTGGCGATGCGCGATCTCGCGGTCAGGACCCGGGTGCTCGCGATCAGCCGGGCCGGCGATGGGTACCTGGAGCACCCGCCCCGGCGTGGTACCCGGCTGCGTTCCGGCGACCACGCCTACCTGATCGGCCCCTACGAGCAACTGCTCGCGGTGCTCCGCCGTGACCGCCCGTCGCCCCAGGCCGGCTCGGCGCCGCAGCCCGGCTCGGCGCCGAAGGCCGGCTCGGCGCCGCGGGCCGGCCCGTCGCCGCAGGCCGACGCCACGCGCTAGCGGAACGGTTGTTCGCTGGGTGGTCGCTGATCCACAACGGCGGCCCACGGTGGAGGATCCTCAAGCTGTCTGGCATCCCAGGCGTCACGCCTGCCGCGCGGCAGATGCGGCCTGGCCCGCCGGTGGCGCTGGTCCTGCTGCGCGGAGCCTGCCGCGGGCCCGAGGCCGACCGTCACCGACCCCCCGCCCGCCGCTGACCGTCCGACGGTCAGTGTTCCCCCGGATGTCTCGGCGATGCGCCGGGCAATGTCGAGGCCGAGGCCGGTGGAGCCGCCGCTGGACGTGCCACGCCGGGCCGCGTTGGGGTCAGCGAACCCTGGCCCTTCGTCGGATACGACCAGCCACGCTCCTCCGCTGGCCCGCAGGCTCACCCGGACCGACAAGGCCACCCCCTCGGGGGAGTGCGCGAACACGTTCTCGAGCAGGATGTCGGTGCAGGCGGCGAGGTCTTCCCTGGACACCCCGACCAGGACAGGACCGGTGGTCACCTCCAGCGTCATCCGTCGGTCCTGGTCCTCGGCGAGAGGCAGCCAGAATGCCGCCCGCTGCGCGATGACCTCGCTGGCCTCGCACGCGACCTGCATGCCCGCTTCCGTCGGCCGCCGCGCCTCGCGGATGATCTCATTAACCGTGCGCTCCAGGCCGGCCACGTCGCTGAGCACCTGCGCCATTTCCGTGCTGTCGTGAAGCGACTCGGCGTCGATGCGCAGCGCGGTCAGTGGCGTGCGGAGCCGGTGGGAGAGGTCGGCGACGGTCTCCCGCTCGTGGGCCAGCAACTCGCCGATGCGCGCCGCGAGGTGGTTCAGCCCCGCGCTGAGCCGCCGCACCTCCGGCGGCCCGGTGACCTGGGCGCGGGCCGAGAGGTTCTCGGCTGCCAGGAGGTCAGACGCCCGGGCCAGGGCGCCGAGCGGGCGGACCAGGGACCGTGCGAGCTGATCTGCGACGGCCACGCTGAGCACGAGCAGCCCGAGCCCCACCGCGCTCAGCAGAATCCACGAGCGGGCAACACCCATCCGCAGTTCTGGCCTCGGTACGAAGGTGCGGATCACGGCCGTCCCGCGGGGCAGGCCCTGAACCGCCACGAGCACCTCCACCCCGCCCCCGTACTGGGTCGCGAAACTGCGCCCCTTGGCCGCCAGGCGCACCCCGGCGGAGCGAGCCGCCGGCGCGCCGAGCACGCGCCCGTCGGGCAGGAAGATCGTGACCGGCTGGGCCTTGTCCTCGGCGTTCACCTGCTCGACCGCGAGCTTGAGGCTGGCGGTATCGAGCGTGGCGACCAGCGGGGCCATCCACTGGGTCTGGACGGTGGCCGAACTCACCGCCCGGTCGGCCGCGAAGGTGCGCAGCACCAGCGCCAGCGGCACCAGGAAAGAAATCAGGACCATGGAGCTGATCGCGATCACGAGCAGGGCAATCCGCGCTCTCATGGGGGCGCAATGAGCTTGATCCCGACCCCGCGCACCGTGTGCAGGTACCGCGGCTGCTGCGCCGTCTCACCGAGCTTCCTCCGCAGCCACGACACATGAACGTCGACGGTCTTGTCCGCGCCGCCATAAGGCATCTGCCAGACATGGGTGAGCAGATCCCGCTTGGTCACCACCTGGCCAGCATGGAGCACCAGGTAGTGCAGAAGGTCGAACTCACGGCGGCTGAGGTCGATGCGCGCGCCATCCAGCGTGGCCTCGTGCGCCTCGGCGTCCAGGCACAACGCTCCGACCATCATCGGGGCGGGGCTCCTGCGCTCCGCGGCCCCGGCGCGCCGGAGCACGGCCCTGATCCTGGCTTCGATCTGGCCCCCTCCGAACGGCTTCACGACGTAGTCGTCGGCCCCCGCGTCAAGGACCCGGATGATCTCGGTCTCGTCATCGCGGGCGGTGATCACGACGATCGGCACCTTGCTGACGGCCCGCATCATGCGCAGCGCCTCATAGCCGCTGAGATCAGGCAGGCCCAGGTCGAGGAGGACCAGATCCGGCGGCACGTTGAGGACATGCTGGAGGGCGGCCATGGCACTCGCCATACTCGTCACGGCGTGCCCGCGCTCCGTGAGGGCGCGGATCAGCGCGCCGCGGATCGCGGCGTCGTCCTCCACCAGCAGGAGCTGTGCCACGAGAGGACCGTATCGGGCAAACGCCCATTCATGCAGGCAGATCCGGTGATGGCGGGTACTGCGGCGGTCGGTCTCTTGAGGCCGGCTTTACCCTGCCTTAAGGTTCGCTCCGCAACCATGGCCCATGCGCATGGGCGCATATACCTTGCCGTGGCGGCGTGGCTGCTCGGGGCGGGCGCCGCGACCGGTGGCAGCCTCGTGGCGGTCTCCCTGCTGGGCCAGAGCCTCGTGGCTCCGCCTACTCAGCAACTGACCGTGGGGGCGGTCAACCGGGCACTGGCCAGCGACTCGAAGCAGCCCGCGGCGGCGCCTACGCCCGGGTCTTCCCGTGGCCCGGGCCACGGGAAGACCCGGGCCACCGCGGCGGCCTCGCCATCCGCCTCGGCCTCACCATCCACCGTGCCGGCCTCACCGCCCGCCGCACCGGGCGCGGCCGCTGGCGGCACTCTGCTCACCTCGTCGGGAGGGAGTGTCGTCGCCGAATGTGGGTCGTCTGGTGCATACCTGATCTCTTGGAGCCCGCAGCAGGGCTACCTGGCGGAGAACGTCGTCCGGGGGCCGGCGCCGCTGGCGAAGGTGACCTTCCTGGCCGGGCAGTCCGGGGTGAGCATGTCCGTGTCTTGCAACGCGTCGATGCCCTCGGCCACCATCACCACGGTGCGCGGCGATGACGGCGGGAGCGGCGAGTGACCGTCCCCAGCCGTCAGCCAGTCCCTGGCCGTCAGCCAGTCCCTAGCCGTCAGCCTGTCCGTAGCCCGTCAGCTCTGTAGCCCGTCAGCGGTGCCTGTGCCTGGTTTCGTCGATCAGCAGCGCCAGGGTGGGGCAGGCTTCGGCGGCCCGCTTCGCGTGGTCGGCGAGCGGACGCGGCACCGATCCCGGAGCCACGATGGGGTAGCCCCACTGGTCGAGCGTGATGATCTCAGGGAGCAACTCGGCGCACATGCCGTGGCCGTCGCACATGATCGGGTTGACGCGCAGCTTGATGCTCATTTCCAGCCCCATTCCCGTTCTTCGTCCCCGGGCACCGGCAGCAGCGGGTCCCGCCGCACGCCATAACAGGCACCACGCTGGTCGTGCCACTGCACCTCGGCCGAGAACGTCCGCAGCGCGCTGCGGACCAGCTTGGTCGCCCCATCGGGATGGCGGCAGGCGCCGCGGCCCTCGATGACCGGCAGGAGCCGGCTGATCTGGTCCAGGGCCCGCCCCCGGCCACCCTGGTAGGCGAGATCGGCGAGCGCGTCGGCGAGGGCGGGCAGGCCCATCACGCAGGGCCCGCACTGGCCAGCGGTCTCTTCGGCGAGGTAGCGAACCACGCGTGCGGTCTCGGCCAGCCCGCACGACGTGACCGGCAGGGCGATCACGATGCCAGCTCCCATTGCCCCCCCGGCGGCGCGCAGGGTCGGCTGGGCCAGCGCTATAGCGCCGAGCCCGAGCCAGCCCCGCTTGTACGACGAGATGAACGGGATGAACGCGGCGCTCACCTGGATGGAGGTGTACGAATCGAGCACGGTGGTGGCGATGTGCAGGGCAACGAACACCAGCGCCAGCAGGGACAGGTTGCGGTGCAGCCCCACCGTCAGGAACCGCGGCCACGTGGGGCTGGCGAACCGGCCTGCGGTCAGCACGCCGAGTAGCGCGCTGAGGGTCAGCAAGAGCAGCGTCACCAGGCCGGCCGCCCGGGTGGCGTACCACAGCCCGGGGCCGCTGAAGCTGACCGTCATGCCTGCCTTCCTGTCGGTGCCTCGTCCGCCGTCCGGCCGTCCGCCGTCCGGCCGTCCGCCGGCCAGCCGCCCGCGGTGACCACGGTTCCGTCGTGGCGGACCAGCCGCGCCGGGAGCCGCAGCCCGTTCAGCCAGGCAGGCGCCTGCTCGCCGCGGATGATCGACGCTGTGCTGGCCGTGTTCGCGTCCACGCAGCTGGCCGCGGCCACGCTCACCGTCCGCCAGCACGACTCCGCGGGCAGGCCGGTGCCCGGCGCCACGATGTGATGAAATGCCGCAATGCCGCGCCGCCAGGCTCGGACAGTGGTGCTGGAGGTGGCGAGGCCACCGTCGGCGATGGTGACGGCGTGCGGCACGCGCGCTCCTCTCCGGAGCGCGTTCGCATGCCCGTCGGGGCCGAGATCGTCGATCACCCCGACGCACCAGCCGCCGGGCGGTGGTTCGCCCGCCACGGATATGTCTCCGCCCAGGTTGACCAGGACACCGCAGCCGACCGCGGCCGCGATGCGGCTGGCGGCCCGGTCCGCGGCCAGGGCCTTGGCGGTCGCGCCAAGATCGAGCATGACCCCGTCCGGCACGCGGGCGGTGCACAGGACCGGGTCGAGTTCCACGGTCTGCCAGCCGGCCGCGGGCGTGGCCGGCTGGCAGAGTGGCGTGGCGTCCCGGCGCACCTCGGCGTAGTCCCGGTCATAGCCGATTCCGACCAGGGACCGGCCGCAGGTCGGATCCACATCGCCGTCGGTCACCTGGGCCGCGGTGAGCGCGGTGGCCAGGGCGTTGGCGAAGAACTGGCTGATCGCGATCCGGCGGCCACCCGCCCGGTTGAGCTGGGAGAGTTCGGAGTCGGCGCGGAACCGGGAGCAGGCTGCGTCCACCAGCGACAGTTCTTCTTCCAGGATGGCGGATGCGGCTTCGCCGGCCTGCTCGTCGACGACGAGCACCGAGACGGCGGTGCCGAGCGCTCTGAAGGTCAGCCCGTCAGCGGTTTCCCCTGACCCTGTCATCCGCCGGAGTGGGTTCCGCTCGACGTGCTCTGCACCGCGCTCGGCGACGGTGCCGGGGTCGGCGCGGTGGTCGGCGGCGCCAGCGTGGGGGGTGGTGCCGCGGCGCTGCTGGGCTTCACCGCCGGCGCCGCGGCAGGCTGGGCGGCCGGGGCCTGCGTCGGCGGCCGCGTCGGCGCGGCGCTTGCGGTCGTCGCCTTTTTGGTCGGCTTGGCCGTGCTGCTCGCCGGGCTGGGCGTGACCGTGGCCTTGGCGGAGGACTGCGAGCCGGCGGACTTTGCGGCGGTCTGGCTGCTCGTGGCCTGCGTGGGCGCGGTGCGGGCGAACAGGATCGCGAACGCGGCCGCGGCGACGGCGCTGAGCTGGGTGGTGCGCCAGGTCAGGCGGGAGAGGCGGCGAAGGCCGCCGTCCCGGGCCGCGGCTGGCGCCTGATCGAGTCGGGTGGCGAAATCCTCGTAGATCGCGGTATCTGGATGAGGCGGCCGGACGGCAGGCCATTCTTTACGGGGGCCATCAGGATCGTAATTGTCGCGCATGGGACGTCATCACAGCCGATAGTGGGTTAAGAGCCCGCCAAGAAGGTCTCAAGAAGGTCTTGCGCCGCGCAGCCCGGCCAGGCCCGCCGTCGGGCATAGGCCGCGCCAGCCGCTGGTTATCTGTGGGCGAATACACTGGAAGAGCCGCCACCGCGCGCGGCGTACCCGATACCAACCCAAGTGAGTTCCTGCATGCCCGCACTTCAGGTTCAGCTCGCCACCCGCGAGGAGCTGCGCAACGTCGCGATCGTGGCGCACGTGGATCATGGCAAGACCACGCTGGTGGACGCCATGCTCTGGCAGTCCGGTGCCTTCCGCGCCAACGAGCAGGTGGCCGACCGGGTGCTCGACTCCGGCGACCTGGAGCGGGAGAAGGGCATCACGATCCTGGCCAAGAACACCGCGGTCCAGCACGGCGGGCTGACCATCAACATCATTGACACGCCTGGGCACGCCGACTTCGGCGGGGAGGTCGAGCGCGGCCTGTCCATGGTGGACGGCGTGCTGCTGCTCGTCGACGCCAGCGAGGGCCCGCTGCCGCAGACCCGGTTCGTGCTGCGCAAGACGCTTGAGGCCCGGCTGCCGGTCATCCTGGTGATCAACAAGGTAGACCGGCCCGACGCGCGGATCGCCGAGGTCGTGGACGCGTGTTATGAGCTCTTCCTGGACCTCGACGCGACGGAAGAGCAGATCGAGTTCCCGATCGTCTACGCCTCCGCGCGGGCCGGGCGGGCATCGCTGAACCGGCCGGCTGATGGCACCCTGCCGGATTCGCCCGACCTTGAGCCTCTCTTTTCCGTTCTGAAGGAAACCGTGCCCGCACCGTCCTACCAGGTGGGCGCGCCGCTACAGGCGCATGTCACCAACCTGGACGCCTCGCCGTACCTGGGCCGGATCGCGCTGTGCCGGATGCAGTCCGGCACGATCAGCCGCGGCCAGCAGGTGGCGTGGTGCCGCCGGGATGGCTCGGTGGTACGGGTAAAAATCACCGAGCTATACCTAACGGAAGCGCTGGACCGGGTGCCGGCGGAGTCGGCTGGGCCGGGGGACATCATCGCGGTGGCCGGCATACCGGACATCATGATCGGTGAAACGCTCGCCGACGCGGACGACCCGCGCCCGCTGCCGCTCATCACCGTGGACGAGCCCGCCATCTCGATGACGATCGGCGTGAACACCTCACCCCTGGTCGGACGGGACCCTGCTAGCCCGGGGGGACGACCCCCCGGAACCCCCCGGCATACAACAACCAAGGTCACCGCCCGGATGGTGAAGGACCGGCTCGACCGCGAACTGGTGGGCAATGTTTCGCTGCGGGTGCTGCCCACCGATCGGCCGGACACCTGGGAGGTCCAGGGCCGCGGCGAACTGGCCCTGGCCGTGCTGGTGGAGACCATGCGCCGAGAAGGCTACGAGCTGACCGTGGGCCGGCCCACGGTGGTCACCCGGGACGTGGACGGCGCCCTGCATGAGCCGGTGGAACGGCTCACCGTGGATGTGCCCGAAGAGTACCTGGGCGCGGTCAGTTCACTGCTGGCCATCCGCAAGGGGCGGATGGAGCAAATGACCAACCACGGCACCGGCTGGGTCCGGCTGGACTTCATCGTGCCGTCCCGGGGCCTCATCGGGTTCCGGACGCAGTTCCTCACCGACACCCGGGGGACCGGCATCGCGCACCACGTGTTCGAGGGATACGAGCCGTGGTCGGGGCCGATGCGGATGCGCGCCACCGGGTCGCTGGTCGCCGACCGGACGGGAACCGCGACCCCGTACGCCATGTTCTCGCTGCAGGAGCGCGGCACGCTGTTCGTGCCGCCGGGCACCGATGTCTACGAGGGGATGATCGTCGGGGAGAACTCACGCGCCGACGACATGGACGTCAACATCACCAGGGAACGCAAGCTCACCAACGTGCGTCAGTCCACTGGGGAGGAACTGGAGCGGCTGGTGCCGCCGCGCGCGCTCAGCCTGGAGCAGGCGCTGGAGTTCTGCGCCACCGACGAGTGCGCGGAGGTCACCCCCTCCACCGTCCGGCTGCGCAAGGCGGTGCTGGACGCCAAGGAACGCGGCCGGCAGCGGGCCCGCCGCGCCCGAGGCGAGTAACCCAGGGAGCGGCGCGGCGTTTCCGCGGAAACGCCTGTGCCCACGTTTCCCGCGGAAACGCCTGCGCCGCGTGTCCGTTCTCAGCGGCCGGTGTCGGCGCTCCCGCGAGGTACCACCCATTCGGTCGGCTGGCCGGTGACCGCGGCAACGCGGTCATAGTCACCGTCATAATGCAGGACGATCAGGGAGTACCGTTCCGCTGTAGCCGCAACGATCAGGTCGGGGATGGATACCGATCTGTGCTGAGATCGCTGGGCGAGCAGTCCCTGGACGTCAATGGCTCGCCGGGCGATCTCGTCGGTCATCGGGAAGTACTCGAACGCCTCGCGTTGGGCACGGAAATGCTCGTGCTCAGGGCCGTTGCGCGCACTATAGAGAATCTCAAGATCAATGATCGGACAGGTCCCGATGAGGCCACGGTCGACGTTCTGTGCGATAACCGCACGAACGGCCGGCTGGCTCAGGCGAGCCCACACGCTTTTGTCGGCCAGGTAACGCGCTACCGCCACGCGGCCTCCATCACCGCGGGATCCGCGAGGTCAGGGAGCGCACCGCTGGCAAGTTCGTCGACGTGCCGACGCCGAAGCTCTGCCTGCACGACCCGGCGCAGGGCCTCGTTGACGGTCGCCTTCTTGGTCTTGGTGCCGAGTATCGCCGCTGCCTGGCTGAGTAGCCCCTGGTCAAGCTCGATCTGGGTCGTGGACATAAGGCCTCCCAGCACTATCCACAGCAAGTCATCGACAGTATACATCGAGCTGTGACGTCTATGTACATATATGCGCGGGCCAGACCACGTTCCACAGCCGGGGCGGTTTCGCGCCGACCGCCGCGACGGCCGCGGGCCTGCCGGTATGCAGTGCGCAGACCCGCTGCAGAACGGAACGGAGGAGCAGGACTACAGCGCGCACCACGAGCCGTTCCAGTACTACCCGCAGACCGCGGCTGGGCAACGGCGCCGCCGACGCGTCCCCCGGCGTGGGGTCAATCAGCGGCCTGTTCGACTTCGGCCAGCGCCCGCTCCGGCCCGTGTTCCTCGATCAGGCGACGGGCCAGCCGGCCGGTCATTTCACCAGTCCGAGGTAGATGACGCTGCCGAGGCCGAACACGACGCAGTAGATGCCGAACGGGGTCAGCGTGCGGGTCTGGAAATACTTGACCAGGTACCGGACCGACACGTAGGCGCCGATTCCCGACAGCAGGCTGGCCACCAGGATCTGGCCGTAAATGCCATGGCCCTTCTGGATGAGGTCACCGATCTTCAGCACCCCGGCGGCCAGGATGACCGGAGTGGCGAGCAGGAAGGCGAATCGGGCCGCGTCCTCGTGGGACAGGCCGCGGAACATGCCGGCCACCATGGTCACACCGCTGCGGCTGATGCCGGCCAGCAGGGCTAGGACCTGGGCGGAGCCGATGATGACGGCCTCCACATAGCCGATCGTGGACAGCCGCCGGTCGGACTCGACCGCCTCGGCCACTTCCTGGTTCCGGACGGCCTGGTGACCGGCGGCGTGCCTGCCCCCCCCGACGACCGCCGCGCCGGGCCCCCCGGCCGGGCTGAGCGCGAGTTGCTGCTCGGCGGCGATCCGCTGGTCGGCCGCCACCGAGGACCGCGGCCGGAAACGCTCGCCGAGCAGCAGGATCACGCCGTTGACGATGAGGAAGATCGCGGCCCGGATGGGTACCCCGAACAAGACCCGGAACGCGTGCTCGAACTTAAGCCCCACCAGCCCCACCGGGATCGTCGCCAGGATGATCATCCAGGCCAGCCGCTGGTCGGCGGACTGCAGGTGCCACCGGCTGGTGCCCGCCGCCGGACGGGTGAACTGCCCGAGCGAGGTGAAGAACCCGCCGATGATCCGCACCCAGTCCCGCCAGAAGTAGATCAGCAGGGCGATCGCCGTGGCGACGTGCAGCCCCACGATGAAGGCCAGATAGGGCGACTCGGCCTTCGAGACGGTCAGGTCGCTCCCCCAGCTACCCCCGATGAGCGCCGGGATCAGGACATTGTGCCCGAGACTGGACACGGGGAAGAGCTCGGACACGCCTTGAATCAGGCCAACGACCGCGGCCTCAAGGTAGGTCAGGTGGGTCGTCATGTCAGCCTCTCACGCCGGGGTCCTGAGCCCTGCGCGCCGTCGCTGGCGGGGTCCGGACCTGCGCGCTCGACCTATGGTACGGACTTGCGCCGCTGGCTGGAGCGCCGCGCTGAAATGTCGGCAGGCGACCGCAGATGCGCCGCCGTGGCGGCCGTCGGCTGCGCGCCGGGCCACCACGGCCGTTCCAGGGGCGGTTGATGTTAGCGGGGCCGGCTCGCAGCAAGGTCCTGATCTGGGGTGATGCCGGGATACCAGCCGGCCAGGGAAATGGATGGCTGACGGGGTATTGACAGCGGCTGAAGATCGGCTGAAGATTCGTTTTGTCCGGCTGATTGCTATTGGTCGCTCATGCGGGCTTGGAGCGCTTGCGGCGCTGCGGCGTTGGATGAGTCCGTGAAACGGGGGTTTTGCCTTGGTCGGTGGTTGAGTTGAGCCTGCCCTGAGCCGCCTCGTGTGTGTTCTGTGATGGCCTTTTCTTAGTGAAAGTGGCTCGCTATGCCTTCGGCTTTCTGGTGTGTGCGGGGTATGCGCGTGTTTGCCGTGGTCGCGGTACTGGTGTCGCTGGCGGTGATGGCTGATCCGCCCGCTCAGGCCGCGGTGGCTGCCGCTGGCGCCCGGTCGGCCCGCACGGCGGGGCCGCTGACCGTGGGTCAGGCGTTGGCGCGGGCTGCTTCCAGCGGGCGCGCCGTGCCAGTGCCCGGGGCGACCACGACGACGCAGACGCTGGCCGCCAATCCTGACGGGACACTGACCCTGCGTCAGTCGACCGCCCCGGTCCGCAAGCGCGTCGGCGGAGCCTGGAAGGCCCTCGACGCGACGTTGCGGCGCGACGCCGGCGGGAGTGTGTCTACTGCTGTCACGACCAGTGCGCTGAGGCTGTCGGGCGGGGGCAGCGGTCCGCTGGCGACGATGAGCGCGCTGGGACACCGGCGACCTCTATAGCCCCGACGTCGCCCTCGATGGCACCAACAGCGTCCTGGTCACCACCGGCCCCGCCATCAACCCAGCCCAGGACTTCACCGTGTCGGCGTGGGTCAAACCCAGTGCCCCCGGTGGCGTGGTGGTGTCCCAGGACATGACCCACGCGGCGAGCTTCAAGATCTACCCCGATACGAGCAGCGGCAAGTGGTTTTTCTGCATGGCTACGGCCGACACAGCCACCGCCACCTACAACTGCGCCTCCGGCGGCTCCGTGAACCTGGCCCTGTGGACCCATCTGACCGCCACCTATCAGGCCGCCACCGGCGTGATGAACCTCTACGCCACCGGCGTCAACATTGCCACCCTCAGCCACACCGCCCTCACCGGGACCACCACCGGCCCGCTGCAGATCGGCGACTACCTATACAGCAACGTCCATACCAGCTACTTCAATGGTCAGGTCGCCGACGTCCAGGCCTGGAACCAGGTCGCCAGCCCGGCGCAGGCTCAGACGCCGGCCGGGTACTACCAGCCGATTACCCCGACTAGGTTCCTGGATACCCGCAACGGTACTGGGGGGACCACCGGCCCGGTCGCCGGCGGTGGCACCGTCCGATTGCAGATAGCCGGCGCCCACGGCATCCCGGCGACGAATGTGACCGCGGTCGCGGTCAACGTGACGGTCACCGCGGAGACCGCGTCCGGGGTCGTCACGGTCTACCCCGAAGACACCCCCCAGCCGCTGACTACCAACCTCAACTACGTCGCCGCCACCGGTATAGCGAACCTGGTGATCGTGCCGGTCGGCGCCGACGGCTACATCGACCTCTACCACACCAGCGGCCCTGTCCAGCTGATCGGGGACGTCTCTGGCTACTTCACCTCAGATGTGACCAAAGGCGGTGATACGACCTTTACTCCCATGACCCCCACCCGGGTCCTGGACACCCGCAACGGCACCGGGGCGCCCAAGGCCAAAATCGGCGAGGCCGGCAGCGTGGCCTTGCAAATCGGCGGTGCGAACGGCATTCCCACAGGCGTTTCCGCCGTGGCCATCAACATCACCGCGGTGAACGAAACCAGCGGCGGCTACCTCACTGATTACGCCGATGGCACCAGCCGGCCGGCTACGTCCAATCTGTCTTTCAGTACCCTGCCGGTCGCCGAGATGGCGATCGTGCCCGTCGGCGCCGACGGGAAGATCGATATCTGGGAAGGCGGGTCTACCGGAACCATCGACGTGGTCGGTGACGTCTCGGGCTACTTCACCGCAGGCACGGCTGGCGAGAAATACCATGCCATCGGCGCGACCCGGATGATCGACACTCGGCAGGACAGCCAGCCGGTGCCGTCCGGCGGCACGCTGACCGTCGCCCAGGGCGGCACCGTGATCGCCCTCAACCCCACCTTGGTACTTAATGTCACAGCTGTGAACGGCGCCGCCAGCGGAGTCCTCACCGTCTACCCCGATGGCACGAGCATCCCCGGCACGTCAAACGTGAACTACACCGCCAGCGAGGTAATCCCCAACCTTGCTCTTGCAGCCACCGGCGGCGGCACCACCGACGTCTACAACAACAGTTCCGGGACCGTCCAAGTCGTCGTCGACTGCTACGGCTACTTTTCCTCCGGCTGACGACCGCCACACATCCACCCGGCATCTCCGCCGCGCTGCAGCCCGCCACGGCGGCGCACCAGCACCGTTACGCACATCGTCGTTTGTGAGGGTCCGATGATCGGTTTTCAGGTAGGGCGCCGTGGACGGTGGCTGGCAGGCCTGGTGGCTACGGCCGCGCTGATTTTGGCGCCGACGGTTCCCGCGGTGGCAGCGACGGCCGCGCACCGGGCTGGGCCGCCTCCGGTCTCGCCGGGTCCGGCTGTGCCGGGGGTGCATACCGCGGCGTTCCACTTCACGAAGACACCCAATCAGGCGGCTCGTTCGTTCTCAGCATCGCCACCGGTGTGGCCGGCCCCTGGCTCCGCCACGGTTGCCTTGGCGGCGCCCGCGGGATCAGCGGGACGCGGGACGGTGGGCCACGCCGCCGGGACGCCGGTGTGGGCGCAGGCGGTCGCCGGGCCGCACGGTTACGCCGGCCCGGGGACACTGGGTGTGCGGGTGCTAGGTCACTCCAGCGCGGGGTCGGCCGGCGTGGACGGGGCTCTGTTCACGGTGACGGCAACCAACGGCCACCCCGGGACGGTCCGGGTGGGGCTTGACTACGGGGCGTTTGCCCAAGCCTACGGCGGTAACTACGGGTCCAGGCTGGCTCTGGCGGAGCTTCCGGGGTGCGCGCTGACCACCCCGGCCGTGCCTGCCTGCCGGAAGGCAACGCCGCTGTCCTCGGTCAACGACGTGGCCGCACGGACGGTGTCCGCTCAGCTTCCGGTCGGCGGCCAGCCAGGCAGCGCAGCCCTGGCCCAGGCGAGCCCGTCGGCGGCTCTTTCGCCCGCCGTGAGCACGGTGGTGCTTGCCGCCAGCACCGGCGTCGGGCAGGAAGGCAGCTCGGCGGGGTCGTACGCGGCGACCACGATGAAGCCGTCCGGCACGTGGACCGGGGGCGGCAGCGCCGGGTCGTTCATGTATTCCTACCCAATCTCGGCCCCGCCGGCCGCGTCGTCGCTGGTCCCGAAGCTGGCGCTGTCGTACGACTCTTCCAGCGTGGACGGGCAGACGGCGTCCACTCAGGCGCAGGCGTCCTGGGCCGGCGATGGGTGGTCGACTGGTGATGCGTTCATCGAGCAGTCGTTCATCCCGTGTGCCGACAAGCCCGAGGGCACCGCTTCCCCGGTGTCCACCCAGGACGAGTGCTATAACGGGCCGGTCCTGACCTTGTCGATGGATGGCACCTCGACCCAGCTGGTGTGCAACGCCGCCGAGACGAGCTGCCAACTGGCCGCCGACAACGGTGACGTAATCAAGCACGTCACCAGCTCCGGCAACGGCACCGGGACCTACAACACCGACTACTGGACAATTACCGAACGAAACGGCACGGTGTATCAGTTCGGCCGCAACGAGCTGCCGGGCTGGAGCTCAGGCAAGCCGGTGACCAACTCGGTCGATTCGATGCCGGTGTACTCGGCCCATTCGGGGGACCCGTGTTACAACTCCAGCGGGTTCACCTCGTCGGTGTGCACCATGGGCCACCGGTGGCACCTGGACTACGTGAAAGACGTCCACAGCAACGCGATGGCCTACTACTACAAGCAATCCACTAACTATTACGGCGAGGACAACGGCGCGCACAACGTGTCCTATATCCGGGACAGCTACCTGGACCACATCGATTACGGGTTCACCGACGGCGGCGCGTTCGGGACCATCCCCGACAAGGTCCTCTACGCCCCCGGTGACCGGTGCGTGTCCGGTACGTGCGACCCTCTGAATGCGGCGAACGCGCCGAACTGGCCGGATGTGCCGTTTGATCTGGTATGCGCGTCAGGTGCGACGTGCACCTCGAGCCAGTATGGGCCGTCGTTCTTTTCCACCGTGCGGCTGACCGGGATCACCGCCGAGCAGTACTCCACCGCGTCGTCGTCGTACGTGACCGTGGACTCCTACACGCTGACCGAGACACTGCCGGCCACCGGGGATGGCACCTCGCCGACATTGTGGCTGTCGAAGATCACCCACACCGGCTCGGATACCACCGCCGGGGGCTCGTCCTCGCCGGTTACGCTGCCGCCGGTGTCCTTCGCCGGGATAGACATGCAGAACCGGGTGGACACCGTCACCGATGGCCTGCCGCCGCTGTACCGGTACCGGATCAAG
>DASWFT010000594.1:0-27008 GCA_036394075.1 Streptosporangiaceae bacterium
TCAGGCTGTGGTCACACAGGTCGATGCCGCCATTCACGACCATGCGTCCGTCCTGCGCGGCCGGGGCGTCAGCTGGACCCGCATCGGGGAAGCACTCGGCGTGTCAAAGCAGGCGGCATGGGAGCGGTTCTCCGGGAAGGACTGAACTACCCGGCCGGCAACGGCTGACAGCCCCTCGACGAGGGGCTGTCAGGGGAAGACCGGGGCCAACCGGGCCATCTACAGGCCGCCGAGCAGGTCGCGCAGGGCCTGGGTGTAGGCGCCGAGTGCTTTGCGGCCGTGGCCGGTGAGCGCGACCGTGGTGATGGACACGGTCCCGTTCCTGGTCTTCTCGCTGCTGATGTAGTCGGCTTCTTCGAGCTTGCGCAGGTGGATGATCAGGTTGCCGGGGGTGAGCCCGATCATGTCCTGCAGCCGGGTGAAGGACAGCGTGTCGCCGTCGGGCAGTGCCGCCAGGGTCGCGACGATCTTCAGCCGGGTGGGGACGTGGATCAGCGGGTCGAGTTCGTCGGTGGTCATGGCCGGACGACGCTGCGGTGCTGCTGCCAGACCTTGAACGCGGCGGTGCCCAGGCACACGGCGCTCAGGCCGATGCCCATGATCAGCCACGCGCCGGCCGGGCCGCCGAAGCCGGCGACCGCGGCGATGATGGCGATAGCCAGGGTGGTGCCGGCTGTGGGCCAGTCTCGCCGCGCTGCCGAGGTGGCCGCGCCGGCCAGGCCGACGATCATCAGCGGCGCGCTGGCCGGATACAGCGCCCAGACCGGGTGGCTTGCGGAGGCGTGGTACAGCGGCGCCGTGACCGCGTACGCGGCGACCCAGGCCACCAGCATGACGCCGATCCAGGCCCGCCTCTTGCGCTGGGCTGGCCCGCTGACGCCGGCGCCCGCGCGCTTGAGCGCCCAGGTGCTCCAGCCGATGTTGATGGCCACCAGCGCGAAGATGACGGCCAGGAGCCCACCAGGGGGCGCGGAGTAGGGGTCGTGGCCGCGCACCGACCGCCAGTAGCCGCCGAAGGCGACGAGGACGAAGGCCGCCCGGTAGACCCACAGCAGCGGCGGGCCGGGCGTGAACCTGCGGCGTGCCTGCTGGGTGGTCTGGTCCAGCAGGGCAGCGGCCTGCTGGGGGTCGAAACTGCCGCCGTTGCCGGCGGTCGTGGTGTCGGGTGTGTGGTTCATGGTGTCTCCCTCCATCGACTCTATGCCATAAAGTAGACTCTGCTTTATGGCGCAAAGTCAAGGCCTGAGCCCAAGGACTTTATGGCGCAAAGTCAAGAGGTGGCAGCCACCGGTCCGCGGGCCAGCCTCCCCAGGATCGGCAGCCGGTACCTGCCTGCGCTGCGAAAGGTCCGTGATCAGGCCATCAGGCCAACAGCAACGCACAACGTGCTCACGCTGACCGGCTCGCCGACGCGCTCCGGTACGAGCCATGCTCGCCAGGCTGCGCGAACTGGCTGCGCTACGGCGTCCTGCCCAAGAACCCCCGCGAGGGAATGCGGCCCGGCTCCTGCAAGGGCAAAGCGCACCGCCGCGAGCATCTTGGCTACGCCGGTCGGCGTGTCCTGGTCTCCCGCAAATGGTCGGGCAAGACCCTCGCCGACTACCGGGCCGACCGCAAGGCATGGCTGATGGAAACGATCGGCATTCCGGCCACCGACCCAGCCCGCTACGCCGGGAACCCGTCACTTCCGGCGACCCCGACCACATGCCGCCCGCACGGCGACTGCTGCACGTCGTCGCCGACCGCATCACCTGGAAGCAAGCGCTCGATGAGGCCAGGCGCAGAGCGGCCGGGCTGGGTCCGCCGGATCTTTCGGCAACCGGGAGGGCGGCATGACTGCCTCTGGACCGAGCGGGCCAGCGACCGCAAGCAGGCTTCGTGAAGATCATCAGCTCAGGTCGGCGAAACATACTCTCACCTGGGCGGGAACCTCTTAGACGATTGCGTGCGCCTGGCAGGATTCGAACCCGCGACCCGCTGCTTAGAAGGCAGCCGCTCTGTCCAGCTGAGCTACAGGCGCCTGCCTTTCATTGTGCAGGGTCAAGGTCACATGATGGACACACAGCGTTGACGGGCAGGCCACGGACTGGGGCGCCTGCTGCCGCGCTGTGAGTGACCCCAAACGGGACCGTCACCGCGGCGCGGTGAGGGCGCACTCGGCACCCTCATCAGGCCCGGCCAGGGACTGGGCCGCCTACTGAGGCCGCCTGTGATCCCGCCCGCAGGCCATTCCGCTTTATCGCTTCGGCGTCCCTGACACAGCGGTAAGCGTGTTCGATCCTTGGCTGGGGCTGAGCGTCGGGGCGGTGGAACTGGCCTCCTGCGCCTTTGCCGCCACTGCCTGCTGGGATGCTGTCACGCCCGGGTTCGGGAGGGGCGCGCCCGGGGAGCAAGCCGAAAGCCCGAAGACGGTGGTGCCGACGGCCAGCAAGGCCACGACCCTCGCGCCAAGGCGCGTGCGGCTGACCTTGTTCACAGGCCGGGCGTGACGTCCGGGGCGGGCCGGGCCAGCGGGGCGGGCGGAACCTGCGGGGCGGGCGGAACCTGCGGGGTGGGCAGAACCTGCGGGGTGGGCCGGGCTGGCGGATCTGGCCGGGCGAGGATGGCCGGCGGGGCGGGCGTGGCGCGCGTGACGGCTGGTGAACATCGGTGCCTCCGGGTTCCTCGTGGCGTCGGCCGGGTGCCGGACGCCATCGTGGGCTCACCTGTTAGAGCTGCGCAGGCCTCGGTGCCAACACTTTTTGGGCGGCTGTTTTCCGCGCGCCAGCCGTACCTGGTGGCCTGGGAAAAGAGCTACTTGCGGACAGGCACGTGGGCCAGATGAACTTGCGCCAGAAGAAAGAGCGTCGGCGGGTACTCGCGGCAGGAGGCAGAACTCCGGAAGACCGGGTTCCGGCCAGCGCTTCGAACGGCAGGGAGGCCGGCATGAGCGTTACCGAGACCGAGATCCAGGGAACCTGCGCGGCGGGATACGAGCCGGTCCGGGACGCCTTCGCCGAGAACTTCGCGGACCGTGACGAGATTGGCGCCAGCGCCGCCGTGGTCGCTCACGGCGAGCCAGTGGTGAACCTGTGGGCAGGCTGGGCCGATTCGGCTGGCACCCGGCCCTGGCAGGAGGAGACCCTGACCAACGTCTGGTCCACGACCAAGCCAATGACCTCGTTGTGCGCGCACATCCTGATGGATCGGGCCGGGATTGACCCAGACGTGCCCGTGGCGTCGTACTGGCCAGAGTTCGCGGCCGCTGGCAAGGGGGAGATCCCGCTGCGCTGGGTGCTGAGCCATCGCAGCGGGCTGGCCGGGCTCACCGTTCCGGTCACCGCCGCGGACTACGAGGACTGGGAGAAGATCACGGCGCTGCTGGCCGTCCAGGAACCCCTGTGGGAGCCGGGCACGGTCAGCGGATACCACGCGATCACGTTCGGCTTCCTTGTCGGCGAGGTCGTCCGCAGGATCACCGGGCAGAGCCTCGGCAGCTTCTTCGCCGGGGAGGTGGCCGGCCCGCTAGGTGCCGATTTTCACATCGGTCTCGCGGAAGAAGATCTGGAACGCTGTTCCGATCTGCAGGGGGTCCGGCCGTCCGCCGAGGAGCAGGCCGGGCTGGCCGAGGTCTACGCCAACGCCCATCCCGCGGCGATGGCCGCGCTGGCCAATCCGCCCTTGACTGGCGATGAGGCCAACGCACCGGGCTGGCGGATGGCTGAGATCCCGGCCGCGAACGGGCACGGGACGGCGCTCGCCCTGGCCACGATCTTCGGGTCGCTCGTGGACGGGTCAGAGGGCCTGATCTCCGTGTCCATCCTTCAGGAGGCCTGCATGGGTCAGGGCAGGTGTACCGACCTGGTCCTGGGCATCCCGCTGGAGTTCGGGCTCGGGTTCGGGCTGTCCGGCCCGGAGCACCACTACGGCCCCAACCCAGACGCCTTCGGCCACGACGGCTTCGGCGGATCGGCGGTGTGGGCCGATCCGGAGACAGGGGTCGCCGGTGCCTACGTCATGAACCGGATGGGGATGAACCTGCTCGACGATGAGCGCCGGATGGCGCTGGTCGATGGGATCTACCAGAGCCTGCGGCGCGTGCTCTGAGCATGGCCCGGCCGCGGTGCGGCGCGGACTCTGAGCACGGCCCCGGTCGCGATGTGGGCGCGGGCACTGAGCATGGCCCGGCCGCGGTGTGGGCGCGGACTCTGAGCATGGCCTGGCTGCGGTGCGCCGGGTTAAGCTGAGCCTTGTCCGGGGCCGGTCGCGGGCCCGGCGCGGCGCATACGTACGCACGGAGGTTGCCGTGATCGCGACAGCGCAGGGCGGGCTTGGCGCGCTGTCCGGCGCGTTCGAGCACGTTGCTGCCTTCGGGCGGGCTGCTGGCTTCGCGCTTTTCGCGGCCTTCGGGCGCGTCCCCACGCACGACCTCGTGTTGCTGTCCGGTGGGCATCAGTCCGGAGTGATGGTGCTGGCCGCGATCACGCTCACCGGCATGCTCGTGGCGCTGCTCGCTCAGGGCGCGCGGATCGCCGCCACGGCGGCTGCGGTTCCTCTCGGCTGCCGGGTCGCTGCGCTGCGCGCCAAGTCATGGCGGGCCGGATTCCTGCCTCAGCGTGATCCCGACGCGCCGGGCCGGTCCCGCCCCCGAGCGCCCACGGCGAGCCCGGCGGCCGCCTGACCCCGCCTTCCGTGATCCGGCGCTGGCCGGCCGTGCTCTCTGTCGCTGCCCGCTGACGCCTCGGTCCCGGCGTGCCCGCGGCCGCTTCCAGCAAGTCATCCATTTCCTTGACCCGCTGGAGGGCTCTCGTTATGTCAAGTCTTTTCGGTGTTCCTGTGGACGCCGCCTATAACCTTGTGTCCGCACTGGCGGCCGCCTTCGCCCCGTTGCTTGGCGGCCTGGCCGTCGCCGTAGCGATCATCGTCTTCACCATGGCCGTCCGGTTGCTGGTGCTGCCGCTCAGCTATTACGCATTGCGCGGCGAGAAGGCCCGCGCCCGGCTGGCGCCGCAGGTTCAGGAACTGCAGCGGCGGCACGCACGCCAGCCAGAACGATTGCAGCGCGAACTCACTGCCCTCTACCGGGCGGAGGGCACCGGGATGTTCGCCGGGTGCCTTCCCGCGCTGCTCCAGATACCGTTCTTCAGTGTCGTGTACCGGCTCTTCCTGTCCCGCAGGATCGCCGGCGGGCCCAACACGCTGCTCACTCACGATCTGCTCGGCGCGCCGCTCAGCAGCCACTGGTTCAGCGGGCCGGGCCCGTTCAGCGCTCAGGGTGGGGTCTTCGCGATCCTCTTCGTGCTGCTCTGCGTGGTAGCTGTGTTCTCCGTGCGGGCCGCACGGAGAGCCGCGCCGGCCGGTGGAGCAGCTTGGCCCGGTGGAGCAGCTCGGCTCGGTGGAGCAGCGCAGCCCGGTGGAGCAGCGCAGCCCGGTGGAGCAGCGCAGGCCGGCCGGATGATGGCAGCCCTGGCCCGGTTCATGCCTTTCGGGACTGTGCTGATGGCGGCCGTGCTGCCGCTCGCTGCCGGGCTGTACCTATTGACCACGACCGCATGGACGGTGACCGAGCGGACGGTCCTCCGGCGGGCGATGAACAGGAAGGGCAGGACGACTGATCCGGCAGAGCTGATTTCCTGAGGGGCCGACTCCCAAGCTTTCTGAGAGACCCGCGACAGCACTAAATGCGTGGATCGGGCATTAGATGGTGCCGTGCGCGACGTGCTAGCGGCCTGGGGTCAGTTGACCGTGATCGGACCCATCGATGGCGGGAACCGGAACAAGGTGCTGGAGTTGCGGCGGGGAGGCGATCGGTTCGCTGTCCGGCATTCTCGGCGGCAACCCGCCAGTCTGGACTGGGAAATCGACCTGCTCGATCATCTCGCCCGATAGGGCTTCCGGGTCCCGGTGATCGTCCCGTCGCTGGATGGCCGCCGCCACATCGATGGAGTCGTTGTCCAGTCTTGGCTGCACGGCGCTCCGACAGTTCTTCTAGGCGGCGTATGGATCCGGGATGGCTGTGTATTTTCGCCCAGTCGGCGTGGTCCACGTCAGGACGCCGGCCGCGGTTTGTTCTAGTCGCCAGCCCAGGCGTTGCTTCAACCGGTGATGTGTGCGACACAAAGCTCCGAGGTTACAGGCGCATGTAGGCCCGCCGTTCTCGTACGCAATCGTGTGGTCCAGGTCACCGCGCCAGGCCGGCTGTCCGCAGATCGGGGATCGGCAGGTCTGGTCCCGGGCAACGATGAAGTCACGCAGCCGGGCCGGGGGACGGTAGGCGGGGCTCGCGTGCAGGTGGGCACAGGTACCCATCGGCTGCCAGCCGGAGGCTTCCGTCGCAGCGTCACGGGCAGCCTGCCAGGCCCGGACGAGAATCTCGCCGAGGGCACCCAGGGCATGTAGGTGGGAAAGAGCCGGTGCGGTGACGCTCTCCAGGATCTCGGCCGGGACGGTGAGGGTGATCCGGCTGAACAGTCCGCCCGCCGCGCTGGAGCGCTGTGTTCGACTGCGGCGTACGCGTGTTACGGCTAGCGCCTGCCCGGTCGGTCCGGTCACTATCACCCGCCATTCACAGGCACCATCCTCGGCTGCCGTCCTGGCCAGCGTCAGCGCGGTGAGGGGGGTGACCGGGCCAAGCCAGCACAGGTTGCCGGGTTCGCCGGACAGGCCCGCGAGGGTCCGCCAGGGCACTGTGACAGTCAGTCGCGCACGAGGCTCCTTCCAGGGCGAGCCCCGATTTCCGGGTGAGCCCCTGGCGTTTGCTGATTCCTTGCCGCCAGGGGAGGCTGCTCGGTCGGCTGACTCCTGGCCGCCGGGGGATTCCCCGATACCAGTGGATTCCGCGTTATCTGTGGTACCTCTGCCGCCGGGCGAGCCTCTGGCCAGGTCGTCTCCGGCCATGCCGGGCCATTGAGGAGCACAACCGGGGCCTGGAACGCCACCGGGAAGTGACAGGTCCGGCCAGGTTGGCGGGGATCCCTCAGTGACGGGAATGTTTTCGTAGTCCGCCGGTCCACATGGCGGGTCGCCGGGCTCGTCCTCGATGTCCGGGGCGTCTTCATCCGTCGGATCATCGAACCTGCCCCCAGAACCCCACGGCAGGCCAGGCCCGGGCGGCCAGCCTGGGCCGGGGTTGCCGGGGTGCCGGTCGCCTGGGCCTGGGTCGTCCGGGCCCCTGTCATCCGGGCCTGGGCCGGGGTTGCCGGGGTGCCCGTCGCCTGGACTCAGGTCGCCGGGGTGCCCGTCGCCTGGGCCTGCGTCGTCCGGGCCCCTGTCGTCCGGGCCTGGGTCGTCTGGACCTGACTCGCCTGGGCCTGGGTCGCCTGGGTCGCCGGACGGGGGGATCGGGGGCAGCGTGCCCAGCAGCAACCCGAGGAAGGCCTGGGCGCGCAGCAGATCGATCCCGCCTTCTATCCCTGCCGACTTCATCGCTTGGGCCAGCGCGCTGATCCGCGCCATGGCCGCGGCGGACTGGGCACCAGGAAGGTTCTGGCCAGACAGAGTCGCCGTGCCTTCCTCGTCGCCGTACAGGCCAACCCGGGCCTTGCGCTCGGCCTCCTGCCGCCGCCTCTCTGCGCCCTGAGGATCCACGCTGATCACGGCCCGGCGCAGCGCGGCACGCAGCTGGCCCAGCGTCTGCTGACCGGCCGAAGGCAGGACCCGGTCCTCGACCGCCTGCGCCGCATCGTCGTCGAGCAGGCTGGTGGCCTCGGCGATCAGCTTGGCGCGGGAGAGGTCGATTGTTCCGGTGCGGAGGGCATCCAGCGTGTTAGGCAGCCGCCATGAGAGGGTGATGGCCGTGTTGGTCCACCATGACGCGCCGAATCGTGACATGCACAGGGCCAATGCCACCTCATCCGCGGCGTCATCCGGCACCTGCGCAGGTCCGCCGTTGGGACCGACGGGAACCGAGTCGTCCCGCGCCGCGGCACGCGCCGCGATCTCAGCGACAGCCGCTAGCTCGCGGGCCTGCGCCCAGGACGCAAGGCGCCGCGCGGCTGCTGCGGCACCGGCCAGCGAGAATCCGTTCAGCTCTCCTGGTTTTGTGGCAGCCAGCCATTGCGCCAGCTCCGGTCCTGGCACCATCTCCTCGACCATGCTGCCGGCGATCTCCGCAAGGGACACCGGCTGCCGGTCCCGGGCTGATACGCGGTCGTCGGTCGGCGTTTCATCCGAGGCGGCCATCTCGCGCTGAGTGTCGGCGGCTGCATGCATGATGTCATCGAGCGCCGACTTTCCTGGCCACATGAGGGTCAGCCCGGTGGGGAGATCATCCGGGGAGGAGAGATCGTTGCCGCGTAGATCTGGGATGGGGACGCACCTCCGATCGACGAAGGGCTCTTGCTTACATCGGCTATAGAATATAGTAGCGTATTTGACTATCAGATGCTCTTCTAAACGAAGAAAAATTCGATACCTTACACGCAAGCTAGCCCGCAAGTCGCGCACCCGCCACTATCAGGCGCCGCCGTGCAGGCTGTGCCGCTGGGCGGACCGTGCTGCGATGCGGGTCGACCTGCCGTGCGGGCGCCGTGCTGCGAGGCGGGCCTGCCGTCAGCCCGCCTGCTGAGCCGTGCGGGCCGTGCCGCCGCGTGGGGCCGTGCCGCCGCGTGGGGCCGTGCCGCCGCCGGGCCACGCCTTGCTGCCTTGTTCGCCGCGCGTGTGTAGCCTCACTCCGAGGAGGTCACCATGCACCAACCGCCTGTTCCGCATGTCGCACGTACGGACCCGGAGATCGCCGAACTGATCAACGAGGAGGCGCGCCGGCAGTTCGAGAAGATCCGGCTCATCCCCTCAGAGAACTATGTATCGCTCGCGGTGCTCGAGGCCGCGGGCACGGTGCTGACCAACAAGTACTCGGAGGGCTACCCGGGTCGCCGCTACTACGAGGGCCAGCAGTTCATCGACCAGATCGAGACGCTGGCGAGGCAGCGGGCCCAAGCGCTGTTCGGCGTGGACCACGCGAACGTCCAGCCGTACTCGGGATCACCGGCGAACCTCGCCGTCTACCTGGCCTTCTTGCAGCCGGGAGACACGGTCATGGGCATGGCGCTGCCCATGGGCGGGCACCTCACGCACGGCTGGTCGGTGTCTATCACCGGTAAGTGGTTCCACTCCGTGCAATACGGCGTGCGTGCCGACACCGGGCGGGTGGACCTGGACGAGGTGCGCGACCTCGCCCGCAGCGAGCGGCCGAAGGTGATCTTCTGCGGGGGCACGGCGATTCCGCGCACCATCGACTTCCCGGCCTTCGCCGACATCGCCGCCGAGGTCGGCGCGGTGCTTGTGGCGGACATCGCGCACATCGCGGGGCTCATCGCGGGCGGCGCGCACCCGACGCCTGTCGGCCACGCCGGAGTGATTACGACCACCACCCACAAGACGTTGCGCGGCCCGCGCGGCGCCATGATCATGTCGACTGCGGAACACGCATCGGCCCTGGACAAGGCGGTATTCCCGGGCCTGCAAGGCGGCCCGCACAACCACACAACGGCTGCGATCGCGGTCGCGCTCAAGGAAGCGGCGGAGCCGGAGTTCCGCGACTACGCCCGTCAGGTCGTGGCCAACGGGAAGGCTCTGGCCGAGGCGCTGTCAGCGCGGGGCTATCAACTCGTCTCCGGTGGCACCGACAACCACCTCATTCTGATGGACCTGACCCCGCAGGGCATCGCCGGCAAGCCTGCGGCCAAAGCGCTGGACCGGGCCGGCATCGAACTGAACTACAACACGGTGCCGTTCGACCCGCGCAAGCCCTTCGATCCGTCCGGGGTCCGGCTTGGGACCCCCGCGATCACCACGCGCGGCCTCCGTGAGGAGCACATGCCGCAGATCGCCGCGTGGATGGACGACGCGATCACGGCCGCGGTCAAGGATGACGAGCCGGCCATCGAGCGGATCGCGGGCGAGGTCCGCGACATGCTCGCAGCGTTCCCGATGGCTGGCTGGTCGCCAGGCGACTGATATTTACGCCGAACGAAAAGAATGCGCCAGCGCCGACGGACGCTGATACGGGCCGCAGAGAGGTAGCCGGGTGGAGACGGAGGAGGTGGAATTCTCGGGTGCCGGGGTGCGGCTGAGCGGGACCATAACGTGTCCCGGCACGGCTTCGGCTCCCGGTGTGGTTCTGATTGGTGGCTCGGGACCTTCGGACCGGCATAGCGATGGCTTGTTTGACGCGCTGCGCGAGCACCTGGCCGGCGTCGGCGTGGCGGTGCTCGCCTACGACAAGCGTGGCGTCGGCAAGTCCACAGGTGCATGGCCTGCGGCCACGGTCGGCGAACTGGCGCAAGACGCCGCCGCCGCCGTGGCGACCTTGCGGGCCCATCCCCGGATCGCCTCCGGCGCGGTCGGAGTGCTGGGGAACAGTGAAGGCGGGTGGGTTGCGCTGCGCCTGTGCGCGCGGCCAGGCGCGCCGCAGCATCTGATCTTGAATTCCTGCCCGGCGGTGTCCTTCGCCGAGTCCGCGGTGTTCGCCCTCACCAGGGTGGGCGTCGAGCAGGGCGTGGCTGCGGCCCTGGTGCGGCAGCTGACTGCGGCGGCGAGCGCGGGCCACGGGCACCAGGAAGGACAGCGCTTCATCGACGCTTACCAGGACGAGCCTTGGTACGCGGTGCTGCGCGCCGTCGGCTTCACCTTGGACGGCACGGTCTGGTCGCAGCTGAGCGCGTGGGGTGACCACGACCCCTACGACGACCTTGTCCGGCTGAAGATCCCGACCCTGGCTATCTTCGGTCGCAGCGATCCGCTGGTACCCATCCAGGCCAGCATCGTGCGCTACGACGAGACAGCTGCCCGCACGGCGCGGCACCAGCAGACCGTCGTCTTCCCCGATGCCGATCACCAGCTGCGGATCGCCACCGACTTTGCCCCTGGATATCTGACCTGCCTAAGTAACTGGTGCCGTGAACAGGGAGCACCGCCCTGACGAACTTCGGTCATCTCCTGGCAAATTGGCGTGGAGCCTTGGGTTGTCCCCCTACGCTGGGCATAGACGTGCGGGCAGGGCCAGCCAAAAGTAATGAGGGCATCTGGGACCCTAAGACCAGTGGCGTGGTGACACCTGCACCGACAGAAGCCGCGCAGGGCCCAACGGAGGTATGGCCCAGGTGACACAAGTGTCCAGCCGGCCGGCCGGCTCGTCCGGATCGGCCGAGCAGGCCAGCCAATCCGGGACATACGGTCCCGTCGAAGGGCGCGGTCCGACTGGGCCGATCGAGCGGCTCATGAGCACGGTGATCCGCAAGCTCGCCTGGAGCGGGCTCGCCAACCCCAAGGTCGCCATCACCGTGTCCGGAGTCGGTCTGCTGCTGGGCATGATCGTCGGGGCGACGGCGCCGAACGCCGAGACACTGCCCATCAGGCTGCCGCTGTCGTACCTCCTGCCGTCGCTGAGCCACCACGGCATCATCGCGATGGTGTGGCTCTATGCGGGAGACATCCTCGCCTGCGCGGGGCTCGCCGGGATGCTGTGGGCGCACAGCCAAGGGTGGCGCCCCGACCCGCGTCACCTGCTGCTGGTCAGCGCGGGCGTCGTCGCGGTCATGGTCAGCCTCACCCCGGTTGGCTCATCGGATACCGCGAGCTACGCGGCGTATGGTCGCATAGCGGCGCTGGGCGGGAATCCGTATACGACCAACCCGATGGCATGGCTCGGGCGTCACTCCGCATATACCCATGTCGTCGGGGCGGTGTGGAAGAGGCAGCCGTCCGTCTACGGCCCCTTCGCCACCATGGTCCAGAGATTCGCGGCAACGATCGGCGGCGCGCACGTCGCCACCACCGTCTGGGTCTTGATGATCCTCAACGGCATCGTGTTCGTCGGCGTCGGATTCTTGCTCCTCAAGACCTCGGACGATCCTGTGCGGGCGACGCTGTTCTGGACGGCGAACCCGGTCCTCATTCAGCAACTGGTGGGCGGCGGTCATCTCGACACGTTCGTGGCGGCGGCGGCCATCTGCGCGATCCAGGTGGCGCGTCGCGTCTCGGGTATGTCGGGCGACGTACTGATCGGCGTATTGATCGGCCTGGCCTGCGGGGTCAAGGCCAACGCGGTGCTGGTCGCGGTCGGGCTCGCGTGGCCACTGCTTCGACGACACGAGTGGATGCGCACCACCCGGATCGCGGCCGTGTCACTGGTGACGGTGGCCCTGCAATACAGCTTCTACGGGCTTGACGCGCTGAAACCGCTCTTCGGTGGGCTGAAGCTGGTCACGCTGCCATCGCCATGGCGGCTCTACCAGCTGTTGGGACAGACGCTGGGCGTCGATAAGGCGAGCATGGCCACGGTCATCGGCTTTCTGTGGCCGATCGCGATGGTCGTGGTCGCGGGGTTCATATATCGGCGGATCTCTTCAGATCAGCCGCGCGAAGTCGTGGCGCCATTCGCTCTGACATTCGCCTGGGTCCTCGTCGCCCCATGGGTATTTGCGTGGTATACCGCGATCGCATGGGCCGCGCTGACCCAGGTTCCGCGCAACCGGATGACCCGATGGCTGGCGATTGTCACGGTCTTCCTCGCCCTCTTCAATTCCAGCGGCGGGCAGCTTGTTCGAGGAAAATGGTGAGATCGAACAGCCTGGTGAAGCCCGAAGACGCGGACCGCCAGGCCCACCAGCCCGAGTCGGCCAGGCCCGGCCAGACGGCCCGTCGGCATACGGCCAGGGTCGCTGCTGGCCTACGGCGGCACTGGCTGGCCGCCGCGCTGCTGGCCGTGGGCCTGGCGCTCCGGGTGCTGGTCCAGTTGGCCTACCGCCCCGCGTTGTTCCTCGACGCGGAGAGGTACCTGTACAACGCCTACGGTAACGATCCGGTCGGCTATGAGGGACCTCTGCGGACGATCTTGCTGGTGGGCAACTTCGACGCCGTCGTCGCCATCCAGCATCTGCTGGGCCTGGCCATGGCGGTGGTCATCTACCTGCTCCTTCTGCGGCGCGGCGCGTCCCGCTGGCTGGCCGCGCTGGCCATGGCGCCGGTCCTGCTGGACGCCTACCAGCTGCAAGACGAGCAGACGATCATGCCGGGCACCTGGTTCCAGGCCCTCATCGTGGCTGGCCTGGCCGTCCTGCTCTGGCAGCCGAGGGCCAGCTGGCGGCGCACCGTCGCGGCGGGCATCGTGCTGGGAACCTCGGCCACCATCGCTCAGGTCGGCGAAGCCCTGATCCTGCCTGCAGCGATCTACGTGCTTGTGGCCAGTGGCGGGTGGCGGCCTGCGATCGGCAAGGCAGCCATCTTTGGTGCGGCTTTCGCGCTGCCCATCCTGGCCTACTGCACCGGTTCCTACGTGCTCTCCGGGAGCTTCTCCCTGTCGCATGTGGGCGGCACATCCCTCTACGGGAGGATGGCGGAATCTGTCGACTGCGCGACCATCAGGCTGCCCTCAGCCGAGCGGGGAATGTGCCCGACGAGGGCGCAGCAGGCCAAGGGGCCCGATTGGCTCGAGTACGCCCAGAATTCCCCGGTCCAGCCGTACTACTCGAAGCTGCCGCGCGCTGAAACCAACACACTGGTCTCCGACTTCAACCATAGGGTGCTGACCCAGCAGCCGCTGCGGGTGCTCGATACGTACCGGCGTGACGTGGTGAAGGTTTTCGCGATCACCCGCACGACGAGCCCGGGTGACACGCCCATCTACCGCTGGCAGTTCCAGACGACGTACCCGTACCACCCGCCGCATGCCACCATGCCGATCGTCAAGGGCGTGATCGAGCGCTTCGGCGGCGGCCCGCCGACCGTGTGGCGACCCGTGGCCACATTCCTGCGCGCCTACCAACTCGGCGGTGGCTACACCCCCGGCCCGCTGCTGGTGGTATTCACGCTGACCGGACTGGCCGGCTCAGCTGCCCTGCTGCGCCGGCGGGCGGACCCGGGGACCCCCCAGCTCGCCCTGGCCTGCCTGCTGTTCTTCGCCTCGGCAGTGTCGGTGACATTGGTATCCGACGTGTTCGAGTTCTCCTGGCGGTACCAGCTGCCCGCACTCATCACCCTGGCGCCGGCTGGCGTGCTCGGGATCGCCGTCATCATCCGCTCGATCAGGACCCAGCGCCGGTCCGGCGGAAAGACCTCGGGCGTGGCGGCGCCCAAGAGCTAGGCGCCTAACTGTCAGGCGCCTGACAGCTAGGCGCCTGACAGCGCAGAGCAGTGCTCTTTAATGGAGACGGTGCTCTGCTAGAATCCTGGCGTGAACGCAAGCCGCACCGCCCGGGAGCGAGTCCGCGAGGAACTCACCAGGGAAATCACCGAGATCGCGCGCAGCCAGTTGGCCACCGAGGGCGCGGCCGGCCTCTCGCTGCGCGCGGTCGCCCGGGAGATGGGGATGGTCTCCTCGGCGATCTACCGGTACTTCCCGAGCCGCGACGACCTGCTCACTGCGTTGATCATCGATGGGTACAACGCGATCGGCGTGGCCGCGGAACAGGCGGACGCGGCATGCCCATCGGGCGACTACACCGGGCGGTGGCTCGCGGTCTGCCGCGCCGTGCGGAACTGGGCGCTGGCCCATCCTCATGAGTACGCGCTGGTCTATGGCTCGCCGGTGCCGGGCTACCAGGCGCCGCAGCAGACGATCGCGCCCGCCACCCGGGCCGCCACCGTCTACGGGAAGATCATCAGCGACGCCCACCGGGCGGGCGCGCTGGACCCGCCCGGCATCTGCCCGCCCCCCCCGCAGTCGTTCGGCCCGGACGCGGCCGCGCTGCGCGCCTCGGTGATGGCGAAGGTGTCCGATGATGTGGCCGCGCGGGCGGTGGCGGGCTGGACGGCGTTGTTCGGCATGGTGAGCTTCGAGCTTTTCGGCCAGTTCGAGAACGTGATCACCGATCGGGACGCGTTCTTCGAACACAGCATGCGCTGCCAGGGCCGCCTGACGGGCTTGTCACCCTGATGCTGCTCTCCTGCTAGCGGCTGGGACTGTCGAGGCAGGCATGCTACGTATGTGCCACGCAGGGCGTGCTACTTGGTCGCCTCGCTGGCGGGCTTGCGCCACTGGATCGTCGGGCGGAGCGCCTCAAGCCGGACCCGGTGCGCGTACCGCTTCGTGATGCCGAGCAGCGAGTCGATCAGCGTGTCCGACAGCAGGTGTGGCTCAAGGCCGAGCTCGACGAGCCTGGTGTGGGTGACGTTGTAGTAGTGGCCGTAGAGCTCGACGCGGGGGTTGTCCAGGTGCTCGATCTTGACCGCGTCGGGGCTGCACCGTGCGATGGTCTCGGCGATCTGGCCGACCGACATGGACTCGGTCATCTGGTTGAAGACCCGGAACTCGCCCTGGTCGGCTGGGTTCTCGCAGGCAATCTGGACACATCGGACCGTGTCTCTGATGTCGATAAGGCCGCGGGTCTGGCTACCCTCCCCGTACACAGTCAGCGGCTGGCCCAGAACAGACTGGATGACGAACCTGTTCAGCACGGTGCCGAACACCGCGTCATAGTCGAACCTGGTGGCTAGCCGCTCGTCCCTGGCCGTTTCCGGGGTCTGCTGGCCATAGACGACGCCCTGGTTGAGATCGGTGGCGCGGAGATTCCAGATCCGGCAGGCGAACTCGATGTTGTGGCTGTCGTGGACCTTGGACAGGTGGTAGAAGGAGCCCGGGCGCTTCGGGAACAGGACCCGGTCCTTGCGCCCCTTGTGCTCAACCTCCAGCCAGCCTTCCTCGATGTCGATGTTGGGCGTGCCGTACTCACCCATCGTGCCCAGCTTGACCAGGTGGATGTCCGGATTGGTCTCGGCGATCGCATACAGCAGGTTGAGATTGCCGATCACGTTGTTGGTCTGGGTGTAGACCGCGTGCTTCCGGTCAACCATCGAGTACGGCGCGGCGCGCTGCTCGGCGAAGTGAACCACCGCGTCGGGTTGGAAGTCTTCCACTATGTGGTAGGTGAACGGCGCGTCCACGAGGTCGCCGATGTAACACCTGATGTCCTTGCCCGTGTACTCCCGCCACACCGCGACGCGGGTCTGCAGGGTCTCGATGGGCACCAGGCTGTCAACGCCGAGTTCGTGGTCGTACCCTCGGCGGGCGAAGTTGTCCGCCACCGCGACGTCGTGGCCGCACGCCGAGAGGTGAAGCGCGGTCGGCCACCCGAGGTAACCGTCCCCGCCCAACACCAAGATCCTCATGACCTTGCTCCTGCCTTGTCGGTGTGTGTCGCTTGGATTGTTCCCGTCACGCGGCGCCTATGCTTCCCCGGTCGGCGCCTGATAGCAGGGGGTGCCCGTCCGCGATGGCCTACATCTGCTGCCCGCTGCCGGCGTCCACGCCGACGCGGCCCAGCCTCAATGCGGAGGTCGCCTACTTCCAGCCTCGTTCGGTTCCCGTACTGTATACCTGTCTGGATGACCTGTCGGTCTTCCGAGTAGCTAGGACTCCCATGACACTCGTTGCGCCCCGGTTTGTCGCGTCCCTGCGGCGTCGGCTCCGGACCTCGCTGGGCAGGCGGTTCAGCAGGTTCGTGCCCGTGGCGGTCGTCTCCTTCGCGGCGAGCCAGATCACGCTGACGCTCCTGCTCGGGCCCGCGCACGCGACGGCGGGCATCTCGGCGGTCGCGGCGTGGTTCGCTGGCGCGGCGGTCAGCTACATCCTGAGCCGCTGGGCGTGGGAGCGGAAGGGCAGACCGAATCTGGTCCGGGAGACCCTGCCGTTCTGGACGGTATCGGTCGGTGCCGCGGTCGTTCTGACGCTGACGGCGAAGTTCGCGAACCAGGAGGCCCTGCGGATGGGTCTCTCGCATCCGATGCGGGTGCTGTTCGTGGACGTTGCCTACCTCATGGCGAACTGCGTAACGTTCGTCACGAGGTTCGTGATTTTTCACTACGTCCTCTTCGCGGACCGGGGATCCACCCGCCCGTCAGCGCCTGCTGCCCGGCCGTCAGGGGCGGCGGGCCCGTCTCCGGCAGCGGGGGCGGATCCGGCCCGGGTCGCGCTGGCCATGGGCTCGGCGCGAGCCAACGGTTCCGCGGCATGGGCCCGGCTCCCCGCCGGGCCGCCGGCGGGCCGCCCGGCGGAAGCCGTGGACGACGCGGTCGCCGAGCGGGGCCCGCGCCGCTGACGTTCCCGCCACCAGGTGCGCGCGATCACGCCGGCAAAGTGGAGGCCGTAGAGCACGTTGTGGCCCTTCTTGCTCTCGCCCACCTGCCGCTTGTGAATCGTGGCGGGCACCTCCAGTACGCGAAATCCCCTGGCCAGCACGGCGATCAGTAGTTCGGACGACTGGTACTGGGGCTGCTCAAGGCGGACCGCCCCGGTGACCTCGGCGCGCATCGCGCGCAGCCCGAACGAGGAGTCGGTGATGCGCTGACCCGTCAGCACGCTGATGGTCACCGCGAAGACCCACGTGCCCAGGCGGCGCACCGGGTCCTTTGTCTCCTGGCTGCCAAGCTTGCGCGACCCGGTCACGAAATCGGCCTCGCCGGACACGACCGGACCGAGGACGCGCTCCATTTCGGCCGGGTTGTACTGGCCGTCGGCGTCGGTGGTCACGATGTACCTGGCCGTGCCCGCCCGGGCCAGGCGGTAGCCCAGCCGGAGCGCGGCGCCCTGGCCGCGGTTGACCGGGACGTCGCAGACGAGCGCGCCATGAGCGCGGCCCTCGGCCACCGTCCCGTCCCTGGAGCCGTCCGACACCACGATCACAGACGTGGTGAGCCCGCAGAGGGACGGCGGAAGAGACTCGACTACCGAGCCGAGCACGCCTTCCTCGTTGAAGGCGGCGATCACGATGGAAACGGGCGGCAGGTGCGCGGCGCGGTCGCCGTACTGTGCGGCGAACGCCTCGATGGCGGCGGTGTCGATTGCTTCGTCGGCGTTCGGCGAGGAGGTCATGGCGCCGTCACCACAGCCTTGGCTCCCGCCGCGAAGTCCGGCCAGACCGTGGCCAGGCCGGACTTCAAGTCGCAGGAGGGGGAATAGCCGAGCGCCCGCGCCGCGGAGATATCCACGATGACGGCTGGCATCTCGCCGGGCTTGGCCGGGATGTGCTCGGCAGGCAACGGCGCACCGGTGACGCTTCGCGCCGCCAGCAGGATGTCGTTCACCGTGAGGGATTCCCCGGCGCCGAGGATCAGCGGGCCGGTCGCGCGGGCCCGCCACGCGGTGAGTATGCCCGCGACGATGTCGTCCACATGGATCAGGTCCCGGACCTGGTTGCCGTCCCCGTACACCTGGACGCCGCGGCCATCGCGCGCGGCTCGCATCAGCCGCGGCACGAAGCTGTCCTTTGCCTCCATACCCGGGCCGTAGACATTGGAGAACCGGAGGGCACAGCCCGCCACGCCGTAGCTGGCGGAGTAGTAGCTGAGCAGCATCTCGGCGGCCGCTTTGGTGCCCCCGTAGGGGGTCAGCGGCCGGGCGGGGGTCTGCTCGGTGATGACCTTCCGGCCGACGTTGCCGACCACGGCGTTCGTGGAAGCGAGCAGGAACGCGGCGACGCCACGGTTGCGTGCGAGTTCGAGCAGGGTGGCGGTGACATCCACATTGGTCCGGTAGGTCTCCACCGGGTCCTCGATCGAGCGGAGCACCGACGTCACGGCGGCCAGGTGCATGACGGCGTCGGTGCCTGGGCTCACGGCCTGGTCGGCAACGGACGGATCGCACAGGTCGCCCACGACAGCCCGCACGTCCGGATCGCGCGGCGGGCGCTTGTCCGCCACGGTGACCTCGGCGCCCAAATCCTGCAGTGCCTTGACCAGCCGCCGTCCGATAAATCCGGCCCCACCGGTTACCAGCACCCGGGGACGTCCTCCATCCGCCATCGATTCTCCATTCGCCGTACGCCGTCGTGTTACCACCCGGTTACACCGGACCTAGCCGACATATGGTGGCCGGTCGAGCTGAGTACAATCTGTCGAAACGCTGAGCAATTCAGCTGTCTCGCGCGGTGGGATATACCTGATTGCGGCCTGTTCTTCGCGCCGAAATCGGTCATTCAATCCCGCCGTGCCCGGCTGTCGCGTTGCCCGACGTGGTTCCAGGTGTTGTTCTCGGAAACGCGACCATGCGGTGCGTGGTTAGTGTAGCGGCGCAGCGTATGGCCCAGTGACCAGGTTGCCGGTGTGCCATGCTGGTAGCTTCACGGCAGCACGGCTGGGCGGGCACCGGAGGAAGTGATCCCATGACGACCGGGGCCGCACATCCGCGCGCGGAGGCGAGCCACCCGGATGAGTCGCAGGCGATCGTGCGCTCGCGCATCGACCTGAGCCGTCTACCCCCGCTGAGCCGGGCCGTCACTGAGCACGTCATCGTGGCGAGCGCCGACTTCGATTACGCAACTGATCTGGTCTGCGATGAGGAGACCCTGGCCACGGCGGTCGCCGAGGTCGCGGCGGGCGCCGCGGTGGTCGCCGACGCCGCGATGGTCGTGGCCGGGATCACCGGCCACCCGGTCACCTGTAAGAGCGACGAGCCGCTGACCGAGCGACTGGCCCGCACCGCGGGCATCAGCCGGGCCGCCGCGGCCGTGCGCCTGGCCTTCGGGCAGGCCGGCCCGGGGGCCATCTGGGTCGTGGGCTGCGAGCCGACCGCGCTGGAAGAGGTCATCAACCGGGATGTACAGCCGTCTTTCGTCATCGGCCTGCCGGTCGGCTTCGCAGGCGCCGCCGAGGCCAAGGACGCGCTTCGCGCCAGCGGCCTGCCCTCGCTGAGCAATCTCTCGGAGAAGGGGGGAGCCGCCGTGGCCGCCGCCGCATTCAATGCTCTCCTGGGCGCCGCAGCCGGCCGGGGCTAAGCCGCTGAGGAGCGGCGCAGGCCGGCTAGTGGTCGGCACGCAGACCACTGGCGTCCGGCCGGCCCTGAACTGCCGTTACGCTCGGTTGTCGGCCAGCTAGAAGTGGAGGAGAGCGGACTGTCATGGTCGCCGTCGAGGCCGCGCCGTACCTGCTCGCGCTGCGCCTGAATGGCCGCCGCGTGCTGGTCGTCGGCGGCGGGACCGTGGCCACCCGGCGGGTTCCCGCTCTGCTTGACGCGGGCGCCGACGTTCTCGTCGTCTCTCCGGACCTGAGCCCGTCTCTGCACGACCTCGTCCTGGCCAGCCGGATCCGCTGGGAGCCGCGTGGTTACACGGCGGGTGACGGCCAGGGCGCGTGGCTGGTCTGCGCGTGCACCGATGACCGGGTGGTGAACGCGGCCGCCGCCGCGGCGGCCGAGGCCGCGGGGATCTGGTGTGTCCGGGCTGACGACGCGGCCGCCTCGGCCGCCTGGACCCCGGCGTCTGGGCAGGCCGGGGACGTGCGGGTCGGTGTGCTGAGCGGCGATCCCCGGCGCAGCGCGGGCATCAGGGACGCGGTGCTCACCGGCTTGCGGTCCGGCGCGCTGAGCGCACGCCACCACCGGCGCCGCACCGGCGGTGTCGCCCTGGTCGGCGGCGGCCCGGGAGATCCCGGGCTGATCACCGTGCGGGGCCGGCAGATCCTGGCCGACGCCGACGTCGTCGTGGCCGACCGGCTCGCGCCCCGGTCCCTGCTGGACGAACTCGCGCCGAGCGTGGAAATCGTGGACGCGGCCAAGATCCCGCGCGGCCGGGCGATGGCTCAGGACGACATCAACGCGCTGCTGGTGACCAAGGCCCTGGAGGGTCTTTTCGTCGTCCGGCTCAAAGGCGGTGACCCGTTCGTCTTCGGGCGCGGCGGGGAGGAACTGCTGGCCTGCCTGAACGCGGGCGTGCCGGTGACCGTGGTGCCCGGCGTGTCAAGCGCGACCGCCGTGCCGGCCGCGGCCGGGGTGCCGCTCACCCACCGTGGCGTCGCCCAGGAGTTTCATGTGATCTCGGCGCACGTCCCGCCGGGCGACCAGCGCTCCACCGTGGACTGGGCCGCCCTGGGCAGCTCAACTGCGACACTGGTGCTCTTGATGGCACTAGAGCACCTGGAGCTCATCGCCGCCGCGCTAATTCAGCACGGTCGTGCCGAGAGCACCCCTGTTTCCGTCATTGTGGACGGTACCCTGCCCACGCAGCACATAATTACCACAGGACTGAACACGGTCGCCCGGCAGGTATCAGCAGCGGGCGTCCGTCCTCCGGCGGTAGTCGTGGTGGGGGAGGTCGTGAACGTCGCGGCGCAGATAGCCCGGCTCTCGCTCGGGCCAGGCGGGGGAGCCCCGGCGGGCACCTTTACGCCCGCGCCCGCGCGGGCACCATCCGGGGTGCCGGGGATCAGTACGGCAGGAGGGTAATGACGGAGGGACAGGGAGTGACGGCCGCTTCCGCGCGCACCGCTGGCGCGGACACGCCGCCGCCTGCCCAGGGCCCGCCCGCTGCCCCGCTGGCCGCGCCGGGCACCGTGGTGACCGGCGATGTGGTGACCGGCGATCCCGCCGCCGGTGCCGCTGCGCCACCGGAGACGCCGTACCGCCGGGTGGACGCCCGGCAACTCGAGGCCGCGATCCTCGGGCTGCGGCACCGGATCGTCGACGTGACGCTGCTCTTCGATACCGAGGGCGTCGACGAAGCGAGAGCGGAGAGACGCAAGCTGCTCAGCCAGATCGACGACTACCTGCTGCCGAGGCTGCGCCAGTCCGGTGCCCCGATCCTGGTGGCCTTGGTCGGCTCGACCGGGGCCGGCAAGTCGACGCTCGTGAACAGCCTGGTCGGAATGCAGGTCAGCAACACCGGCGTGCGTCGGCCGACGACGAACAGCCCCGTGCTCGCGTGCCATCCCGATGACGCGGACTGGTTCGCCGAGAACGTGTTCCTGCCTACCGTGCCCCGCGTGCGCCAGGAAGGACTGGCCAGGTCGGGCCGCGATGGCCTGCTCGTGCTCGCGGCCAGCGAGGGAATGCCCCGGGGGGTGGCGATGCTGGACACCCCGGACATCGACTCGGTGGTGCAGGCCCACCGCGAGTTCGCGCACCAGTTCCTCGACGCGTCGGATCTGTGGCTCTTCATGACCAGTGCCAGCCGTTATGCCGATAAGAGCGTCTGGGAACTGCTGCAGCACGCCAGGGACAGGGGCGCCGCGCTGGGCATCGTGCTGTCCCGGGTCCCCCCGTCAGGCGCGGGTGAGCTCACCAACCATTTCGGTGCCATGCTGAGAGCCAACGGGCTCGGGGACAACCAGCGGTTCGTGATCAACGAGACCGTGATCACCGAAGGACGGCTGCCGCCCGAGGCCTCCAGCCCGGTTCGCGAGTGGCTGGAGGACACCGCCGCCCGCGGAGACCGCCGGGTCGCTGTCCTCACCCAGACGATGGCCGGCGTGCTCGATACGTTCCGCACCAGGATCCCGGGCCTGGCCGCCGAGGCAACCGCGCAACTCGCCGTGCGCGCGGACCTGAGAGCCCAGGTGGAGGGCGCGTACGCGAGCGCGCTCGCGGAGACCGTTGACGCGCTGCGGAACGGCTCGCTGCTCCGGGGCGAGATCCTCGCCCGGTGGCAGGACTTCGCCGGCACTGGCGATCTGCTGCGTTCGCTGCAGTCCGGCCGGGGCGGGTCG
Source organism: Streptosporangiaceae bacterium (assembly GCA_036394075.1). Classification (GTDB taxonomy): domain Bacteria; phylum Actinomycetota; class Actinomycetes; order Streptosporangiales; family Streptosporangiaceae; genus JAWWPY01. The sequence goes on from DASWFT010000594.1 coordinate 22,393, forward strand.
GCCGGAAAGCAGCACAAGCGAGGTTCGCAGGGGCGGGCGCAGGCGCTCAAGGCCGCCGTGCGCGCCGGGATCGAGTCGCTCGTGGTGTCCGTTGCCGACCGTGCCGCGGAGGCGTGCATCAGCCGGTGGCGCGCTCACCCGGCGGGCACGGCCCTGCTCGACCGGCTGTCGGCTGGCAACCGCGATGAGGACTGGGCAAGTTCACAGTTCGCGGCCGACGCGGGGCTGATCCTTGGCCTGGACATGGGCCCCGTCCGCACCGGCGGGGGCGCGGCCGATGAGCCTGCGGACCTGCTATGGGAGCCGGCCGCGGCACTCGGGCGGTCATCGCCCGACCTGGCCACCCGGTCGGTGCGCGCGGTCAGCGGCTGGCAGGATCACGTGCTGCATCTGGTTCAGGCGCAGAGCGTGACCAAACGGTCGATCGCGCGGATCATCTCATTCGATGAAGACTCGCTGAGCACGGTGCTGGTGATCGGGCTGCTGGGTTTCGACGCTGGCGCCACCACGGCCGCCGAGGGCGTGAGCGCGGTCCCGCAGCACCTGCTCACGTCGCTCTTCGGGGCCGGGCAACTGCGCGACATCAGCGCGAAGGCACGAGAGGACCTGCACGAGCGGATCGCGTTGCTCTTCGACGAGGAGATGCTGCGTTTCGCGGCGGTCGTCAATGCCGCCGGTGAACTGGACGACGAGATAGCGCAGCAGTTGCGTCAGGCCGCCGACGCGCTTGAGGCCGCCCGATGACCATAAGAGAGCCCACTGCGACCTGGATGGGCAGCGGTGGCAGCGGCCTGTCCGTCCGGCTGACCTCCCTGGCCCGGATTGTCCAGATCGGTGCCGCCCGCACCGGCCCGGACGGCTTTGACCCCGAGCTCCTGCGGGACGCCGAGCAACTGGTCGCCCGGGCCGGCGAGCGGCTGCGGCTGTCCGCGAACCACACCGTGGCGATCCTGGCGGGCGGCACCGGGAGCGGCAAGTCGTCCCTGTTCAACCGGCTAGCCGGGGCCGATTTCTCGCCGGTGGGGGTGACCCGGCCGGTGACCCTGGATCCGCACGCCTGTGTCTGGGGCATGGATGGCGCGGGGCCGTTGCTTGAGTGGCTGGGTGTCCAGCACAGGTACCGCTACGCCCGGTCGAGCGCCCTCGGCGAGGGCGAGAGGTCCCTGCGCGGCCTCGTCCTGCTTGACGTTCCCGATCACGACTCGGTGCTGGGCGGTACCGCGGAGGTGAACCGCCTGGTCGCGCTCGCGGACATGATGGTCTGGGTGCTCGACCCGCAGAAATACGCCGACGCGGCCGTGCACAGCCGGTTCCTCACCCCGATGGCGGGCCACTCCTCCGTCATCACGGTCGTGCTGAATCAGACGGACCTGCTCACCACGGCCCAGGCCGATGACTGTGCCTCGGACCTGCGCCGCCTGCTCGACTCCGAGGGCCTGCATGATGCCCGGGTGCTGCTCACCTCGGCCCGCACCGGGGCCGGCCTGGACGAGCTGCGGAAGTTGCTGATCGAGACGGTGTCCGCGAGGCGGGCGGCCAGCGAACGTATCGGGGCCGACGTGGACGCCATGATCGAGCGCTTCCTCCCGTACGCGGGGGACGCCGACGCGGTGGGGTCGGCCGGTGGCGCGGAGGACTTCTACGTGCCGCCACGGGCCGCTGAGCTGCTCGCCGAGTCCTTCGCCCGGGCGGCGGGGGCATCGGGGGTCGGCCAGGCCCTGCAGAGCGCGCGGGAACTCAGGGCGGTGGACTATGTCGGCTGGCCGGTGGCGTGGCTAGCCGACCGGATGATCGGCCGCGATCCAGTGCGCAAGCTGCGTCTCGGCAACCTCTGGGATGAGCTGCGTGAGATGTCGGCCGGGCCCGCGGGCGCGCAGCAGGCCGAGATCGACAACGCGCTCACCGCCATGGGCGATCAGGTCGGTTCCTCCTTGCCGCAACCCTGGTCGCACACCGTGCGCGCGGCAGCGCGGTCGAGGGCTCGGCAGATACCGGCCGCGCTGGGGGCGGCGATCGGGGAGTCGCTGCCCGCCGAAAACACCGTGGCGCCCTGGTGGCGGCCGATCGCGGCATTGCAGGGGCTGTTGCTGGGGTGCGTCGTCATCGGGCTGGCGTGGATGGTGGCGATCCTGGTGCTCGGGGTGTTCGGCGCGGCACCGCACGCGCCGGCCATCTTCCGTGACCCGGTGCTGCTGCTCTGGATCGCCATCATGATCGCGGCAATACTCGTGCTCGGCTGGCTGACCGCCTCGGGGTGCCTGTCCCGGGTAGCCACCGCGGCGGCCCGGGAGCGGGAAGAGGTTGACGGGGAGATGCGTTCCCGGATGACCGATGTCGCCGAGCGGATGGTGCTCCAGCCGATCAGGCAGGAGCTGTCGGAATGCTCCCGGTTCCACGCCGCGCTCCGCGACGCCAGGCAGCAGGCCGAAGATCCGCAGGACACGCATTAGGCACGTCCCGCGCAGCAGGCTGAAGATCCGCGGGACACACCTAAGAGCGCCGGGCGCTCTAAGTTCCGCTCACGGCTTAATGCCGGGGGAAGCCCTTCCGCCCTCCTGACGTTCATTGTAATGATGTAATCACAGCGTTCGGAGGCGACGTGGCAGCTGATTCCCCCCTTGATGCCTACTCGCGGATCGTGGCCGGGGTAGCGGCCGAACTCACTGGCAAGGTGGCCAGCTTGCGGGTGCCACGGCGAGGCGACGGCGGAGGCGGCGAGAGCCTCGGCTCGGCGGTCGTCTACACCGGTGACGGGTTCCTGCTGACCAACGCTCATGTAGTGGGCGGGGCCGCGGCGGGCACCGCCTCGTTCGCCGATGGTTCCACGGCGCCGTTCCGGGTGGTGGGCGCGGATCCGCTCTCTGATCTCGCCGTGCTCCGGGCGGCCGGCCAGACCCCGCCTCCCGCGGAACTCGGTGAGGCGGATGAGCTGGTGGTCGGCCAGCTTGTGGTGGCCGTTGGCAATCCGCTCGGCCTGGCCGGCTCGGTCACCGCCGGCGTGGTGAGCGCCCTGGGCCGGTCGCTGCCCACCCGCAGCGGGTCGGCGGCCCGGCTGATCGAGGACGTCATCCAGACTGACGCGGCACTGAACCCGGGGAACTCGGGCGGCGCGCTCGCCGACAGCCATGCCCGGGTCGTGGGCATCAACACCGCGGTCGCCGGGACAGGGGTTGGCCTGGCGGTCCCGGTCAACGCGACAACCAGGCGGATCATCTCGACCCTCATGCAGGAGGGCAAGGTACGGCGCGCGTATCTGGGACTGGTCAGCATGCCGGCCCCGCTGGCTGCGCCGATGCGGGAGCGATTCGGCCGCGCCAGCGGGCTGCGGGTAGTGGAGGTGGTCCCCGGCGGGCCAGCGGCCCGTGCCGGGCTACGTCCGGGGGACCTGCTGCTGAGCGCGTCGGGTAATCCGGTAACCAATGCCCAGGACTTGCAGCGGCTCATGTTCGCGGAGGCGATAGGCCGCCGCATGGCCATCACTGTGATGCGCAACGGGGCCCTGGTCGACGTGATTGCCGAGCCGTCGGAGCTTGTCGCCGCCTGACGGGCCCCGCAGGATGGTCTCAATGATCGCCGGGCCGTCGGAGCTTGTCGCCGCCTGCCGGGCCCCGCGGATGGTCTCACACGCCACTGTCAGTGGAGTCCGCCGCGTCCACACTTCCGCGTTGCCGTCGGCATTATCCACAGGGATTCGTTCGGCATGGTGGTTGTTTGCGTGCGCCGGTCATCGTGGTGGGCATCCGGCGGCATGGTGCCGCCAACGCGACGCGTGCTGGCAGCACGCTGCGACACGAGCCCGGGAGGATCGGGATGATCAATGAGGCGCAAGTGTTCCTGGCTGGATACGTGGCCACCGAGCCCACGTGCCGGACGACGACCCGCGGCAAGCCGGAAGCGCATATGCGGGTGGGCTACACGCCGCGGCGGATGGACCGGGAGACCGGCGAATGGGCCGACGGGCCGACCTCCTTCGTCAGCGTGAAGTGCTGGGGCAAGCTCGCCGACAACGTGGCGGTCTGCCTGCGCAAGGGGGAGCCGGTGGTCGTGATGGGCCGTATCCAGGTCAGGCCGTATGAGAAGGACGGCGCGCAACGCCTGTCTGTCGACGTCTACGCCACCTCGATCGGGTACGACCTGGCCCGGGGGGTCGCCCGGTTTGCCCGGACGCGGCCCTCGTCCGGCGAGACGGCGTCCGAGCGGCAGGGCGCTGGCGTTTCCGCGGCCGATTCTGGCGGCCCGGACGATGACGACCTGGCTGAACTGGCCTACCGGCGACCGGGGGACACACCGGAAGCTGCCGACGGGCTCAGCGGGGCGGCGGGCGCGCCTGCGGACGCCAACGGCGGCGGTTTCTTCGACGACAGCGCCGTCGCCGCCCTGGCTGAGCAGGGTGACGGTGAGGCGGCGGCGAGTTCCGCGCCGTTCTGACGCGGCCCGCTGCCGGCTGGTCCATGCGGGCCAGCCCGCTGGGCGGCCCGTGCGGGCCGTGCGGGCCAGCTCGTCTGGGCAGCCTGCGCGGGCCAGCCCGTCTGGGCAGCCCGCGCGGGCCGTGCGGGCCAGCCCGTCTGGGCAGGCCGCGCGGGCCAGCCCGTCTGGGCAGCCCGTGCGGGCCGTGC
>DASWFT010000595.1:0-12123 GCA_036394075.1 Streptosporangiaceae bacterium
GCGGCGGCGATGATCGGCATGCTCGCGGTGTCCGGCCCCGCGGGGCTGCTGCCCTTCGACCGCCGGCACAGCCCCGCCGAGTGGCGGGCCGTCCGGCTGCGGCTCAAGCAGGCGGTGTTCTCGGCGAACCTGGACCGCGCACTGCGCACGCTCGGCCCGGACCTCCGGCAGGTTCTGCTGGTCGGCGGGCCTGCCGGGGACGACGAACTACTCGGCGTGGCGCTGCGCACCCTCCCGGCCGGCGTACCGGCTGGCCGGGCGAGCGTCGGCGGCACACTCCCCGGCCACCCCGTCGGCCACCGCTATGCCGTCGCCCTAGGCCTGGCCCTCAGCCAGGCGTGATCTGAGCCTCCCCCGTAGATCACCGCCGACTGGTGCAACGACAGCAAAACGCATCAACCGTCGTTGAACGACGCGACGCCGGGACCGCGGACCGCGGACCGCGGACCGCGGACCGGGCCAGGCTTACTGGAGCAGAATCAGGCCGCGCAGGTATGCGGCCTGCCCGGCGTGCTGCAGATCGTCGGAGATCACGCTGACCAGCCGCACGCCGAGGGTGACCGGCGGATCCCACGACGAGTCCACGACCCGGGTGAAGTCGGCATCGGCCAGGTGCCGCACGTAGTGGATGGTCTGCTCATAGACAGCGTCGTGATACGCGGTCAGCAACTCGCCGGACTTCACCCGAACCACAGCGACCTGGTCGGCCGAGTGCCCGTAGCCGTGGTCCGCCTGCGACAGCGGCAGCCCGAACCGGTCGGCCCAGCCCTCTGCCGTCCACACCTGCCCCTTACCCGCGACGCCCGCGATGTGGTCGTCCTGGATCCGGGTCAGGTGCCAGACCAGCCAGCCGATCGAGTTCGCCTGGCTGTCCGGGCGGAAGTCCAGCTGATCGGGGGTCAGGCCGTCGACTGCTTCGTGCACGGCCTCACGGATCCTCCCGAACGCGTCGATGAGCAGGTCAGTGGCGGCGCTCACGCGGGGGTCACCTCCTGGGTAACAAATCCTGGATACCCGAACTTACGGGGGCCGCGCCGCGGCGCCCACGCCGGGGCCGGCGAGGGGCCTGGCCTGTAGCGCCCGGTGTGGTTACATTCGTCTGCATGTTCGAAGCGGCCAACATTCTCGAAGGCCTGAACGATTCTCAGCGGCAGGCCGCCACCCACGGTCCCGGGCCGCTGCTGGTACTGGCGGGCGCCGGGACCGGCAAGACACGCACGCTGGTGGCGCGGGCGGCCTGGCTGCGGGCGCAGGGCGCGGCGGCCAGCCGGATCCTGCTGCTGACGTTCACCCGCCGCGCCGCTGACGACATGCTGGCCAGGGTCGCGCCGCGGGGGGGAGGTGCGGACGAGCGGATCTGCGGCGGGACCTTCCACGCGGTGGCCCACCAGATCATCCGCGCGCACGCCGAGTCGTTCTCGCTGCCGCCGGAGTTCAGCGTCATCGACCAGGCCGACGTGGCGGACCTGCTGGACGTGCTGCGCGCCGATCACGACCTGGTCGGCGGGCAGCGGCGTGCGCCGCGGGCGGCCGTGTGCGCCGACATCTACACCCGGTGCGTGAATACCCACACGCCGGTAACCGAGGTTGTCCGGGCCAGCTACCCCTGGTGCGAAGACTTCACCGAGCAGCTGGCCGGGCTGTTCCGCGGATACGTCGCCCACAAGAGGCGGCACGGCCTCGTCGACTTCGATGACCTGCTGCTGATGTGGCGGGCCGCCCTGGCGGACGCCTCCGCCGGGCCGGTGCTGCGCGGCTTGTTCGACTCGGTCCTGGTCGATGAGTATCAGGACGTCAACGCGGTCCAGGCGGACATCGTGCGGCTCCTCCAGCCGGATGGGCGCGGCCTCACCTGTGTCGGCGACGACGCTCAGGCGGTCTATGGCTTCCGCGGCGCCGACCCGGTGCACCTGCGCAAGCTGCCCGGCACCTACCCGGGCATGGCCGTCGTCCGGCTGGACCGGAACTACCGGTCCAAGGAGGCGGTGCTGCGGCTGGCGAACGCGGTCCGCCCGCAGTCCGACGGTCTGCACCTGATGCTGACCGCTGATCGCGGTGCGGGCGCGGCCCCGGTGCTGGTCCGCTGCCATGACGAGGCCACCCAGGCGCGCGAGATCTGCGCCCGGGTGCTTGAGGCCCACGAGGCCGGCCGTGAGCTGCGGGACCAGGCGGTGCTGGTGCGCGCGGCGCAGCACAGTGACGTGCTGGAGATCGAGCTGTCGGTCCGCGGCATTCCGTTCGTCAAGTACGGCGGGCTGCGGTTCACCGAAGCCGCACACGTCAAAGACTTCCTGTCCGCCGCCCGGGTGCTCGCCAACCCGGCCGACGACATCGCCTGGTTTCGCCTGCTCCGGCTGCATGAGGGCATCGGCCCGGTGCACGCCCGGCGCATCATCGACGCGCTGAACCCGGCGGACCCGGCACCCCTGGGCCGCTGGCCGGACGCGGTCGACGCGGCGCCGCAGCGCTGGCGGCCGGCGCTGGCCGCGACCGTGGCCGGCCTCACCGCAGCCGCGGCCATGGACAAGACCGCGGACCGGGCCGCCGCGATCCTGGCCACGCTGGACGAGCCGCTGCGCGCCCGCTATCCCGACGCCGGCGTCCGGATCGCCGACCTGGAGCGGCTCGTCGATGCGGCGGCGAGCCGGCCATCGCTGCACGAGGCGCTGGTCGAGCTCGCGCTCGACCCCCCGGTCTCCAGCTCCGACCTGGCCGGGCCGCCGCGCCTGGATGAGGATTACCTGGTCATCTCCACCGTGCACTCGGCCAAGGGCCTGGAATGGCCGGTGGTGCACCTGCCCCACCTGGTCGACGGCGCGGTCCCCAGCGACATGGCGCTGGCCACTCCGCACGGGCTGGCCGAGGAGCGGCGGCTGTTCTACGTCGCCGTCACCCGGGCCCGCGACGAACTCTTCCTGTACGCGCCGCTGCGGATGCACCATCACCGGATGGCCCGGGACGACCGGCACAGCTACGGGCAGCTGAGCCGCTTCCTCGACGCGGCGGCCCTCGCCGAGTGCGAGGTCACCGAGGCCGACCCGCCGCCCCGGCTGATACCCCAGCTCGCGCCCCTCACCGCCGGGATCGACGAGGCGCTCGATTCACTGTGGGGACCGGCGTGACCGCGCCGGCGAACGTGGTCCGCTGACAAGCCGAACCCCTTGCCCCGCCCCGCGACCCCGGTAAGGATCCGGCTTCGAAGCTCAGCGGGCCCGCCATTCGTCTTCGAGCATGGCGAAGACAATTTCGTCGGTCCATTCACCTTTAACTATTTCGTTCTGTATGAAATGTGCTTCAAGGCGCATGCCGAGGCGCTCCAGAACCCGAGCGGATGCCGTGTTCCGCGCGTCGACGCGGCCGATGATGCGGTGCAGTCCGAGCTCGTCAAAGCCCAGCCGCAGCATCACCTGAGCCGCCTCCGTGGCGTACCCCTGGCCGCCATAGTCGGGATGGAAAATGTAGCCGATCTCGCCCAGCCGGTGCTCCCGGCTCCGCCAGAACAGCACGACGTCCCCGATCACGCCGCCCGTTTCCGGCAGCACCACGGCGAGGATCAGAGTGCCGCCCTCGTCGTCCAGTTCCGTCGCCGCGACCCGCTCCCGCAGAGACTTCCGTACCTCGTCGCGGTTGCGAGCGCCGAAGAGGAGGTAACGGGTCACCTCGGGCCGCGACTGGATGTCGTACAGGGCGTCGAAGTCGTCGGCCCGGTAAGGGCGCAGGGTGAGCCGGGGCGTCCTGATCGGATAGTCAGGCCTGATCATCACTCGATGGTATTGACTCCCGCCGCGCTGGTCACTCTGGTGGGGCGTCCTCGCCCAGCGGCTCCGGGACCTTGGGCAGCACCGTGTCGAAGTACGCGCTCGCCGCGGCGGTCGTGCCCACATCCCGGCCCGCGCTCTCGGACAGGTACCAGCGATGCTCCAGGATCTCGTGGAAGATCTCCGCCGGGGCCAGCCTGCCGCGCAGGCTCTCCGGGGTCGCCGCCTGCACCGCGTCGTACACCTCCTCCAGCCAGCGGCTGGCCGCCAGGGTCACGGAGACCGGGTGGCCGGCCTTCTGCTCCAGGTAGCCGCGGAAGCTGGCGATGTCGTTGAGCAGGCGGCGGGCCTGGTTCTCCTCGGCGTCGATCCCGGTGCGCAGGAAGAGCTCGCGGCGGTGCTGCCCGGACTCAGCGACCCGGGTCCGCACCCGCAGCCGGTTCCCTTCGCCGGTGCTGACGAGTTCCACTTCGTCGGCGTCGAAGCCAAGCTCGTTGAGACGGCGAAGTCGCTCGGCGATGCGGTACCGCTGCTCCTCCGGTCGCAGGATCTCCTCCCGGGTCAACTCGTCCCACAGCCGCTCATACCGGCGCGGCAGCTCGTCGGCCACCTCGAACGGATCGACCTCGGGCGGCAGCAGTTCGCCGGCCTGCAGGTCCATCAGCTCGCCACCGACCCGTTCCCAGGCCAGCTCGAGGTCCCAGCTGCGCTGGCCCGCCGTGAGCGTCGGGTGCTGCTCACTGGTCTCCGCGTCGACCAGGTAGGCCTCCAGCGCTCCCGCATCGAGGCGGAAGAGCGTGTTCGACAGGGAGCAGTCCCCCCAGAAGAAACCGGACAGGTGCAACCGGACCAGAAGCTCCACCAGGGCGTCGAGCAGCCGTTCGGTCGGCTGGCCGCCCCGCGGGTTGGAGAACAGCGCGCGGTAGGTAGTGGAGTAGTCGAGGTAGCGGGTGACCAGGATCGCGTCGGCGTCCCGGCCACGGTCAACCACGATTCCCACGACGTCGACAGCTGGCACGCTGGCTTCGGCCAGGCCGCGTAGCAGCCGGTACTCGCGCCGGGCGAGGTTCTCGTTGATGGATTTCAGCGCGTACAGTTCACCACCCTCCGCGACGAAGCGGACGATGTGACGGGAGATCCCGCGCATCCGGATCTCGACCAGCCGCTCGTCCTGCCAGTCCTCAAGCGGCTCGGACCAGGGCAGGGTCAGGAGTCCCGATGCCTCGCCGGCGGGCGGGCTGAAGACAAACCTCACGAAGCCGCTCCCGTCAGGCCGGCGAGTGTGGCGCGGAACTGGTCAGCGTCGGCATGCTGCACGTCCGCAAGGATAGCCAGCCCCTCCGGCCAGGCATGGCACGCTGCAAGACGAGTTCGGCGCCGATCCTTTCGTAGGGATCCTCAAGCTCGATGTCCTTCGCGATCGAGACACCGTCGTTGGTGATCGTCGGCGGGCCCCACTTCTTGTCCAGTACGACGTTGCGGCCCTTCGGGCCGAGGGTGACCCGGACGGCGTCGGCGAGCTTGTTCATGCCCGTCTCCAGGCCGCGCCGGGCCTGCTCATCAAACGCGATCATCTTGGGCATGTGCTGCTTCCTCCCAGTGCTGGCGCGGTTTCTTCCGGTGGCGCGGTTTCTTCCGGTGGCAGGGTTCCTCCCGGTGGCAGGGGCGCAGTCATGACTGGTCCTCCGACTGAGTTGCTGGGTGGCATGCGGTGGCGGACGGTGACCCGGCGTCGCCAGCAGCCGGGGATCCCAGGATCACGACGCCGCTGAGAGCCAGCAGCCGGCCCAGCCGGTCACGCCCCTGCCCAGACACCCACCGCAGCCCGTCGTCTCGTTTCTCCATGAGGTTCGCGGCGTAGTAGCCGGCCATGCCGCGCGGGTCCATGCCAGCGCGCTGCGCGATCTCACGCATCTCCTCGTCGCTGGCACCGCGGTGCTGGATGTCGTTGATCTCTGCCACCGAGCGGAGGACCTCGATCATGCTCTGCGAGCTCCCGGGGACCGGGATGCCGGCTGAGCGCCCTGGGGCGGGCGGGAGGTCACGCTCTATCTCGTCTGCGAATGCCCGCGCTGCGGCAGCCAGCGCTCGCACCAGCGTGATGTCCAATGAACTCTCCATTTGCTATGTGATTAAGCGTGAACACACGTTATCACGATTAAAACCGGCTAAGTCAAGTCGCGCCTGCCAGCTTTCCTGAGCACGCGACGTGCCGCGGCGAAGACGTTCATCCCCGCGCTCGCCCCGCCCTCCATGATCACCGCTCCCAGCAAAAAGCAACCCCCGCCTCGTCCTATTACTCCGGTATTTCTTCAGTCAATATGACTGAAGAAATACCGGAGATCATGGAGATCCCCCTCCCGGTTGAGTAGGCGCGATCGCGCTAGTTGAGCACAAGTACTCATGACGGCGGCACAGCTCCGGCCAAGTATGGAGATGTGCGGAAGCCGCGTAAGGCAGGCCGCCTCATGGAAATGGCGGTTGACATGCCTGAATCTGTTTCTGGGATCGCAGCGGCCGAAGCTGCTCGCACGACAGCTCCGGCCCCTGCTGGCCCTGCTGGCCCGCCCGACGTTGTTGGCGCGGTCGGCCCGGCAGGCCCGGCACCCGGCGCCGCGCCGCGCCGGCTGCCGCTGGTGGTGGAGGCGCTCGGCTACCTTGGCGCCGTATTCGCCCTCGTGGCCGGGTTCATCGCCGTACGGCAAATCTGGCCGGCCATTCCCGCCAGCGCTGAGCTTGCCTTCACCGGGGTCGCCGCCATCGCGTTGCTACTGGCCGGCATCATGCTGCGGACCCTTGACCACGAGGCCTTCGGGCGGCTCCGCAGCGTCATGTGGCTGACGTCAACAGCCAGCCTCGCTGCGGCGGTTGGCCTGCTCACAGGTCCCCAGTTCTGGGATCTGGGCCCCGCCGGCCGACCCCTGGTGACGGAAGCAGTCGTCACCGCGTATGCGGTCATGCTGTGGTGGCGTTACCGCGCGACGCTTCAGCACCTAGCGATGTTCGCTGGCACGGCCGCGCTGCTCGGGACGGGCATCGCGCAGGTCTGGCCCGGCATCATCCTGCCGTGGGGCTCTGGCTTTGGCCTGTGGGTGCTGTCACTGCTGTGGGGAATTGGGGCGCACCGCGGTTATCTGGTCCCGCGAACCGCGGGCTATGCCGCGGCCGGGATCGGACTCCTGGTTGGCGCGCAGCTGACGATGGACCTGCCAGCCGGGCAGGCGCTCGCCGTCATGACCGTGGCCGGCCTGCTCGCGGCCGGAGTGGCGCTGCGCCGGGTACTCCTGCTCGGTCTCGGCGCTTCCGGCGCCATCGTGATCCTGCCGCAGATCGCCATCCGGTACCTGGCCCGAGGGGCCGGGGCAGCGGCGGCCATCTTCGCGGTAGGCCTGGTCATGCTCGGCGTCGCACTCTGGCTCGCCAGGACACGCACGAAGGCCTAGTGGTCTCTAAGAGGAGTCTTCTTTGGCTACACGTCGCCCAGGCCTGCCTGGGCGACGTGCCTCACATACCCCCCTGACAGACCACTAGCGTCGTGCATCGCCGGAGCCGATCGGACGCCCGCTGCCTGATGCTCGGGATCATCCTGTGTTCCAAGCAATCCCGGGTCAGGGGGCCAGGCCCGCCTCGTAGGCCGCGATGACCAGTTGCGCCCGGTCACGGGCCTGCAGCTTCATGAGCAGCCTGCCCACGTGCGACTTGACCGTCGCCACGGTGAGCTGCAGCCGCTGCGCGATCTCGGTGTTCGACAGCCCGGAGCCGATCAGGCAGAGCACCTCCCGTTCCCGCCCGGTTACCCCCTCCAGGTTCCGGGTGGCGGGCACGGGGCGGCGCGCGAACTCCTCGATCAGCCGACGGGTCACGGTCGGCGCGAGCAACCCCTCGCCGACCGCAATCACCCGGATCGCGGCCAGCAGGTCAGCCGGCGGCGTGTCCTTGAGCAGGAACCCGCTCGCCCCCGCGCGCAGCGCCGCGAACACGTACTCGTCCAGGTCGAATGTGGTAAGGATCAGGATCCTGGTGGTGCTGCCCGGCCCCAGGATGCGCCGCGTCGCCTGGATCCCGTCCATCTTCGGCATCCGGATGTCCATGAGGACGACGTCGGGCCGCACCCGGCGGGCGACCTCGACCGCCTCCTCGCCGGTGCCCGCCTCGCCGACCACGCGGAGATCGGGCGCGGTGTCCACGAGTACCCGGAACCCGGCGCGCACCAGGACCTGGTCGTCGGCCACGACGACGGAGATCGTCACGCGGCGGCCCCGATCGGCAAGGACGCGCTGACCCGGTAGCCGCGCCCGGGCAGCGGTCCCGCGCTGAACTCGCCACCGTACAGGGCGACCCGCTCCCGCATACCGATCAGGCCGTGCCCCTCGTCCCCGCTGCCGGCGGCCCCGGCGCCATCATCGGTCACCTCGATCGCCACCGCCTCATCGGAGTACGTGACAACCACCCGGCCATGTCCGGTGCCGGCGTGCTTCACCACGTTGGTCAGCGCCTCCTGCACGATGCGGAATGCCGCCAGGTCCACCCCGGCGGGCAACTCACGCGGCATCCCGCGCACCGCGACGTCCACCCGCAGCCCGGCCCGCTCGGCCAGGTCGGCGATGTCGGCCAGCCCGGGGGCGGACAGCAGCTCGCCCGGCGTCCCGTCCCGCAGCATGCCGAGTAGCTGCCGCATCTCGCGCAGCGTGGCGCGGCTGGTCGTCTCGATCGCGTCCAGCGCCCGGGCCGCCTCGGCCGGGTTGCTGTCGATCACGTACCGGCCCACGCCCGCCTGCACCGCCACCACGCTCATGCTGTGCGCCACCACGTCGTGCAGTTCCCGGGCGATCCGCAGCCGCTCCTCGGCGACCGCCCGCCGCGCCTGGTCGACCTTCGCCTCCGCCCGGCGCTCGGCCTGCTCGCGCAGGCCGTCCGCATAGGCCCGCCCGGCCCGCACCGCCCGGCCTGCCGCCCAGGCGGCCAGCAGCACGATGGCGGTGCCGGCTGCGTGGCCGAAGTTCGCCTCCACACGGGTGACTCCCGGCCCGCTCCCCGACACGTACGCCGGTGTGAGGAGGGCGAGCACGCTCAGCGTGAACAAGACCGCGCCCAGCGCGCCCACCGCGGTCCGCGCGGGCTTGACCAGCCCGATCATGTACAGGACCGCCGCCACCGCGAGCATCGGGTCCACGGTGAACCCGAGGAACACCGTCACCGCCTGAGCGGCCAGGGCGACCGCCAGCGCGGTCAGCGGCCGCCAGCGGCGCAACGCGACACCCGCCGAAGCAGCGCACACCAGGGCGATCCCGACGCCGACGGGCACGCCAAGGTGCAGCGGCACCCGGCGCGGCGTCCGGGCGGCGCCGGCCAGGACGCCGGCCAGCAGCAGCGCCGCCGCCACGTCGATCGTGACGAGATTGGCGAAGGTCAGGCGGCGGGGTGAGCGGCACCCGTGGCTCTTCCACGTCCTGAACGGTAACCCGGCCAGGGGCACGAAAGCGTCCTACCCTCACCTGATGAGCGAGATGGAGCACACCGCCGACCACCTGATCGTCATCGGCCGGGGCCAGCTCATCGCGGACACCCCGGTCGGCGTATTCGTGGAGCGGGGCGCGCGGTCGCACGTCGCGCTGCGCACGCCGTCGGCCTGGCGCTTGGTGTGCTGATCCGCAACGCGGCGGGGGCGTTGACCGCCGTCGTTGTGCTGCTGTTCCTCGGGCCGTCGTTCCTGCACGGCACCAGCCCGTGGGTCATCGACATCGCCAACGCCCTGCCGGCCAACGGCATCCGGCGGCTGGTGTCGCTGCATCCCTGGCCCAACGCGCCGTCCATCACCGAGGCCGTCATCGTCATCGTCGTCTACCCGGTCGTGGCGCTGGCCGCCGCGGCATATGTCATCCACCGGCGGGACGCCTGACCGGAACGCCGCAGGCTAGTGGTCTGTGAGAGGGGTCCTTTGAGCGAACGGTGTCCACCTGGGCGACGTGCCGCCAAAGAAGACTCCTCTTACCGACCACTTGGGTCAGTGAGACTCGCGGGTGACCTGATGGCCGCTGGAGCCGACCAGGAAGTCGAGGTCGGCGCCGCGATCGGCCTGCATGACATGGTCGATGTAGAGGCGTTCCCAGCCCCGGCGAGGCGCGGGCAGCGCGGCCGTCATCGCCGCGGAGGGCTCACGGCGGGCCAGTTCCGCGGCCGGCACGTCGATCTCCAGCCGGCGGCCCGGCAGGTCCAGCACGATCGGGTCACCGTCGCGGACCAGGGCGAGCGGGCCGCCTGCCGCTGCCTCAGGCGCCACGTGCAGCACCACCGTGCCGTACGCGGTGCCACTCATCCGGGCGTCACTGATCCGCACCATGTCACGTACCCCGGCGGCGAGCAGCCGGGCGGGCAGGGGCATGTTGCCGACCTCGGGCATCCCCGGGTATCCGCGCGGGCCGCAGCCGCGCAACACCAGCACAGAGGACTCATCGACGTCGAGACCGGGGTCATCCAGCCGGGCCCGCATGTCCTCGATGCTGTCGAAGACCACCGCCCGCCCCCGGTGGCTGAGCAGTTCCTTGGAGGCGGCGGCGGGCTTGATGACCGCGCCGTCCGGGGCAAGGCTGCCCCGCAGCACCGCGATCCCGGCGTCCGCCTGCAGCGGCGCGGACCGCGGACGGATCACGGTCTCGTCCCAGATCCTGGCGTCGCCGAGATGGTCGGCGAGCGGCCGCCCAGTCACCGTCATCGCGTCCGGGTCGAGCAGGTCGGCCACCTCACGCAGTACGGCCAGCAGGCCACCCGCCCGGAAGAGGTCGTCCATCAGGTACCGGCCGGCCGGGGCGAGGTCGACAAGCAGCGGCACGCCGGAGCCGATCGCGTCGAAGTCGTCAAGCGACAGGTCCACCCCGGCCCGGCCGGCGATCGCCAGCAGGTGCACCACCGCGTTGGTGGACCCGCCGACCGCGGCCAGGGCCACGATGGCGTTACGGAACGAGCCCCGGCTGAGCACCCGGCTCGGCCGGCGCTCCTGTGCGACCATCTCGACCGCGAGCCTGCCGGTCTCGTGAGCGTGCTCAAGCAGCCGGCTGTCCGCGGCCGGGGTGCCTGCGATCCCGGGCAGGGTCATCCCGAGGGCCTCGGTGACGCACGCCATAGTGGATGCGGTGCCCATGGTGTTGCAGTGGCCCTTGCTGCGGATCATCGCCGATTCCGAGGCGAGGAACTCCTCCCCGGACAGCGTTCCGGCGCGCACCTCCTCACTCAGCCGCCACACATCGGTGCCGCAGCCCAGCGCCGCGCCGCGGAACGTGCCGGTGAGCATCGGCCCGCCCGGCACCACCACCGCGGGCAGGTCGACCGAGGCGGCGGCCATCAGCAGCGAGGGGATGGTCTTGTCGCAGCCGCCGAGCAGCACCACCCCGTCGATCGGGTTGGCGCGCAGCATCTCCTCGGTCGCCATCGCCGCCAGGTTGCGCCAGAGCATGGCCGTCGGCCGCACCAGGGTCTCGCCGAGGCTGACCGCGGGCATGTTCAGCGGAACCCCGCCCGCCTCCCAGATGCCCGCCTTCACGCTGGCGGCGACCTCGTCGAGGTGCAGGTTGCACGGGGTGAGGTCGGACGCGGTGTTGGCGATGGCAATGTGCGGCCGCCCGCTGAACGCCGATCGCGGCAGCCCCCGCCGCATCCACGCACGGTGGATGTAGGCGTTGCGGTCCGTGCCGGCGTACCACTGCTCGTTGCGGTACTGCACGCGAACAGGCTCCCCTCTGCGGTCCGGGCGCAAGACCATGACCTGCGCTCCAGGACCAGAGCCAGGCTAACTCGCGCCGGACCGCCGCGATAAGACACCATCAGCCCGAACGATTCCCTCCCACCACTCCCGTCCCCTAGCGTGACTGCGCACCGGGCCGGGCGGCACACCCGATGCAGGTGCGTGCCGAAGGGCGGGCCGCGAGGCGCTCCGCTGAGATCGGCTGCCCGCAGCGCTCACAGACGCCGTAGATGCCGGCCTCGATCGAGCGGATGGCTTGATCGACATCGGCCAGGTGACCGCGGGCCGCCTCAAGCAACCCGGCGACCTGCGCCCGCTCGAACGCGATCGTGGCCCCCTCCGGGTCGTGCTCGTCGTCCGTGGCTCCCAACGCGGCCGATTCGACAATCCCGTCGAACTCGCGGGTCAGTGCCGCGATTCTCGCCACCGTGCTCGCGCGGTCCGCGGCCAGGGCTTCGCTCGGCCCGGCCCGGCTTTCGCTCACGCCGGCGCCTTGGCCGCGGCGGCGGATTCCAGCAGGTCGTGCAGCGCCCGGGCGTTGCCCAGCGAGGTGTCGGTGGCCAGCGACCGCGGCGGCTGCTCCCCCCTCAGCACGGCCTGGATGTGCGTGATGGCCGCGGTGAATGA
>DASWFT010000596.1:0-3164 GCA_036394075.1 Streptosporangiaceae bacterium
CCGGGTACGTAAAGCGGTGCTGATGGGCGCCATCCCGCCGTTCCTGCTCAAGACCGCCGACAACCCCGACGGCGTGGACCAGTCCGTGTTCGACGGGATCAAGGCGGCCGTGGTCGCGGACCGGCCGGCGTACTTCAAGGATTTCCTGGACAACTTCTACAACACCGACGTGCTGCGCCCAGCCAGGATCAGCGACCAGGCCTGGCAGAACAGCTTCAACGTCGCCGTGACGGCCTCCGCCTACGCCGCTTACGCGTGCGTCGACACGTGGCTGACCGACTTCCGCAGCGACCTTCCGAACATCGACGTCCCGGTGCTGCTGGTGCACGGCGACGCCGACCGGATCCTGCCGTATGCGGCCACCGCCGCCCGGCTGCCCGGACTGATCAAGGACCTGGAGTTCGTCACCGTCGAAGGCGGCCCGCACAACATCGCCTGGACCCACCCCGACGTGGTCAACCCCGCCCTCCTCGACTTCATCGCCCGATGACCCCATGACCCGATGACCCGATGACCCGATGAACAGCGTCGGGCCACGGGTGTGCAGCTTCGGCTGCTAGCGGGTCCGGAGGGTGGCGTGCTCCCCGGTGAGTTCGTCGACGGCTGGCACACCGAGCAGTTGGAGCGTTCGGGTGATCTCCGAGCTGAGGATCTCGGTGGCCCGGACCACGCCGCGCTCACCACCGGCCATCAGCCCGTACAGGAAGGCGCGGCCGACCAGGCATCCACGAGCCCCAAGCGCGAGAGCGGCGACGATGTCCGCGCCGCTGAGAATTCCGGTGTCCAGGTAGACCTCGGCGTCGTCACCCGTCGAGTCCAGCACGGCGGGCAGCAGTTCCAGGGGCGCAGGGGCGCGGTCGAGTTGCCGTCCGCCATGGGTGGATACGATCACGGCGTCCGCGCCATGGTCAACGACCAGGCGTGCGTCGGCGGGGTTCTGGATGCCTTTGATGATCAGCGGTCCCGGCCACAGGCTGCGCAGCCACTCCAGGTCGTCGATCGTGACGGCCGGGTCGAACACCGTGTTGACCAGGTCCGCGAGCGTTCCTTCCCAGTGGCTCAGCGAGGCGTACCGCAGCGGTTCGGTGGTGAGGAGGTTGAGCCACCACGCGGGGTGCGCGGCGCCGTCGAGGACGGTGCGCAGCGTCAGTGCTGGGGGGATAGTCAGGCCGTTGCGGATGTCGCGCATCCTGGCGCCGGCCACCGCGGTGTCGACCGTGACGATGAGGGCCTCGAAGCCGTTGTCCTGAGCGCGGCGCACCAGGTCTTCCCCCACACCGCGGTCCTTCCAGATGTACAGCTGGAACCATTTGCGGGCGCCGGGACCGGCCGCCGCCACATCCTCGATCGAGGTCGTGCCCATGGTGGACAGCCCGAACGGCACGCCGGTGCGCGCGGCGACCCGGACCACGGCCCGCTCACCCTCGTGATGCATCATCCTGGTGAAACCCGTCGGCGCGAATGCGAATGGCAACGCGGCGCGTTGGCCGAGCATCTCCCGGGTGGTGTCGACCGCGGACACGTCCCGCAGGACACGCGGGCGGAACTCGATCTCGCGGAATGCCCGCCGCGCCCGTCGCAGGCTGACCTCCTGTTCCGCCGCCCCGTCGGTGTAGTCGAACACAGCGCGAGGGGTCCGCCGCCGGGCAATGGCACGCAGATCGGCGATCGTATGGGCCCGGGAGAGCCGCCTTTCCACCGGGTCGAGATTGGGGACTTCAACGCGCAGCAGCGGGCGCAGTTCGGACCACCGGGGAAGCTGCCGCTGTGACATCTGCCAACCTCACCTCGAAGCCGCGAACGGCGGGCCAGGCGCCTCGCCCCACCAGCCTCGCAGGAACCCGGCGGCACGCTCACAGGCCCCCGCGAGCGGTCCGCCCGGGTGGCCCAGCGCCTCGAGTATCAGTTCTGCGATCCTGTCCCCGGCATCCGCCAGGACCTGCTCCGGCGTGGCGTCGCGGGCTGACCGGTAGCCGATCACCGCGCCCGCGTTGCACACGAAGTCGGGGAGCGCCACGATACCTCGCTGGCGCAGGACGTCGGCTCCTTCCATGGTGTACGGGACGTTGGCGGCTGGCGCGATGACCTTGATGCCTGACGGAAGCGACTCGGCGGCCCGGCGGCTGATCACTCCCGGCCGGGTTCCTGGGACAACGACATCGGCATCCACCGCCGTGAATAGCCGGCCCGGCGGACCGGTCGGCAGGCCATAGTGAGCGACGCACTCATCGCCGTGAACGCTGCGCAGCGCGAGCAACCGCCCGACGTCGAGCCCTGATGGGTCCGCGACGCATCCGGCGATCGTGGAGACGGCGATCACCCGGCCGCCCCGGTTGGCGACCTCACGGGCCACGCCCCCGCCCACCTTGCCGAATCCCTCGATGGCAATCGTCCGGCCCGCCCACCCGCCGCCGTGTCCGGCCCTCAGGGCCGTCTCCGCGGCCACCGCCACGCCGTATCCGGTGAGGACATCCTCGAACGGCACGCCGTCGACGACGGCGTGAATGGCGGCCGGCGCGGCGCGGCGCTCGCGCAGCGGCGCGAAATCCTCCTCGAACGTGCCCATGTCCGGCCCGGTGAGGAACCGGCCGGCGTCGACCAGGGGACGGATCTCCGCGCAGTAGCGGGCCATCCATTCGGCCCTGGCGGCGCAGTCAGCCGGATCGCCCACCACGCCGGCCTTGGCGCCGCCGACCCTGTCGCCCAGCACCGCGAACTTGTAGGTCATGGCCCGGGCCAGCAGCGCGACCTCGGCCATGGTGACATCCGGCGCCAAGCGCGTTCCTCCGGCGGACACGGGAGCGCCGGGCAGGTCGAACACGACGAACCCAGGGACCGAGCCAAGCTCGATGACCTCGGGATCGCGAGAGTCGCTTCCCACATCCGGTTCACGGCGCATGCCATCTCCGATGGTCCGACCCGGCACCTGATACCAGCAGAGTCTGCCGCAACCAGCGTCTGGTCGGGCCGGCGAGGGTCGGGCTAGCGAGGGTCGGGCCGGTCGAGGTTCCAGTGGCGGGCTCCCTGGCAGTACCAGCCGTCGTCGTTCGCCGGCAGAACGGTGAAGCGGCTGATCGTGCGCTGGCCACCTTCCTGGTCGCCGTAGAGAAGGTCAATCGTGAAGGGCCGACGTGCGGCTATAGCGCTCGAGAACCCCGGACGCA
>DASWFT010000597.1:0-2171 GCA_036394075.1 Streptosporangiaceae bacterium
GGGCAGGCGTGATCAACTGCTTTCTCGTCTGCGAGCCGCTGCGCGGCTGGCGCGAGGGGTGGGTGAGCGACCAGCGGACGCGGATCGACTGGGCGCACTGCGTCAAGGACCTGATCGACGTGCACTATCCCGAGGCCGAGCTCATCACGCTGGTGATGGATCAGTTGAACCCGCACTCGCCGGCGTCGCTGTACGAGGCGTTCCCGCCGGCCGAGGCGAAGCGGTTGCCGGACAAGCTGGAGATCCATTACACGCCCAAACACGGCAGTTGGCTCAACATGGCGGAGATCGAGTTGAGCGTCCTGCAGCGCCAGTGTCTGGACCGCCGCCTGGCCGACCGGCCCACGGCGGAGCAGGCAGTCGCGGCCTGGGTGGCCCAGCGCAACGCCGCGCTTCAGCGGATCGATTGGCGTTTCCGCACGGCCGATGCGCACATCAAGCTCAAGCATCTCTACCCAGCATTTCAGGCGTGACAGACTACTAGTGGGTCACGCCGCAATTGCTTGGGACTGAGCCAACACCGCCGCGGAGCCCCCGAGCTGCCGTTGGCGGGCGCGCAGCCGGCGCTCGCGCCGCTTCCCATCCCAGACGAAGGGCGTCGGGGCGGCGTTCCAGCCGGCCACCGCGTCCTCCAGCCAACCGATCAGTTCCTCGGCACTGTGCGGGTGCTGCCCCGCCAGCGCCCGCCCCACCACGATGCGTTGGAGCGACTCTGCCATGTTTAGCCAGGAGCCGCTCAGCGGCGTGTATAGCGGCATGATTCCCTGCTGAAACAACCAGCGGACGATCGCCCAACTCGTATGTCCGGCCAAGTTGTCCCAGACGAGGATCAACCGCAACGGGGGCAAGTGCTCGCGCGGCTCGTGGCCCAGCCAGGTCGCCCAGCGGGCCAGGACCGGCCGCTCGGCCTCCGGCGTCGTCACCGCGGGCAACGTCGCCAGCACCGGCGTCAGTTCCCCTTGTAGCCACGGATGGAGCACTGCGTTGGGAGCGCTGGTCACGCCTTTGGCGCACACCGCCCCGGTCGCGGGGCGAAACAACGTCAGCAGCTTGGCCGTGCCGCCCCGGATGTACTCGTGCGGCTGCCGCCGGGGCTCCCCGACCGGCTGCCAACCCGCGCCCGGCTGCGGGATGGCCTGGTAGGGCCCCGCCTCGTCCTGGCACCAGACGGGCACGCCGGCCGCTTCCGCCCCGCTATAGGCCAACTCGATCATCCCCTTGTTTGTTCGGTCTGGGGATCCGTCACGCGCACAATGCCGCTTTTGCGCTTGCGCTCCGCGGTACCCGTCGGGCACCAGGTCCGCGTCTTCTGGTACGAACTGCCCGCTGCCGCCAGCACGCGCCGGATGGTGGTTCCTCCGAGCCGCGGGAACGCCTCCCGCCGCAGCGTGCGTTCCAGGGTGCTCAGCGACCAGGTCGCGGTCCCGTCCGTCTTCCGATCTGCGGGGCGCTGGGCGGTGGCCACGATGCGAGCGCGCGCCGGCGGAT
Source organism: Streptosporangiaceae bacterium (assembly GCA_036394075.1). Classification (GTDB taxonomy): domain Bacteria; phylum Actinomycetota; class Actinomycetes; order Streptosporangiales; family Streptosporangiaceae; genus JAWWPY01. The sequence goes on from DASWFT010000597.1 coordinate 1,489, forward strand.
CATAGGTCGGCTTGCGGCCACGGCCGGCCGCAATGCTCACCGCGGCCAGCCCCCGCCGGTTGAACCGGGCGACCAACTTGGCCACCGTCGTGCTACTCCCAAAGCCGGCCTGCCGCGCCGCGGCGGCGAACCCCTGCCCCTGGACCACCGCCAACACCGCGGTCGCCCGCCGCACCCGATCCACCCGCTCGCTGCTACTCCGGGCCAGCCGCTCCAACGCCGCCTGCTCTGCCGGCGTCACGGCCCGTACCGGCTCCTTCTGCGGGGTCGCCATCCTCGACCTCCTTCGCGACTCCGCAGTATCATCCATTGCTCCTGACAGCGCCACCTATTTGCGGCATGACCCACTAGTCTACCTTGTAGCCAGTGATCTCGGAGAGGCGGAAACGGGCCAGGACGGTGCCCGCCTCGTTCTTGACCTCAAGGGCATACTCATCGCCGGTACCCGGAGCGCCCCCCGCCGCTGGCCAGACGACTAGCTCGGCTGATGTGCCCTCGGTCACGTAGGCGGTGTCACCCTTCGCTAAAAAGACGTCGACTGACATTGAGCGCCTCCTCTCGCCGCTCACCCCGCGGCCGTGGTGGGCGTTCTGGCGCCGGTGAGTGCTATCATGCGCTCCTCTCCCGGCCGGCCCCCCATCCGGCCGGGAGTATCCCTCTCGGCCGCGGCGGGCCCCCACCCC
>DASWFT010000598.1:0-36822 GCA_036394075.1 Streptosporangiaceae bacterium
CCGCGTGCTCCCGGCAGGCCTGGCCGAACTAACCGCGATCACCGGCCCGCCCAGCAAACTACGCACCGCCGCGACCGCCTACCAGGCCGCCATCGACGACATCATCCGCGACGCCGGGCTCGCCGCCTGACACCACCGAATTTGACTCAATCAAACCGACTTCGTCGGATCTAGCCCTCTAGTGAACATTGGTCTTTGATTTCATGCTAGAACGGCGCGGCGGTGTCGCCTTGGTCGGCCTTGCGGTCGGCGACCGCCGCGGCGAGCCGTGCCCGGGCGCCTTCGAGCCACTCCTCGCAGATCGCAGCGAGCCGCTCGCCGCGTTCCCAGAGGTCGAGCGACTGCTCCAGGGTCAGCCCGCCTGCCTCAAGCCGCTTGACCACGTCGGTGAGCTCGTCACGGGCCTTCTCGTACGGAAGCCGGTCGGCCTGGTCGCTGCCCGGCCGGTCTGGCCCGGATGTGTTCCTCGCCCCGTTGGGCCTGGGCGCTGCACCGTGCTCAGCGGTCACGGCCTCAACCTAGCCGGCCAGCCCTACCGGGCGGCGCTGATGGGATGTGGCGCTGGAGGTGGCCGGGGCGTGACCGCCGGCTTCGGGTCCAGGGTGGCCTGGACGGCGGACGCCACCGTCCCGGCATAGAGCGGGGCACCGGACGGGCGGGGATGCACGCTGTCGTCCCACAGCAGGTCGGTGTGGTGCTCGATGGCCGAGTACCAGTTGGCCAGGACAACGTTGGCATCCGCGCGGGCGGCCGCGGCGAGCACCCGGTTGTCAGCTCCCTGCCATGGCCGGGGCACGAAGGTGTTGATGAGCACCAGCGTTCGGTGCGGGCCGATCATCGAGACCAGCTGGCGGACCTGCCCCGTGGTGACGGTGCCGTTGGTGCCGAGGCCGACCACCACCACCGGGCGGAGCGTGCCGCCGTCGGCCAGGCTCTGCACCAGCGCGAGACCCGCGCTCATCTGGCGGCTGACCTGGGCGTTGATGTATATGCCAGGGAGTCTGTCCTGCAGCTGCGACGCAGCCGAGAGCATGACGGAGTCGCCAATGGCGGTGACCATCGAGCCGGGAATCTTCCGCCGGGCAGCGGGGTGCACGCTGCGCCCGGGGCCTCCCCGGGCCGGCTGCCGGGTGCTCGCCCGGGTGGGCGTGGGTGCCGGGCTGCCCGCGGCGGCCCGCGGCGCCGCGACCGTCGCCCCGTGCTTGACCTGCGTGGCGGCGCTGACCTGCGCCCCGTGCGTGATCTGCTGCTGCAAGCCGTCTGAAGCCGGAGCGTTCAGCACCCCGTAACCGGCGGTGCAGGCAACACTGAGCGCCGCGACCACGAACACCGCGGGGAGCGCACGGGAGGGTGACTGCCGCGCGGCGGCGACCGACTCGGCTACGACCCGGTAGCGGGCGAGGACAGTCGCCCGGAAACCGTTATGGATAATGGGCTGTTCTATCCATCGCCAGGAGGCCGCGGCCAGCATGATCGCCACCGCCGTCTCAATCAGCCAGATTCCCACGCTGGCCGAGCCCTGCCCGGTGACCGCTGCCGCCAGCGCAATGACTGGCCAATGCCACAGGTAGATGCCATATGAGCGGACACCCACCCAGCGCAACGGTGCCCAGCTGAGCATCCTGCCGACCGACCCGGGGGTAGCGGCCGCCAGCACCAGGCCCCCCGCGGCCAGTGCCGCGATGAACAGCCCGGCCGGGTAGAGGACCGGGTCCGAACCGGAGAAGTGGCCCATCGCCCAGGCGAGCACGACGATCCCGGCCAGGCCCGCGACGTCAGCGCGCGCCGCGTCCTGGCGCCGCGCCGTCCGCAACTGCCGCAGCGGCCAGGCCAGGGCCAGCGCGGCGCCGATGAGTAGCGCGGACGCGTGGGTGTCCGTGCCGTAGTAGACCCGGGAGGGATCCTGGCCAGCCGCGTAGATGGCGGCCATGGCCACCGCTGATCCTCCCGCCGCCAGCCAGGCCATGCCCACCCGCAGTCGGCGGCTCCGGCAGGCCAGCAGCACCGTGATCAGGATCAGCGGCCACGCCAGGTAGAACTGCTCCTCGATGGCGAGCGACCACAGGTGCTGCAACGGAGGCGGCGGCCCGAAGCCAGCGAAGTACGACTGGTGCTGCGCCGCCTGCCACCAGTTGCTTGAGTACGTCACGGCCGCCAGCAGCGCCGCCCGGAGCGCACCGAGCTGGCCTGGCTCGATCACGGCCACGGCAGCTGTGACGGTAACCAGCACGACGGCCAGGGCGGGGAGCAGCCTGCGGGCCCTCCGGACCCAGAAGCCGCGCAAGTCAAGCCGCCCGCGGCGGTCCCATTGAGCAATGAGCAGATCGGTTATCAGGTATCCACTGAGGACAAAGAAGACATCAACCCCGAGAAACCCGCCAGGAAACGCCGCGAATTGCTCATGAAAAACCAAGACCGAGAGCACCGCAAGGGCCCGGACGCCATCCAGCCCCGGCGCCCGCGCCTGCGCGCGGCCGGACACACGCTGGCCCGTGCGCTTGTTCGTGTGCTTGTTCGCGTGCGCGGCGGCCTTACTAGGTCGTTCCGGCACGATCTGCGCTCGCACTCTGCTGGTCCCCCCCGGCTCACAGCAATGTTCTGTTCTTCGCCACTTAGGTGCGAGAAGAAACACGTGGCTTGTAATGGGGGAAGATATTTTTAAGCGCCCGGAGGAGTAGCTTGGGCCGACTCGGAGCGATCAGTCGCTTCTGTCACCACAGCGAGCTGGTCCTCCGCGAACCGGACGCTCAGCCTCTCGCCCTCCGCTACCTGTGTGGCCGTGCGCACAACCGTACCGTCCGCCCGCTGAACGATCGCGTAGCCACGGCGCAGTGTCGTCGCGGGCGAGAGAGACAGCAGCCGGTCCCGGGTGTGGGTCACGTCGTCATGGGCCCGGTCCAGCCGGGCGGACAGGCAGCGGTGTGCGCGTTCCGCCAGTGCGAGCACCTGCTCCTGACGGCGCTCGACCTCACGGAGCGGGGAGGCGAGCGCGGGCCTGGACCGCAGGCCGGCGAGCCACGACGACTCGCGGTCCAGCCGGCCGGCCAGGCACCTGCGGGCCCGGCCGCGCAACTGGGCGATGAGCGCCAGTTGTTCGGCAACGTCGGGGACAACCCGCCGGGCCGCGTCGGTGGGGGTGGACGCGCGGACGTCGGCGACGTAGTCGAGTAGCGGCGCATCCTGCTCGTGCCCGATGGCACTGACCACGGGAGTCCGGCAGGCCGCCACGGCGCGGACGAGCGATTCATCAGAGAACGGCAGCAGGTCCTCGATCGACCCGCCGCCGCGGGCAATGATGATCACCTCCACCGCCGGGTTCGCGTCGAGACGCTGCAGCGCGTCGATGACCTCCGCCACTGCGTACCCACCCTGGACCGCGACCTGCTCCACCCGGAACCGCACTGCGGGCCAGCGCCGGGCGGCGTTGCGGAGCACGTCCCGTTCCGCGGCCGAATCCCGTCCGCAGATCAGGCCGATCTCTCCGGGCAGGAAGGGCAGCGGGCGCTTGCGCTCGGCGCTGAAAAGACCCTCCGCCGCCAGGGCGCGCCGCAGCCGCTCCAGCCGGGCGAGCAGCTCACCGATGCCAACGGCGCGGATCTCGACCGCGGCCAGAGAAAATGATCCCTTGGCCGCGTTGAAGTCAGGCTTGGCCCAGACCAGGACCCGTGCCCCTTCAGCGGGCGGAGGGTCCGACACGTCGAGGACGGCGCGCGGGCAGATCACCCTGACCGACACCGCGGCGAGAGGGTCGCGGAGGGTGAGGAAAACGGTGCCGCCGCGCCTGGTGAGTTCGGCGATCTGTCCTTCGACCCAGATCCGCCCGAGACGCCCGACCCACTCACCGACCAGGCGCATGACGGTTCGGACGGGGACGGGAGAGTCGGCCGAGGTCTCAAGCGCCATGGTGACGGGTCATCGGCTGACGGTGGTGGATCGTCGTTCAGCTGCCTTCCTGCTCAAGCTTGGCCAGGCGGCGCTCGAACATGGTGATCACCGCAGGCCTGCCCTCGGTGACCTTCTCATATTCGAGCAGGATGCTGATCTGGGAGGGACTCAGGACCCGCAGCCGGGCCCGGAGCGAGGCGATGGTCAGCTCGTCATAGTTGGAGAGCGGCAGCGCGCCCGGTTCCGTTGCCTCCGGAGCGGCTGGGGCCTGCGGGGCCACCGGCGCCTGGTTGGCGGGGGGAGCATCTGAGCCTGGCGCGGTGATGTCCGGGGTCGGCGGGGCGCTCGCCGCGGGTTCGGCCGCCTCGTCATCCGGGGAGATCAGCCTGACGTTCCCCGTTTCGTCCAGCGATCGTCGGCGGGCGCCATCCGGCTCGGCCTGTGGCTCCGCTGGCGTGGTCTTGGCCTGTGGCTCCGCCGGCGTGGTCTCGGCCTGTGGCTCCGCTGGCGCGGTGGAGGGCGCCGCTGCGGGCGCGGTGGGGGGAGCCTCGCGGGGCGGAGCGGTGGCCGCAGTCGTGGTCGTGGCCGCGGTCGTGCCGGAGACCTGCTCGACCGCCCGGTTCCTGATTTTGTCGGCCACCAGCAGCACCTGGCCGATCCCTGCGAAGACGGCCCGCAGCGCCTGTGCCGGGACCTCTTTAATACGCTCGTTGACCTGCGGCAAAGGCATCTGCGATCGTTCTCCCTCGGGTATATCCCTAGCGCCATGCGTGGCCGGGGGCCCCAACCGGGGCCCGGGAGCGTGTCCTTGCGGGGGTGCGCAGGCGCCTCTGGGCCATTGTCGTCTCCGGCCATGGTGCCGCAAAACCGGGCCGGGCGGCAGTCGTACCAGAGAGGACAGGTTACCGGTCCGGGGCCAGAGTGCGGTGCCAGAACCAGGCCCGGACCGGCTCAACTACGATGGGGACATGCCCGTGAAGATCCGACGTGTCCTGCTTGCCAAGCCGCGCGGCTACTGCGCGGGCGTTGACCGTGCCGTGCAGTCGGTCGAGATAGCGCTCGAACGCTATGGGGCGCCCGTGTACGTACGCAAGCAAATCGTGCACAACATCCACGTCGTGCAGGACTTGGAAGAGCGCGGGGCGATCTTCGTGGAGGAGGCCGATGAAGTGCCGGAAGGCGCGGTGGTCGTCTTCTCCGCACATGGCGTCGCGCCGCAGGTCCGCGAGGATGCCAAGCGCCGCAGCCTGCGGACCATCGATGCCACCTGCCCGCTCGTCACCAAGGTGCACAACGAAGCCAGGCGTTTCGCCGCCCACGACTACGACATCCTCCTTATCGGACATGAGGGTCATGAGGAAGTAGTCGGTACCACCGGGGAGGCGCCGTCCCGTATCCATCTGGTCGACGGTCCTGAGGGGGTCGCCGACCTCCAGGTCCGCGACCCGTCCCGGGTGGCCTGGCTGTCCCAGACGACGCTGTCCGTCGATGAGACCAATCAGACGGTGGCCGCGCTCCGTGAGCGATTTCCCCTGCTGGCCGACCCGCCGAGCGACGACATCTGCTACGCGACGCAGAACCGCCAGGCGGCCGTGAAGAAGATCGCCAGCGACTCGGACGTGGTCATCGTGGTTGGCTCGCGCAACTCGTCCAACTCGGTGCGCCTGGTCGAGGTGGCCCTGGACGCGGGCGCGGCCGCCGCCTATCTGGTTGACGACGCCATGGCCGTCGAGCCGAGCTGGCTGGATGGCGCGGACACGGTCGGTGTGACAAGCGGTGCCTCAGTCCCCGAGGACCTCGTCTCCGGTGTGCTGGACCGGCTCGCCGACTACGGGTTCGGCAGCGTCGAGGAGGTCGAGGCGGTCGAGGAACACCTCCAGTTCGCCCTCCCGCCGGAACTGCGCCGCGCGGCACCCCGCGAGCCCTAGACAGGACAAGCCTTAGGGCGTCTCTCCGGAGCCTGCGCGAGGACGAGCATTGCCGCTGGGGCGCGTGTTCCCGGCCGGCCGGGCCGGATCTGCCTGCAGATCCCCCCGCGCTTCCCGGCGCAACTCGCTGACGCACCGCGGCAGCCCGCGAAAGCACGCAATGATCAGGGATATGACGACGCCGGCCAACAGCCACGGCGCGACGTTCGCCAGCGTCAGGGTGGTCCCTTCGGCGATCGAGACGAGCGCGTTGCCTGTGGAGGTCAGCGCCTTGACGACGAGCAACGCGAAGAAGAAGAGAATGGGCGGGCTGACCACCACGGTCAGCAGGTCGCGGGGCTTGGTCCGCCCTGCGGCGGCCACACAGCCGAGCACGAAGGCCGCGCCCGCGAGCGGGCTCCAGTGCAGCCACGAGGCGAGCAGGATGCCGAGGAAAAAAACGACGAACATGCCCAGAATCGCGCCGCGTCCGGTGAGCAGCGCTCCCCAACGCTGATCGATGGACGCCTTGTGGTCCCTGTCGGTGCCCGGCTCCCGTACGCGGGGCTCGCTCGGCTCCTCGCCCTGAGGCTGTCCACCGAGCACGATCCGGCGCCGTGACCAGGTGCTTCCCGGGCTACCCGGTGGGCTGGTGTGGCCTCCCCCAGATCCGCGAGTGGGCCATGTTCCTTCCTGCCGTGGCTGGGACACGCTCTGCTTCTCCCTCCCTCCGATCCGGTCGGCGACACCCGCCGCCACGCTACCCGGACCCCTGGGCCGGACGTGCGAGCGGTCGTCCCGCGCGTCGTCGCTGTCGAGGTCTGCTGACCAGTCCGGGCCGGCTGCCCCAGGCGAACGATCGCCTCATCGCGCGGGTGCTTCAGCCCGCGAGTGGCTGCCCTCCCCCCCAACCGCAGAGCGGTTGATGACCAGGCCCAGGACCAAAAGCATGAGCCACAGGTACTCGGCGGCGGTGGGGGAGGCGAACGCGACCGGGACCGACACCAGAAATACGAGCGGGACCCGGAGAGCCCGCAACGTCACTACGCGCTGCCCCTCGGCTGACAGGCCAGGACCGACCATGCCGGGAACCCGTAGCACGTACAACCAGAACACGGCCTCGGCGAGGCCCGCGCCGCCGGCGCACACCGCGAAGAAGACGACCGCAGCGACCTGGCCAGAAGTGGCCCCGGCCGTCCTGGTTCCCGGGGTCGCCCGGGCGGCCCCGGCCGTCCTGGTTCCCAGGGTCGGTGTCGTTGCTGGCCATGGGCGGCAGGCGCCTGGCGAAGCTACCGCGCCGCTACGGCGTGGCTGGGCGCGGGCAGCTCATCGTGTTCCTGGCTGGCCCGGTCCGGGCCGGACCCGCCCGCCGGGCCGGGAGCTGATCCCGTGACGAGTTCCGGACCTGATTCGGCGGCGAGTTCAGGTGCGGACAGCGCCCGCGTGGTCTCCTCGACGAGCCCAGGTGCCTCCAGTTCGCCGTCCACCACGCCGAGCTGGTTCAGCCGCCGCGCGGTGACCAGGACCCTGCTTTCCAGCGAGCCGACGGCCTGGTTGTAGGTGGACACGGCGTTCGTAAGCGCCCGGCCGAGCCGGTCCACGTGCTTACCCATCCCCGCGATCCGGTCATAGAGTTCCCGGCCGAGTTCGAACACGGCACGGGCGTTCTCCGAGAGCGCCGCCTGCTGCCAGGCGTACTGCGCGGTGCGCAGCATCGTCACCAGCGTCGTGGGGGTGGCGATGTGTACCTTGCGCCCCATCGCGTACTCCAGCAGGCCCGGGTCATGCTCCAGGGCGGGGGCCAGAAATGCCTCACCGGGGATGAAGAGCACCACGAACTCCGGTGCTGGGCTGAGCGCCGTCCAGTACGACTTGGCGGCCAACTGGTCCACGTGCTCGCGCAGGTGCCGCGCGTGCGCGCCCAGGCGCGTGTTACGCATGGACTCATCGGCAGCCTCGGCGGCCTCCAGGTACGCGGCCAGCGAGACCTTCGAGTCCACCACGATGTTCTTGCCGCCGGCCAGTCGCACCACCATGTCCGGCCGCACGGCGCCGTCGTCGGTCGTGACGCCTACTTGCTCGTCGAAATCACACCGGGCGCTCATCCCGGCCAGCTCCACTACGCGGCGCAGCTGCATCTCGCCCCAGCGGCCGCGGGCCTCGGGACGCCGCAGCGCGGTCACCAGGGCCTGCGTCTGAGTGCGGAGCTGTTCTGAGCTCTGCCGGGCGATGGCGACCTGCTCGGTGAGTGCCGCGTGCGACGCCTGGCGCGCCGCGTCCGAGTCGCGAAGCTGGGCCTCCACCCGGGCGAGCGTCTCCTTCAGCGGACCGACCAGGTGTTCCACGGCGGCGCGCCGGGTCTCCAGTTCGCCGGCGGCCGTAGCGTTGGCGGCGCCCAGCCGGCCCTCCGCCATATCCATGAACCGGCGGGCACTCGCGTCGAGCGCCTGCACGGAGAGCGCCTGGAAGCGGTCGGCAAGCTGATCGCCGACGAGATCTGCCCGCTCCTCAGCGGCGCGGGCCCGCTCGTCAGCGGCGCGGGCCCGGCCGGTCAGCTCGGCGGCGGCGTCCGCCTGGCGGCCTCGCGCGTACAACAGGCCGATCACGGCGCCCAGGATGAGGCCGAGCACGAGCACTGCCAACAGCAAGATCGCGTTCATGTCTGCCATGGTCGCAGCCTCCGCTGACAGTTCGCGGGTGCCACGCGGGTGCGCCGACCCTGGGGTCACGAGAAGGTCGTCCCGATTTGTGGGCCCAAACTGCTGGCCCTCCAGCACCTGCAGTCCACACATCCCGGGGGCCGACCGGGAGCCCGGCCTGCGCTGAGCCCGCGGTCCTGAGCCCACGCCCGGGAGCATCGGCAGCGACGCCCTAGACTCGCCCGGGTGAGTCTCTCCATCGGCATCGTCGGCCTGCCCAACGTCGGCAAATCCACCCTTTTCAACGCGCTGACCAGGGCCGGGGCGCTGGCGTCCAACTACCCGTTCGCGACCATCGAGCCGAACGTGGGCGTGGTGGGCATCCCGGATCCGCGTCTCAAGGTTCTCGCTCGGCTCCATGACTCGGCCCGCATCGTGCCTGCCACCGCGCGGTTCGTGGACATCGCGGGCCTGGTCCGCGGCGCCGCCCAGGGCCAGGGCCTGGGCAACCAGTTCCTCGCCCACATCCGGGAGACCGACGCGATCTGCCAGGTTGTCCGGGTCTTCGCCGACCCGGACGTGAGCCACGTGGACGGCGACGTGTCACCCGAGCGCGACATCGACACCGTCGCGACCGAGCTCATCCTGGCCGACCTTCAGACGCTGGAGAAGGCCGTCCCGAGACTCGCCAAAGAAGCAAAATTCGCAAAGAATCCCGAACGAACCCGCGCAGCCGATGCCGCAGTAGCCGCGCAGACGTTGCTCGATAGCGGGACCACCCTGTCCGCGGGTGCGGCGTCAGCCGGAATCGACGTAGCCGATCTGCGTGAACTGCACCTGCTGACGGCCAAGCCGTTCCTGTATGTGTTCAACGTGGACGACGCAGGCCTGGGTGACGAGGACCTGCGGGCGCGGCTGGCGGCGCTGGTGGCGCCCGCAGAGGCGATCATCCTCGACGTGAAGACCGAGGCTGAGCTGGCCGAACTCCCCGAAGAGGAGGTTGCCGAGATGGCGGCGGGCCTCGGTATGGGCGAACCCGGGCTCACCCGGCTCGCTCAGGCCGGGTTCCGCGCGCTGGGGCTGACCACGTTCCTCACGGCCGGCCCGAAGGAGACGCGGGCCTGGACGATCCCGGTCGGCGCCACCGCGCCCGAGGCGGCCGGCGTGATCCATACCGATTTCCAGCGCGGCTTCATCAAGGCCGAGGTGGTGGCGTACTCCGATCTCGTCGCGGCCGGGTCACTGGCCGCCGCCCGCGCGGCGGGCAAGGTCCGCATCGAGGGCAAGGACTATGTGATGCACGACGGCGACGTCGTCGAGTTCCGCTTCAACGTTTAGGGCGTGTCTCGTAGATCCCGGCGGACGCGCAGCAGGCTGAAGATCTGCTAGACACGCCCTGGGGCACGCGCCGAGGCCGGAAGACGGCTCTGGCCGAGCCCAATCCCCCGGCAGGGCAGGATGGAGGAGTGAGCGACCGTCCTGTGTTCGTGATTACGGGGATCATGGCCGCTGGCAAGTCCGCGGTGGCTGAGCGGCTCGCCTGCCGGTTCGATCGCGGCGTCCACGTCCGGGGGGATGCGTACCGCCGCATGATCCGGTCCGGGCAGGTCGCGGCGGACCCGGAAGGCGGTAGCGAAGCCCAGCGGCAACTGTGGCTGCGTTACCGGCTCGCCGCGCACGCGGCCGATAGCTTCCAGCAGGAGGATTTCTCGGTGGTGGTCCAGGACGTCATCCTGGGTGGATTCGTGCCCCGCTTCCTGGCGCTGATCAGGGCCCGGCCACTGCACCTGGTGGTGCTAGCCCCCTCACCTGAGGTCGTCGCGGAGCGCGAGGCGGGCCGGGGCAAGAACGGTTACGGCACCTGGACGCCCCATACGCTCGATCTGGTGCTGCGCCAGGAAACTCCCAGGATCGGGCTCTGGCTGGACACCTCGGCCATGACGGTCGAGGAGACCGTGGCGGCCATCCTGGCCCGCGGCAACGAGACGTCCCTGGCCTGATTGGCGGCACCGGGCGCGGTGCCGATCGGGACACGCGGTTTCGGGGACCGCAGGAATCGGCGACTACTGTTACAGTCAAACGCGCCCCACCGGCACAGTCAAAACGCGCCCCGCCGGTACAGTCAAACGCGCCCCACCAGTAACGGCCAGGGCCGTAGGACTCGGGCAATGTCCTATCTTGTGCGCGCTATGGCACTGATCGTCGCGGCACGTAGCGGCGCGGCGTTGTGCGGCAATCACCGCAGGTCAGAGACTATATTATGGCCAATCGCGGTCGCCAACCGCAGCTCGCTCACTGGTTGGTCTACCAGGGTGCTACCGCCGTTACCTGCAGAAGGGACTCCCAGGCCGGCGCGTTATGACGCAGAATAGTCCGCAAGACGGACATGGAGAGCACCGCAACTCATCGCTGCGCGTGCGCAGGAGCGGGCGGAGGTGCGATGGTTCGCAGGTCAACCGTTGATCGCAGTCCGCAGTCGGCCGTGCACGGTGCGGGCTACGAGGCGGAGGCCGAGCACCTGGAGACAGGCGTGGCCGCCCGTGGTCATCCGTCGCGTGGCTGGGGCGGGGCCGGGGGGCGCTGGCTCGTCTGGACCTTCCGTGCCGTCCTCTGGGCGGTGCTGCTCATCATCGTGTACCGGGGTGTGACCGCGATTGTCACCGGCGAGACGCAGCGGTCGGCGGCCACGGGGGCCGGCGTGTCTACGAGCCCGGCCAGCAGATTCCCTGTTACGCTCGCGAATGCCTATGCTCTGCAGTTCGGCGAGGTGTATCTGAATTTCAGCCCGAACACCGCTGGGCAGCGGGCGGCCCAACTCGCCGGCTTCCTGCCCACTGGCGCCGATTCCCAGCTGGGCTGGAATGGGACGGGATCACTACAACTGCAGTCCGAACAGGTCGCCGGCACCGACGTGCGGGACGCCTCGCACGCGGTGGTGACCCTTCTCGCGAAGGTCAACGGTCAGCTGATGGAACTCGGCGTCCCGATCTATGCCACGGCCGCCGGGCTTGTCGTCTCCGGTGAGCCCGCGTGGCTCCCGGCGCCATCGCGAATTCCGGTTCCGTCGCCGACCGCCGTCGGCACCGACTCGGCCACCCAGACTGTCTTGACGAACCAGCTTCCGTCGTTCTTCGAGGCGTACGCCAGCGGAAACCAGGTCACGCTCGGCAGATTCCTCGCCCCCGGCGCGGCAGTGAGCGGCCTGGGCGGGGCAGTGGCGTTCAAGTCCATCACCAACATCAGCGTGCCGACCGGGGGAGCGATCCGGCACATCATCGCGACCGTGCTCTGGAATGTCCCGGCACCAGGTGGCGCGACGAAAAAGGGCGGCGGGGCCCCCGGGGGGCTCGAGATGAGCTACGCGCTGACCATGATGCAGCGCGGCGGAACATGGTATGTCAGGGACATTAGTGCCGCAACACCCTCACCGGGGCCGCCATGACAGAACTCCGATGGCCGCATGAGCCCTCTCAGGCCAGGCGTAATTCCCCATAACCCGGAGTAGATCGATGTCGTTCCAATCGCTCATCATCGCAGCCCCAGCGGCGCTCAGCACAACGGGCCTCGTGACCTATCTGCAGGGGCTTTTCGGGCCGTTGTTCCTCGGGATCGTCGGGATCGTAGCCCTGTTCTTCTTGTTCACGCGCGAAATCATCCGATTTGTGCAATTCGTCGTACTCGCGGTCGCGATCGCTGTGATCTTCTACACCCCGAGCATTGTTCAGACGCTCGCCCAGGGCATCGCGAACGCACTCGGCGTCCACTGAATCTCCGTCCCGGCCTGAAGGAGGAGAGCACCAAGTGGATCTGCCCACCTACACCAGCATCTGGCGGATCGAGAAGCGGCTCTACAAGCTGTACGATTTCCGGCTGCCGATGCCGGTGCCGGTCGGCCAGATCGCTGTGTTCGCGGCTATCACCGTGCCCTATGTGGTGCTGCTCACCATCCTCGGGCTCCCCTTCAACCACACGTTGTTCTGGCTGTATGTGCTGCCACCAGGCGTGCTCACCTGGCTCGCCACCCGGCCTGTGCTGGAGAGCAAGCGGCTCCCCGAACTGATCATTTCGCAGGTGCGTTACCTGGGAGAACCTGCCACGTGGTGCCGCATGACGGCGCTGACGGAGAAAGACGACGTCGTCGTGGTGGGCAGGATCTGGCGTCAGGCCCAGGCATCCGGGCGGCCGGAAGACGACCGCCAGGCCCAGGCAGATCGCCGCAAGGCGAAAGGCCGCCGGACCACCGACCGGCAATCCGCACGCTCCGGGCGCGAGCGCGTGGCGCCGCCGACGCCGGTGCGGGTCCCGCAGCCCGCGGCCGCGCCCGACGTGGCGCCGACGCCCCGCCGGGCCGCTGCGGGCGTGCGGGCCCGCGCCCGGTCACAGGCCGAATTCAGGGCCCGGCCCGGGCTCATCGAAGTCTCACATGACGGCCGGGAGGAGTACCCAACCGCGGCTCATGGCCTGCCGTATGAGCCCACAGCCGCACCTGAGCCGGCGATCCGGCCCGCAGCGGCCGTATGGGAGCACGCGGCGACTCGTGAGACTCCTGGCGTCGTGGCCGCAGCCCGGCCCGGGCTGGCCCCGCAGCCCGGGTCGGCCCGGCAGGCCGGGCCGCCTCAGCAGGCCGGGTCGGCCCCGCGGCCTGGGTCGGCTCAGCAGGCCGGGTCGGCTCAGCAGGCCGGGCCGGCTCAGCAGGCCGGGCCGGCTCAGCAGGCCGGAGCAGCCGAACTGGGCCGGGCCGCCGCCCAGGCCGGCCCGGCTGTGGTTGGTCCGTCAGCCGCCCTTCCGCCGCCCCCCCGGGCGTCCAGCGCTACCCCGGCGGCTACCTACCCGCCCGGCCCCTCGTCGGCCTGTCCTCGGCCGCTCTCTCACCCGCTCCCCGGCATCGCTCCACCGCAGGCGAGCGCGGCGCCCCCGGTCAACGCTCCGCCGGTCACCCCGCCCTCCGTCAACGTGCCCTCAACGGCACCGCCGGCGAGCGCGGCGCCGCCGGTCGCCGCTGCGCCGAGCGCGCCGCCGGTCACCCCGCCGGCCGTCGGCGTGCCGTCCGTGGCGCCTGCGGCCAGCGCCCCGCCGGTCACGGCTGCGCCGAGCGCGCCGGCCGCCGTGCCCGAGGCACCTTCCCGTGACCCCGTCGTGGTCCTCACCGGCGGCGCTGGCGGCAGGCCGCCACGGGCGGTCGAGCGCGTGCTCGGCGGGCCGGGCGATCACCGGGGCGGAAGCTGGCGCGAACACGTCAGGGTCGTCCCGGGCGGCCACGGCCCAGGACGGCCGGATTTGGCCAAACGCGACCGGGAGCGGGTGCTGCTGCCCATCGGGGGACCCCGCGTGATCGTCGTCCTCGGCTGCACTGTCGGCGCCGGACAGACGGTGACCACGCTGATGATCGCCGACCTGCTGGCCAGCCTGCGCGGTGAGAACGTCGCGGCACTGGACCTGAACCCGGGCCGGCCCTCGCTCATGGACCTGGCCCAGGCGACGCCGGCCGCGACCGTGCCCGCGCTGCTCGCCGGATCTGCACCAGTGAGTGCGGGCGCCCGCGGCCGGGGACGCCTGGATGTGATTACCCATGGCGCCCTCGCGGACAGCCAGGGCCTCGGCGACGCCGAGTACCGCAGGCTATTCGACATCCTTGAGGAACGGTATGCGCTCACCCTGGCGGATCCCGGGGCGTCGGCCGTGGCGCGGGTACTCGCCTCCGCCGACCAGCTCGTGCTCGTCGCCCCGGCCAGCCCGGACGCGGCCCGGGCGGTCGCGATGACCCAGGACTGGCTGGAGGCGCACGGCTACGGCCAGCTGTCAGCGGGTTCGATCACCGTGATCAACGGGGTGAGCAAACGCAGCATGACCCACGTCGAGCAGGCCGAAGTGGTGGTCCGGGGCCGCTGCCGGGCCATAGTGCGAGTGCCTTGGGATGATCATCTCGGCGCGCCGGAAGCAGAACAGGGCATCCGCGACTGCCGTCCCGTCGCCGACCCCCGCGCCCGCCCGGTGGCCGGACCGCATACCCGGCTGGGCCAGCTGCGTGCGCCGGTGCGCGGCGCCTACACGGCGCTCACCGGCGTCCTGGTGGACACCCTCGCAGCCGACCGTGAGCTGCGCAGGAGGGCGTCGCGGTGAGCGCACGGACCAGGGGACGCAGCCGGCTCACTGTCCGCTACTTCGACGACCGGGTCCTGCTCACCGAGACGCACGCGTGGGCCTACTACCGGCTGCCAACCGAGTCGTACGAGTTCATCACCCCCCAGGAGCGGGAGACACTCGCCACCAACATCACTGTGGCGCTCGCCGCCATCAGGATGCCCGACGCCGAGGTGCACCTGCGCATCGCGCACCGGTCCTACCCAGCGGCGGAGTGGGCCGCCGGGCTCGATGCCACCTCGGACGACGGCCCGGGCTGGCGGGACTACCTGGACGAGATGTACCGGCATGTGTGGGCGAAGGACTTCTGGACCAAAGAGGTCTACCTGGGCGTGCGGCTGGGCCAGCGAGGCATGCGCGCCCAGCTCTCCGGCGGGGTCTTCGCCCAGTTCATCAACGCCTATCGGGCGGGCGAGCAGGTGATGGGCCTCGACGACGAGGCGGTGCCGGCCAGCGAGATCGCCCGCTGGACGGATCAGGCCGAGCGGCTCGGCCGCGCCCTGTCCGCCAGCGCGCTCGCCGCGCGGCACGCTGGCTCGGACGAGATCGCGTGGCTGTTCCGGCACACCCTGATGGGCACCGTGGGTGATCCGCGCCCGTCGGCGGTACGCCGCCGCACCTGGGGCGCGGGGGAGATCGAGGCCCTCCTGGAAGGGCAGGTGCACAACGGGCGGACGCTGCTGCGCCTGGAACATCCCGAGGGGGAGTCTTTCGCGGCGTACCTGTCCTTCTCCCGCTTCCCCGATGTCATGGCCTTCCCGGACGGCGAGCCCTGGCTGCACTACGCGGATTCGCTTCCGTTCCCCGTGGAGGTCAGCTCGCGGATGAAGCTGATCCCCCCAGCGAAGGCGAGCAAGGACGTGGGGCGCAAGCTCGCGCACGCCAGGGACATGGATGCGCACATCAGGGAGGCGGGGGCCGATGCGCCCCTCGCGCTGGCCGAGCAACTCGTGGCCGCCCGCATGCTGGAGCACGGCATCACCAAGGAGCGCCTGCCGTTCGTCTACGGCTGGCACCGGCTGATCGTGACCGGGCCGACCAGGGAGTTGTGCGAGCGCCGGGTCGAGGCGGTCGGGGAGCACTACCGGGACATGGGCATCGACGTGGTCAACTCCACCGGTGACCAGTTCTCGCTGCTCTGCGAGTCGTTGCCGGGCGACCGGGTCCGGCTGGGTTCCTACGTGCAGCGCCAGCCGTTGTACACGATCGCCGGTGGCGTGCCGACGGCCACCGTGGGCCTGGGGGACAGGATCAGCCAGGGCGCCGGCTGGGTGGGTCCTTACATCGGCGAGACCCTGGGCCGGGCCAGGTCCGTCGTTCATTTCGACCCGCTGCAGGCCGCCGCGCTCAACCGGCCGACCGCGATCGCCATCACCGGCGAGCCCGGCGGCGGCAAGACCACCCTCGCGCTCCTGCTCATCATGCAACTCGCGTTGCGCGGCGTGACCGTGGCCGTGATCGACCCCAAGGGGGACGCGGAACCACTGGTCGAACTGCTGAAGGAGCGTGGCCGCAGGGCCCGCGTGCTACCCCTGGGCGCCGCTGCGCCCGGCCTGCTCGACCCGTTCTCCTTCGGTGATGACCTGGCGCAGAAGCGGACGATGGCCACCGAGACGCTCCGCCTGCTGCTGCCCAGGATGAGCGAGGAGCGGGAAAGCGCGATGATCCAGGCGGTGGCCAGCGTCGCCGGCCGGGAGCGGCCCAGCCTCGGCAAGGTCGTCAGGCACCTGGAGGAATCGGCCGACCCGGCATCCAAGAACCTCGGGGCCGTGTTGCGCTCGATGTCGGAGATGCGGCTCGCCCGGCTCTGCTTCGCGCCGTCCGGCGGCCAGCAGATCGACGCGGCCGGCTGGACAACCGTGTTCACCCTGGCCGGTCTCACCCTGCCTGACGTGGCGATCAGCCGGGATGACTTCTCATATGAGCAGCGCCTGTCCGTAGCCCTGCTGTACCTGGTATCCCAGTTCGCACGCAGGCTGCTTAACGGGATGGACCGCCGCCTGCCGAAGGCAATCTTCCTCGACGAGGCGTGGGCGATCACCTCCACCCCCGAGGGCGCGAAGCTCGTTCCGGAAGTGTCCCGGATGGGCCGGTCCCGGAACACAGCCCTCATCCTGGTCTCGCAGAACGCCGGCGACCTGCTGAGCGAGCAGGTCACCAACTGCATCTCGGGCGTGTTCGCGTTCCGCTCGTCGGAGCGCGTCGAGGTGGCGAACGTGATGGCGCTGCTCGGCGTGGAGGCCTCCGACGAGCACAAGGCGGTGCTGCGCGGGCTCGGCAACGGCGAGTGCATCTTCCGCGACCTGGACGGCCGGGCGGGCCGGATCGGCATCGACCTGATCTCCGATGAACTGCGGCAGTGGCTGGACACCAACCCCACCCGCGCGCGGCGGTCCGAGGAATCCGCGCCGCCGGACGGTCGGGCCGCGCCGCCGGACGGTCAGCCCGCGCCGGGAGGAGATCCTGTCTCAGCCACAGGAAAACACAGCGCCAGCCAGCACAGGGCCAGCCCCCCCGGAACGGGGCCACCGGGGACTGAACCTCCGGCTATCGAATCGCCCGCGAGCGACCCGCCCGTGAGCGAACCGGTGAAGTGAACGGTGGACCCCTTCGGATGAATTTAAACCGCGGATCCCTTCGGACGTACTTATCAGTCCTTTTACCCAAGGCTTCAGGAGCCGTCCCGATGGCCAGATCGTCTCCCCGGGTTCCAGCGGTCCTGCGCAGGGCAGCAGTGCTGCTCGGCGTCCTCGCCGCGGTGCTCGGCGTGCCGAGCGCGGCGGTGGCGGCACCCGCCGGCCACGCTGATAGCGGCGCTGCGGTCACGATCGTGGCCCAGGCCCACAAGCAAGCACCGGCCCCGCAGCAGCAAGCACTGGCCCAGCGGCAGGCACCCGCCGCAACTGTGCCGCAGGCGACCGGCCCCTGCGGCGTGCCCGGCATCGGCGACATCGGCGGGCTGTTCGGACTGTGCCAGGCCGGGTCGAGCGGGCTGATCGGCGACCTCAACAACATCTGCCAGCCGTCCGTGCCGGTCCCGGAACCCGCGACTGGCGGGATCGACTCGCTGGTCGCCACGCCCGCGGCGGCGAAGCAGCCCGCCGCCCAGGTCAGCCTGTACGACCAGTACGGGGTGAACGGGCAGTCCTGGAACGCGTATGACATGCAGTGCTCGGACATGACCGCGCTGATCGGCAACAACGTCGCGGGCATGGTGTTCGACGCCGCGAAGGCGCTCGACCGGGTCACCATCACCGTCTACCAGTCGGCCGCCGGCGAGGGCATCCTGTCCTGGCTGACCGGCGCCGTGGACCGGCTGATCACCAGCCTGGGCAACGCCATCTACTTCCCCTACCTTGCGCCGGTGGTCATCATCGGCGCGATCTGGCTCGCCTGGCAGGGACTGATCCGCAAGCGGGCGACCCGGACCATCGAGGGCACCATCTGGATGGTCGTGGCCTGCGCGGCGGCCATCTGGCTGATCGGCAGGCCCGCCGATTTCACCGGGCTCGGCAAGAGCGTTTCCGACGGCATCACCCAGACACTCAACGTCGCCTTCGCCAGGCTGCCCGCCCCGGCGCAGAGCAGTTGCGTCCCGGTCCAGCACGCCGACCCACAGGTCCAGGTGGCCAGCTACGGGTATTCAGCCGGCAACAACATCGTCGACCAGAACGCGAATGAGCTGTGGACGGTCCTTATCTGCAAGCCGTGGCTGGACGGCGAGTTCGGCACGACGAACTACGCCACCACCCGCGGTGGCCAGCAGACCGTGGTGAACACCTACGCGCGGCAACTGCTCTGGGCCCAGGCGATCGCGGTGAACGAGAACTCGACCCCAGCGGTGATCCAGGCCAAGCAGAACACCTACGCCGGCATCGCGGCCTCGATCAAGCAGAACCATCCTGACGTCTACTCACTCTTCCAGGGCAAGCAGTGGACCACGCGGCTGGAGATCGCGTTCGCGACGATCTTCGCCGCGCTCATCGCGGGTCTCCTCGTGCTGCTGATCGCGATCACATTGATCATCTTGAAGCTCGGTTTCTTGCTCCTTCTCGTGGCCGGGCCGTTCTTCCTCATCGTGGGCACACATCCCGGGTTCGGCCGGGTCGTCGCGATCCGCTGGGTCGAGATGCTCATCGGCGTACTGCTCAAACAGGCGGCCATCGCCCTGGTGCTCAGCGTTCTGCTGTATGCCTATTCGCTGATCATGGGCACCAGCGACGCGGCACTGCCCTGGGCGCTGAAGATCCTCATGATCGCGCTCGTCACCGTGGCCGTTTTCATCTACCGCAAGCCTTTCGTCCACCTGTTCTCCGCCGTCGGGTACGGGGTGGTGGGCTCGCGTGATCGAGCGGAGGCCAGCCTCGGCCAGGCCGGCGGCATCGCCCGCCGGAACACGCTCGACGCGGCGACCGTGGCGGTACCCGGATTCGCGGCTTACCGGGCGGCGCGATGGGCCCGGCGCAATCCCGCGCAGGCGGCGAGCCTGGCGGCGCAGATCGCGGTGGCCGCGGGGGGCGGGGTCGGTGCTGCGGCGGCCGCCTCCGGGGCCGCCGCGGGCGGAGCGCCCGGCGCCGACGGGCATGCAGATTCCGCCGGGCCGCCCGGCGGGCCGGACGACTCGTCCCAGGGCGCAGGTGTCCGGCCGGGAGTGACGGTGCGCGGCCGGGTCAAGGCCCCCGCAGGCCAGGAGGGCAGCCCCCGGTCGGCCCCACCACTCGACCTGCCCTCCCGGACCGGCGGCAACGGGCAGTCGGCGACCGGCTGGTCCCGCAGCGGCGCCGAGGGCACGGCGGCCGGCCGGGCCCATGATCGCGCCGCGTCCGGCCTGACCCGCGATCCGGCGGCCGGCGGCCCCCGTGCTGGCTCGCCGGGTGCGTCGTCGGCTGGGCCGCCAGCCTCCGGGGCGCCTGCTGGCGCCGCGCCAGCACAGTTCGGCGAGGCGGCCCGCCGGCCCTTCTGGCCCGGGGCCGCGCCCGGCTCCTCGCGTGACGGCGGCCCGGCCCGGCCCGGCCCGGGCACGCCCGCCTCGTCGCGGGACAGTGCCCCCGCGGCCCGCCCCGGTCCCGGCCCGAGGTCGTCAGGCGACGGCGGCTGGACCGGTCCCGGACCGCGGACATCCGGCAGCACCGGCCGGGCCGGCCAGGCTCCGCCGCGCGGGTCCGCGCCGTCCGGGCGGACCCCGACGGTTGAGGAAGGTCAGGGATCTGCTGGAACGGGGCAGTCAGCGGCGGGCGGGACCGACCCGGTGGGTCCGTTCTGGCTCCGTCCTGTCCGGCGGAAGAAGTAGCGGGCCTGGTCATGGAGCTGACCCCGGGCCAGCGGCGGCTCGCGTTCCTTGTGACAGTGGTGGTTCTCGCCGGGCTGGGCGCGTACCTGCTGTTCCCGGGCGTGCGAGCACCCGGACACGGGCCTGTGCGGGCCACCCCGCAGGCCCGGGCGGCGCCGCGCACGCCCGCGGGCGCCGCGGGGGCCGCGGGCGCCGCAACCCCGTCCGTCGCGCCCGCCCCCACCGGGTCGGGCGCGGTCGACATCTACCGGTGGCTCCCGTTCAGCCAATCCGACCTGGGCAAAGCGGCCGGCGTGACCCAGCAGTTCGGTGCGGACTACGGCACCTTCTCCTACACCGAGAGTGCCACCGACTATGTGGGCAGGATGCAGAACCTGATCACCAGCCAGTTGAGCGCCACGCTGGCCCGGGGCTATGCCACCGCTGGCGTGGCGCAGCAGCGCATCCAGCAGAAACAGGTCTCCACTGGTTCGGCGGTGATCAATTCACTGCGTGCCTTCGGCACCTCAAGCCTGACCTTCGTCGTGACGATCAAACAGACGATGACCACTAACCACGGCAAAGGTCAGCTAACGGGTCAATACGCCGTCACGGTCAGCACCAGTGGCGCGAATTGGCAGGTGAGCGATATTCAGTTGGCGTCCGCGGGGAACTTTTGAACTGGCAGGCGAGCTTTCCCAGTGCCGGCCGGGTCGTCGCGTCAGTGGCGATCGGCCTGGCCGTCCTGCTCGTGATCGGCCTCGCCCTGATCCCGATGGCAGCAGTGGGCGGCGGCAGCATATTCTTCTCCGCCGGGAACGACTGCCCGGGAAGACCTGCGGGGTCGACCACGCAGTCGGCGGTGAGCACGGCCGCCCGCAACGCCATCCCGGCCAACTACCTGGTCTTCTACAAGCAGGCCGGCAGCCAGTACGGCGTTCCCTGGGCCGTGCTCGCCGGGATCGGTGAGGTCGAGAGCGACCACGGCCGGTCCACCCTGCCGGGCGTGCACGGCGGGTCGAACGCGTTCGGTGCCGCAGGCCCGATGCAGATCGGCATCGGCGGCGCGGCGGGAAACACCTGGGGCGGCGCCCCGGTCCATCAGGCGTCGCTACAGGTCGGCGGGGTGGCGACGGACGCCAACGGCGATGGCGTGGCCAGCGTGTACGAGCCTGCGGACGCCATCGCGGGCGCCGCGAAATACCTGATCGGGCACGGTGTCCAGGGCAATGTCAGTGCCGCGGTCTTCGCCTACAACCACCTGACGTCCTACGTCCAGTCCGTGCTCTACTGGGCCGGCCTCTACAGCACCGGCGGCTTCCTGGTGAGCCAGGTGAACGCGGTGAGCGCACATAATTGCCTGACCAGCGCTGAGCAGGTCCGGGCGCCGAACCAGGCGATCGCCACCATCATCGCCTACGCGCAAGCGCAACTCAGCAAGCCGTACCTGTGGGGCGGCACCGGCCCGGACGCCTTCGACTGCTCCGGCCTGATGATGATGGCCTACCGGGCCGTCGGCGTCAGCATCCCGCGCACCTCGCAGGACCAGTTTGCGTGGGGTCCGCGGATCTCGGCCGGCCAGGCGCAGCCAGGTGACCTGGTCTTCTTCGTGGGCTCTGATGGCACCGTGGCCGCTCCTGGCCATGTGGGCCTGGTGATCGGCAAGGGCATGATGATCGAGGCGTACGCCACCGGCTTCCCCGTCCGCATCGCGCGGTACACGGACCGGGCTCCGGTGGGCTTCACCAGACCCTGGGCGCACACTGGCGTCGTCATACCCGGCAGGCAAACCGCCGCCTGACCATCCCAGCCCAACCGCAGTTTCTCTGAGACCCCCGCCCGGCGCCACCCCCGCGGAATGCGCCAGCCACTCCAGGCTCTTTTGTCACACTGCGCATCAGGGTATTGACTATGAGTAGCTCCCGGTTAATGCTGCGACTACCCGTCAGTAGCTTTGCTCGAAGGGAGCCGACCATGCGCCCAGCACCCTCCGCAGCAGCGCTGCGACAGCCCACAGGCACTCATTCTCGCCAGGCCAGCGCCGCCCGGGCCTTCCGGGCTGCGGCTCACATCGCGGCCCGCGCAGCCGACTCCTGGATCGGCATGCACCGCAGTGCGGGCCGCTGGTTCGCGGCCCGCGAAGGGCTCCGGCCCGGGAGACGCCCGCCGCGCCTGGACTCCCCGGGCAGCCGCCTCGGCGTCCCGGTCCGCAGCCGGCGCTTCCTGGCGTTGGGTGTGGTGGCGGCGGGTGGCACGCTGCTCGCCGCGCTGCTGCCGACGGTGGCGGGCGCCAGCGGGGAGAACTACGTGGCGCTCGGCGACTCCTTCACCTCCGGGCCGCTCATCCCGCGCCTGACCGGATCACCAGTCGGCTGCCTGCGGTCCAGTCACGACTATCCCTCGCTGGTCGCCGCCATGATCGGCCCGTCCTCGTTCAGGGATGTCAGCTGCCAGGGCGCCGACACGACGAACATGACCGGGCCCGAGGGGGTTGGCCTCGGCACGAACCCACCGCAGTTGCACGCGCTGGGCCGGGCCACCACCCTGGTGACCCTGGGAATCGGCGGCAACGACATCGGCTTCTCCAACATCGTCCTCCTGTGCAGCGCCCTGAGCTTCACCAACCCGTTCGGCTCACCGTGCAAGGGGCATTACACCTCGGGTGGCACCGACCGGCTGGCCCGGGCGGTCGCGCAGACCGGGCCCAAGGTGGCCGCGGTGCTAGCAGCCATTCACCGGCTTGCGCCGGCCGCGCGAGTCCTCCTGGTCGGTTACCCGGTCATCCTGCCCAACACCGGCCGCGGCTGCTGGCCGGTTGTGCCCTTCGCCTTCGGCGACGTGCCTTACCTGCGCGGCGTGGAGCTGAAGCTGAACCAGATGCTCGCCAGCGAGGCCTTGGCGCACGGGGCGATATATGTGGACACGTACAACGACAGCATCGGCCACGATATGTGCCAGGCGCCGGGGACCAAGTGGGTCGAGGGAATCGTGCCCACCTCGCTCGCAGCCCCCGTGCACCCGAATGCCCTGGAGGAGAAGGCCATGGCGCAACAGGTTTTCGCCACCCTGGGCTGACAGCGACAGGTTCTCGCCGCCCCAGGCTCACGGCGACAGGTCAGCGGCGGATCGGGGTCAGCGGCATTCTGATGGCGTCTGCGCGGGGGTGGCACCGAGGGAGCCGAGCAGGGCCAGCACCGGTTCGAGTTTCTCGTACAGGAACAGGACGGGGTCGGCTGGGCCGGAGGTCAGCGCCAGTGCGGAGCGCAGCGCCTCGGACGGCCCCGCCGCGGGCACGATCGTCATCCCTGGGCGGCCCGCCTCAAGCGCGGCCGTGATGAGCCGGGTCATCTCGCCCGGGGAACGCCCGCGCAGGTCGCCGTCCTCATAGACGACAACCTGGCCGAACCAGGCGGCCACGGTAGCGGCGGTCTCGGCCACGAGGTCGTCACGCCGGTCCCCGGGCAGGGTGATCGCCGCGACGGGATCGCCGGCCCACGCGTCGTGAAGCAGGCGGCCCATGGCGGCCAGCGCGGCCGCGTTGTGCCCGTAGTCCACCACGACCGGGCTGCCCCCCACCTGATAGATGTTGCCCCGGCCTGGGTTGGCCTCGGCGGGTGTGAACGTGGTCAGGGCCCGCCTGACGTCCTTCACGCTCACCCCGAGGGCGCGGCACGCCGCCACCGCGGCGAGCGCGTTCGCCACCAGATGCGAGGCCGAGCCGCCAAACGATCCTGGCAGGTCCGCCACGTCGAGCAGCAGGGTCTCCTGCCCGCCCCTGGTCTCCACCAGTTGGCGGTGGCGCAGCTCGCAGGTGATACCGCCGCTCATCCGGTGCGCCATGATGACCGGGTTGCCCGGCAACAAGCTGAAGAACCGGATCACTGGATGGCGGTCCTGCACGGCGGGCCGTGCGGCCAGCGCGGCGGTCCGGGGGTCGTCGGCGTTGAGCACCAGGCTGCCGCCCCGCTGAATCTCCTCCGCCACGAGCGCCTTGATGCCGGTGAGATCGTCGAGGTCATCGACACCGTCCGTGCCCAGGTGGTCGGCGGTGATATTGGTGAGGACAGCCACGTCGGCGCGGTCATAGCCGAGCCCGCGCCGGACGATCCCGCCCCGCGCGGTCTCCAGGACCGCGGCCTCCACCGTGGGATCGTCCAGCAGCATCCCCGCCGAGCGCGGGCCGGAGGCGTCCGCGCGGTGGATCAGCTGTCCGCCGGAGTAGACGCCGTCCGTGGTGGCCATGCCGACGCGCAGCCCCGCCTGCCGGAGGATGTGGCTGATCATGCGGACGGTCGTGGTCTTCCCATTGGTTCCGGTCACGGCCACGATCGGGATCCGCGACGGTGCCCCCGGCGGGTACAGCCGGTCGATGACCGGGCCCGCCACGTCTCTGGGTCGTCCGGCGCTGGGTTCGAGGTGCATCCGTAGTCCCGGGCAGGCGTTGAGTTCGATCACCGCGCCGCCGTCCGGCCCGGTCAGGATCGGTGCGGCGATGTCGGCCAGCCGGACATCGACACCACAGACGTCCAGGCCGGCGGCGGCTGCCGCCCGGCAGCACATGGCCGCCACCTCGGGATGCACCAGGTCGGTGACGTCGGCGGAAGTCCCGCCGGTGGACAGGTTGGCGTTCCGGCGCAGCGTGACCAGCTCACCGGCGGCCGGCACCGACCGTGGATGGCGCCCCTGCGCGGCCAGGTGATCGAGCGCCTGGTTGTCCAGCACGATGCGGGTCAGCGGCAGCGTGTGACCCTCGCCGCGCCGCGGGTCGGCGTTAGCCAGCGCCACCAGTGACTCAATGTCGTGGTGCCCGTCCCCGGTCACCGAGGCCGGCCGCAACCGGGCCGCGGCGATCATGCGCCCGTCCACGATCAGCACCCGGTAGTCAGTCCCAGGAACATATTCCTCAACGATCACTTCCGGGCCGGTCACGCTCGCCCGCTGGTAGGCGTCCATCGCGTCGGTCGCGGAGGTGACACCGACGGTCACGTTCGCCCCGTGGTTGCCGTTCCGCGGTTTGATCACCACAGGCCGGCCGATCTTGGTGTACGCCTCGGCCGCCTGCGCGGGACTGGTGGCCACCATCCCCTCGGGCACGGGCACCCCGGCCCCCGCGAGCAGTTGCTTGGCGAGCACCTTGTCCGAGGCGATATCCACCCCGACCGCGGAGGTCTGCTCGGTGAGCGCGGCCCATGCCACGCGCCGACGGCAGCCGTGGCCGAGCCGCAGCATGCTCAGGCTGCCGACGCGGCGGACCGGGATGCCCCGCCGACGCGCCGCGGCGGCGAGCGCGGCGGTGCTCACCCCGAGGGCCGATTCAGCGACCATCCGGGAAATCGCGTCGAGGTCGGGACTAGCGTGTCCGGAACGTTCGGAAAGAAGGTCTGTGACCAGGCGGAGGGCGAGGCGCAGCAGGTCCTCCGGGACCGGCGAGTCCTCGGGCTCGTCCTGCGGGCATTCCATGATCACGTCGTAGCGGCCGTCGGCACCGGCCCATTCGGTGCGGCCGAAGTGCACCGAGCGGCCGGCCCGCGCGGAGAGTTCGAGCGCTGTGTGCTCGGTGACGTGGCCGAAGTACGTGCCGCGGCCCATGGCCTCCAGGAAGCCGCCCGGCCGGCCGGCGGCGCAGTGATGCTCGGCGATCCCGGGCAGCACCGCGGTGAGGCGGCCGGCGAATCCAGGATAGTCCGAGGTCTCCTGGCCGGTCAGGCCGTCGAGTTCGAGCCGGGCGACCGTGACTGGGCGCGAGGTGTAGATGTTGGGGCCGCTCAGGCGGCGCAGGTCGATAAGCCGCACGTCTGTTCCCTCACTCGCTCGTGGTGGGCGGTGCCGGTGCTCAGTACCTGGTGTGCGCGGGGCCGATCGACGGCTCGCGCCGGACGATGTCAAAGACGCATCCGGCGGGCATGATGTGCAGTCGGACGCCGAAGAGGGTGATGGGGTCGCAGTCGCCCGCCGGGTGCACGACCGTGGCCCCCTCCGCGTCGGCCACGGTGGCCACTCCGCTGCCGAGCACCTCGAACCGGTCTCCCTCGACCAGGATGGCGGTGTTTTCGTCGATGCCCACACCCAGGTGGTCGCGGTCGAGCGCGACGGCGCTGAGCAGCCGCGGCAGCCTGCCACGCGCGGCGAAATGCATGTCAATGAGCACGTTGGGCAGGAGGCCGAGCCCGGGGCCGGTGCGCACCGCCGCGGCCGACACGTCGGGTCCCTCGCCGCCCAGGATCATGGTGCCGCCCATGGCGGTCGCGCCAGCACTGGTGCCCGCGACGACGAGCCCGCTGGCCAGCCGTTCGCGCAGGATGTCGTTGGTGCGCGAGCCGACCAGCGCGCGAATCCGGGACTGGTCGCCGCCGCTGATGAAGGCCCCGGTGCAATCGCGGAGGATGGCGGCCGCCGCGTCCCCGTCGGCGTCAGCACGGCCTCGGAGGCGCAGTTCTCTGGTGGCGTCCACACCGAGCTTGCGGAACACTCGCTCATACTCGGCGTGCACCTCATCCGGCATCCCGGTGGCGGTGGTGACCAGGGTGATCCGCGCCCGGCCGCCGCCGCACAGGTCAACGAACCGTTCGAGCACCCCTGAGCCACAGCACCTGTCCTCGCCGCCGCCAATGATCAGCAGGCGGCCCGGGGACACAGCGTCAACCGCGTGCTCGTCCACGGTGCATTTGTTACCCAACGTAGCCAGTTGTCAACCAAACGTTGTGAGGGCGGATGGTCATGCCCGCCGCGCCGCTCGGCCGTTTTGGCCCTCCGGGTGGTCGATGTGACATCGACGCCCTGGAGGGGGGCTCGATGTCACATCGACCGACGCCGTGCGATCAGGGAAGCGGGTTCGCCCGGTATACGGTGACGCCGTCGGCCCGGTAGGCGAAGTGGAAGCCGGTGTCGGTGAGGTAGCTGCTGACCAGCGGTTTCCATCTCCAGATCAGCACCCAGCCGACTCTCATGCGGCGCGCGTCCTCGCGGGCCGACCGCAGCTGGGCCGCTGACGTCTGGCCTCCATATTCCGCCGCGACAAGCCCGGCGTAGAACGCGTGCCCGGCGACGCCGGCGATAGACGCCTGGGGGACCCAGGAGCTGTAGGAGACCGCCCGTGGATGACCATCGGCGGTCGCGAGCAGCAGCGAGGCCGGCGCGATCCGGGCCGCATACACCCGCACGCCACCACGCAGGCCGAACGGGACATCAACGACGATGTCCCCGGAATGATCGGCGGCGATGGGCCGGTCGAGCGCGGTCATCGTGGTGGGCATGACCGGGCCAACACTGGAAAAGCCGGCCTCAAGGACGCCGAATGCGATTGCTACGACGGCCACCGGCCTGGCGTGGGTGAGCAGCCAGCCCAACCCCCGCCCGGCGAGCAGGGCAGCGGGGACGATAGCGAGCAGGGCGAACCGGTCGGCCTCCCGGAAACCGGCCAGCCCCGGTATCTGGATAAGCCAGGTATACGGCATGGCCTCCGACACGCGCGTCCCATGCCACATGTGCTCAAGCGGAATGTAGGTCCGGTTGCCGATGATGAGCCTGGGGCCGAGCGCCAGCGCCGCTGCCGCAGCCCAGAGCAGTGCCAGCAGCCGGGTGCTGGTGCGTCGCCAGGCGAGCACCCCGCCGAGCACGGCGAGCGCGGTCAACACCACGCCGAAGGTCGGCACGGCTTCGTCGGGATGCCCATAGTGGTAGAGGGCGGCCACGCTGGTCAGCCCGGCGCTGGCCACCCGGGGCGAAGGCGCGAACAGGGTGGTCAGTCCGGCCCCGTAAGTGACGTCCCAATGCGCGAGCGCACCGGGCCGCGCCGACGCGCCTCCGGCCAGCACCTGCTGGGCCATGACGATGAGCTGCGGGCTTGCGATCGCAGCGGCGACCAGGCTGGCCAGGGCGGCCGGTTTCAGCCGCTCTGCGGAGGGCCGCCGCGCCAGCCAGGGAAGCAGTGCCAGCCCGCTCAGGATGAGCGCCAGGATGGCCGATTCCTGGTTGACCAGCATGACGCCGCCGAGGATCAGCCCAAGGATGATCGCCCGCCGCGCATCAGGCCGGCGCCGCAGCCGCACTGCGGCTTCGAGCGCCATCGGCAGGAAGAGCTCGCCGATGGCAATGTTCAGGTGATACCAGTCCTGCTGCGTGATCATGGTCGATAGGCCGAAGAGGGCACCGGCCGCGATGGCGCCGGCCTGCGAGGGCAGCCACAGCCGGGCCACCCGGTACATCGTGTAACAGAGCAGGCCGGGGACGACGACGACAAGCATGTTCAATGCCACGCTAGGACCGAGGGTGAGGGTCACCGGGGTCATCAGGAGCCCCACCAGCGGCATCAGGGTGTCGAATCCGAGCTGGACTCCGACCGGGGCGGCCAGGTAATGAGTGACCCATGGGTTGCCCAGGTGGGTCACCTGATGCGCCACCCACCAGAAACCCCAGGCATAGCTGGCCGAATCAGAGCTGGCGGGCAGCCGCCCAGCCAGGTATGTCACCCGCGGCCAGGTCACCACGAGCCCGGCGAAGATATAGCCGATCAGCAAGCCGAGGTGCTGGACCGCTGGCCGGTTGGCGATTGCCTGGAGGCCCGCCCGGGCGCCGCGCCGGTCAACCGGTTTGGTCCTGGCCTCAGGCGGCCCGGTGTGCACCCCGCCGGCCATCGCCTGGCCACTGGTCAGCGCATCACCGGTGGGCGCATGACCGGTGGGCGCATCACCGGTCGCCGTTTGACTCGTGGTGGATGTCGCTCGGTCCGGATGGTCCAGGGCTGCGGTCCCGCCAGGCCTGTGCTGGCCAGACCGGCCCGGGTCCGGTTGATCCATCCTCACCCCATACAGCTCATCTGTCGGACCCGTTGTGGGCTGCGCGAATTCCCTGGTCACTATCATGATCCTTGCCCATATCGGGCATTCTCAGGACATAACAGTAATCAAGGATCTTACTGCCGGATGCAAGAATTGATCACGCAACAGGGCTAATTGAATTGGTGACGGGGAACGATTCGGTCAACCACAGGGCAAGCCTTCACCCTGATTCAGTCAACAACAAGCAATGTAAAGGTAAAAGAATGGCTGAGTAAGCACCATGGAACTGCCATGATCGCGGACGGGCACCAGACCGGGGCGGGCGTCAGGCCTTCCTGCGGGGATGCCGGGGAGAGCGCCCGCGGTGTCCCTCCGGCTGCCTGGCCAGCTCCTCCGGGATGCGTAGCAGCGGGTTCGTTACGCTAGCAACGACCTCACCAGCGGTCTGGCTGACGCGTGCCCCGCGAGCCCGTGATGCCGACCTGAGTAGCTCGAACGCCTGCCGTGGGCGCAGCCGGTGCCGTTCGGCGAGCACGCCGATGGCCTGCTCGACCCGTACCCGTACCGTGAGCGCACGTTCAAGCTGCGCGACTGTCTCCTTGAGTTGCTCGGCGTCCGCGGCTGGTGGGTCGGCGACGTCTGCCCCTGAGCCCTGCTCCGTCGCCTGGCCGGCCGCAACCGGGGCGCTCGTCGCGACGCCCGGGGCCTGCCATTGATCGTCGCTGGGCAGGTCGGCCGCGAGCAGGTCGGCGAGCACCATGGCACTCGTCAGGTCGGGCACCTCTTCGCCACCGACTCGCCATCCCGTTGGGGTGCGCCGCGCCACCGCCTCGTCTGCCACGGCGGGCTCGTCTGCCACGGCCGCTTCTTCTGCCACGGCCGCCTGATCTGCCACGGCCGCTTCCTCTGCCACGGCGGCCTTACCTGCCACGGCCGCTTCTTCTGCCACGGCCGCTTCTTTTTCCTCTCTGGGCGAATGCCCTGGGAGACCAGCCTGGGGCGTGACTTCCTCGCTGCGACCGGACTGAGTCCCAGCGGTCGTTTCGTTACTCTTAGTATTCATCCATTTACGGCAGGTTTACTAAGCCGTTCCTTCACTTGGGCAGCTGACGGGTTGGTGATCACTGTTCCGTCCGGGAACACGACCGTAGGCACTGTCATGTTCCCCCCGTTGACGCTGATCACGTAGCGTGCGGCCTCTTCGTCACGCTCGATGTCGACCTCGACGACCTCGACCCCGTCCCGTTCGAGCTGGCTCTTCAGCCGTCGGCAGAAAGCGCACCACTGCGTCGAGTAGATCGTCACCGGCTCCGACACGCTGTCTCCTTATCTCACGATACGTCCCAAGGTCACAACACCCGGACCGGCCGCCGGCTTCCCAGCGGTCACGACTTGACGCGGCTGTCGGTGTCATGCGGGAGGATGGCCCGCACAGGAGGTGAGCGGTGGACAGCGAGTCTGGGCCGCGGGTGCTTGCCCGCCATGAACGCGACGCCGCGGCAGCAGCCACCCCGGTGCCGGGGCCGGACCACCCAGTCGATCCCGAATCCGTGCTGGCCGCACTCGATCCGGAGCAGCGCGAGGTCGCCCTGGCCACCCGGGGCCCGGTGTGCGTCCTGGCGGGCGCCGGCACGGGAAAGACACGCGCGATCGCTCACCGCATCGCCTATGCGGTGTGGACCGGCGTGGTCGATCCCGGCCATGTGCTCGGGGTCACGTTCACCACCCGCGCGGCCGGAGAGCTACGCGGGCGCCTGCGCCGGCTCGGTGGCGCGGACATCGGGATGGAACGCGTGCAGGCCCGCACCTTCCACGCGGCCGCGCTCCGCCAGCTCAGGCATTTCTGGCCGCGCACGGTGGGCGGACGCCCCCCCGCCGTGCTCGACTCGAAGATCAGCCTCCTGTCGGAGGCCGCACGCAGGCTGAAGGTGACGGCCAGCCTTCCGGAATTCCGCGATATCGCCTCAGAAATCGAGTGGTCCAAGGTCACCCAGGTCCGCCCCGATGAGTACCCGGCAGCCGCGGCCAAGGCGGGCCGGACACCTCCGCTCGGCCCGGAGAAAACGGCGCGGATGTATGCCAGCTACGAGGAACTGCGCAGGGAACGGCACCTGGTCGATTTCGAGTCTGTCCTCGAGCTGACGGCGGCAATCATCGCCGAGCACCGCCCGGCCGCCGCCGCCGTCAGGGACAGGTACCGGTATTTCGTAGTGGATGAGTACCAGGACGTCAACCCGCTGCAGAAGCTGTTGCTCGAGAGCTGGGCGGGGGAGCGGGATGATATATGCGTGGTCGGCGACCCGCGGCAGACGATCTATTCGTTCACCGGCGCGACCCCGACCTACCTCACCGGCTTCACCGCCGAGTTCCCGGACGCAACCGTTGTGCGGCTGGTGCGGAACTACCGGTCCACGCCCCAGATCGTCGCCCTCGCGAACCAGTTGACCGGGATTGGCGGCGCCCGGTCGCTCGCGGCCCAGCTGAAGGCTGGCCGATGGACCGTGGGCGGCCGGGGGGGCATGGGCGGCCCGGGCGGTGCGCCGCTGGTGGCCCAGCAGCCCGCAGGCGAGGCGCCGGGGTTCGCCGAGTACGGCGACGAGCAGGCCGAGGCCTCGTCGGTGGCAGCCCGGGCGGGCGCGCTGATCAGCGAGGGAGTGCCACCGCGCCAGATCGCGGTGCTCGTGCGCACCAATGCGCAGACCCCCCTGTTCGAGCAGGCGCTGGGTGAAGCCGGGGTGCCCTGCCAGGTCAGGGGGACAGAACGGTTCTTCGACCGCGCCGAGGTGCGCCAGGCGGTCGGGCTGCTCCGGGCCGCAGTCAAGTCTGCGCGGGACGACCCGGAACCGCGGGGTCAGGTCCCCGGTCGCGCGCATGATCCGGGCGGGCGCACCGGCTCCCCGACGGCCGCTGCCGGAGTGGCTTCGGCCGAGGTGCGGCACATCCTGGCTGGGCTGGGCCTCGCCAAGGCCGCGCCGCCGGGCCGGGGCGCGGCACGCGACCGCTGGGAGTCGCTGGAAGCGCTGGCCCAGCTCGCGGAGGACTTCTTCGCGGCTGGCCCGGAGGCTTCGCTCACTGGTTTCGTCGCTGAACTGTCGCATCGCGCGGCCATCGAGCACGCGCCGGCCATGGAGGGCGTGACGCTGGCCTCGCTGCATGCGGCGAAGGGCCTTGAATGGGACGTGGTCTTCCTGCCCGGCCTTTCGGACGGCAACATGCCGATCGTGCACGCGCAGACCGACGAAGCCATCGAGGAAGAGCGGCGGCTGCTGTACGTGGGGGTGACCCGCGCCCGGCAGCGTCTATACCTGTCTTGGTCACTTGCGCGATCAGCCGGCGGGCGCCGGTCGAGGAAGCCGTCGCGGTTCCTCGACGGCGTGCGCACGGGGCGCCGCACCGGTACTGGCACCAGGCCGGCCACGGGCGGTGAGGTACACACATGAGCAAGGCGCTTGATGGCCTGGTCGACCTGCTCAACCTGGAGCAGATCGAGGCCGATATCTTCCGCGGCCGCAGCCCCGATGACTGGCGGCAGCGGGTTTTCGGGGGCCAGGTGGCAGGACAGGCGTTGGTGGCCGCCGGCCGGACCGTTCCCGCTGACCGGCCGGTGCACTCCCTGCACGCGTACTTCATCAGGCCGGGTGACCCGACTGTGCCCCTGGTCTACATCGTCGACAGGGTGCGGGACGGCCGGTCCTTCACCACGCGGCGGGTCTCCGCGATCCAGCATGGCAAGACGATCTTCACGCTGTCCGCATCGTTCCACCACTTCGAGCCCGGGCCAGTGCATGCCGAGCCCATGCCTGAGGTTCCCCCGCCGGACTCGATCACCCCGTTGGCTGAACGAATGGAGAAGCTGATCGGTCCGGACGCCCGCGAATTCTTCGCACGCAACCCCATCGACCTGCGCATCCTCGGCCCGGTCACTCTTGAGGCGCAGCGCGATCCCGCGTTGCGCACCAACCACAACATGGTCTGGCTGCGGGCGGACGGTGAACTTCCGGATGATCCGCTGCTGCACGTCTGCCTCATGACATACGCGTCGGACATGACGCTGCTGGACTCGGTGCTGCTCCGGCACGGCCTTTCCTGGGCGGACGGGCGGACCACGGGAGCGAGCCTCGATCACGCGATGTGGTTTCACCGCCCGTTCCGGGCTGACCGGTGGCTGCTGTACGCCCAGGAATCGCCTGCCGCCTGGGGGGCCCGGGGGCTCGCTCGTGGTGAAGTTTTCACCCAGGAAGGGGATCTGGTGGTGTCCGTGATGCAGGAAGGGCTCATCCGGACGCGCCCCTGACCGCGCCTGTTCAAAAACAAAGTGCCTGCGTAAAAAACAGTTGCCCCGGGCCGGGCGGGCTGCCTAGGCTGGACGACATGTCCCTGGTGTGCCCACCACATCGCACGGAAGGAGGTGTCCAGGGTGCTGAGCAATATTCCTGATGTTCGGGCGGCCGCCAATTGGCGTGCCGGAAGCTCTCTTGCCGCGCTGGATGCCGGCCTGCCGGGCGGCGTCCGGGCCACCTTGCTCCGCGGTGCGAATATTTGCGGCACAGACCTTCGCGGCACGGTTGCTCTGGCAATACCGCGCCCGCGCGCTGTCCAGGGCACCCTTATGCCCGGACTGCGGCAGGTGCCTGGCCAGACGTCCGCGTTCGGGGAGCAGGACACCCGCAAGAAGTACCAGCACAACACCCGTGTTGCCGTCACTGGCGGTAGCGCAACGGGTTCGCATCCAGCCTCCTGGGATCCGGTCTAAGAAAGACCGGCCTGGATCCCCTGGAGGCCGCGGACCCGAAATCGGGTCCGCGGCCTTTGTCATGCAGGGCCCACCGTTTTGTCAGACGGGTGAGAGACCGTACGACAAGCAGGACGACCAGGACGAGAGGGGATGGACCGATGTACCGGCCCGGCACCACCGCCGTAGCAGCGGGCACGGCGGGGTTCGAGGCAGATTCCGCACCAGAGCCAAGCAGATTCGGGGCGACCGCGGCGGCCTCCGCAGTGCCCGTGACTAGTCAGGCGGCTGTCAGGGCCGCCTCGAGCCCGACAGCGATCCCGGTGGCGCGCAGCAACGCGTGCCTCCCGTGCACGGAGGACCCTGAGCTGTTCTTCGCGGAGTCTCCCGATGACGTGGAGGACGCCAAGGCGCTCTGCCGCGGCTGCTCGGCGAGGATCACCTGCCTCTCCGGAGCGCTGGAGCGCGGGGAGCCCTGGGGCGTCTGGGGCGGTGAGCTCTTCCTGCGGGGCCAGGTCGTGCCACGAAAGAGGCCACGAGGGCGTCCCCGCAAGACCGAGGTTGCGGCCTGAACGACCGGTTATCAGTCAACGAGGACGGACGGGTAGCGAGATGTATCAATCAGCCGGATATTCAACACAACGACATAGTGAGCTGCAGGAGGAGGCGAGGCGGCGTGGCCAGGTGGCCCGGCTCCGCGCGCTGCGCCGGGCGACACGGCGGGCGGAGCGCGCGGCCGAACGCCTGCACCGGGCCAGGGAGCAAACCCGGCAGCTTCGCAGCGAACTGGACATGATGTCCTGACCCAGTCCACCGAGGCGGGGGCTGGCACAGGGGCCCGCGGCGCACCGGCGTCGCGGGCCCCCGTGCGCCCGACGTGGCGTGCGGCCCGACGTGGCGTGCGGCCCTCAGCGTGACGTGCGGCGGCTGCCGGGCGTCATCGGCCGGGCGTCACCGCGCCCGCATCCCGGTCGTCCCGGGGCCCGGTGTCTTCTCCGCTGCCGCGGGGCCCGCTATCTTCTCCGTCGGCATAGCCGGGTATCCGGCTGATGATCTCGGCTCGGAACAGCCCCTCGCTTTCAAGCTGGCAGAGCACCCCGATGCCCTCCGTGGACACTCGGTGGATGAGTACGTACGAGGGCGGCAGATTGAGTCGTCGGCCCAGGTTGGAGGTGCGCGGATCGGTCACCCGAACGGCTTCCCCGCGCAGCCACGCGCGGCTGAACTTGAACGTCTCCGTCTTGGACGGCTCCGCGAGCGGTGCCAGGAAGGCGCGGAGGGCTTCCCCGTCCACGTTGACGCCTTCCTTGAGAAAGCCCTGCTCACGGAGTTCACGCTCGGCGGCACTGATGTCGCCGTCATCGTGCATGATCCGCAGTAGCCTGCCGATGGCCGGGGGAAACCCGTCGGGCAGGTGGTCCACCGCGCCGAAGTCCAGCACGCCCAGCCGGCCGTCGTCCAGCAGCCGGAAATTGCCCGGGTGCGGGTCGGCATGAAGCAGCCCGGTGCGTTGCGGACCCGAGAAGAGAAACCGCACGAACAGGATCCCGGCCCGGTTCCTCTCCTCCTGAGTTCCGTCGCTGATGATCTTTGAGAGCGGTGTGCCGTCCATCCATTCGGTGACAAGCACATGACCGGAGGCCTGGACTACCGGCGGTACGTAGATGTCTGGGTCGCCCGCGTAGGCGTCTGCGAACGCTTGCTGGGAAGCCGCTTCGAGGTGGTAGTCGAGTTCTTCGGCGATCCTGGCGCGCAGTTCGTCGATGACGGGCTTCACGTCGAGCCCCGGCATGAGCACCCCGAAGAGCCGCGCTGCCCGGCTGAGCTGGGTGAAGTCACTGAGCAGGGCGCGACCGGCACCTGGGTACTGGATCTTGACGGCGACCTCGCGGCCGTCATGCCAGATGGCCCGGTGCACCTGGCCGATCGACGCGGCAGCGGCCGGGGTGTCGTCGAATTCGAGGAAATCCTCGCGCCAGGCCTGGCCGAGGTCGGCCGCCAGCACCTGATGCACGGAACGAGCGGGCAGCGGCGGCGCGGACTCCTGCAGCTTGGTCAGCGTGGCCCGGTAGGGTCCGGCGATTTCCGGCGGCAGCGCGGCCTCGAAGATGGACAGGGCCTGGCCGAGCTTCATCGCCCCGCCCTTGAGCTCACCGAGCACCCGGAAGATCTGCTCGGCGGTGCGCTGCTGGATCTCGGCGGCGACGATCTCGGCGGGCCGGCCGCCAAGCCGTTTCCCCAGCCCCAGGGCGGTCCGGCCGACCAGCCCGGCCGGAAGGCTGGCCAGCTTCGCAGTCCGCGTTACAGCACGGCGAGGTAGGTCGTTCACGATCACATTCTCCGGCAGAATGCCTAGTGCCTGCTACATGAGCATTTGTGATGGGGCGGCCACGTCCGGCGGCGCCATTGCCAATCAGGCAGAACGAGTTCCAAGGTGCCGTTGACGACCGCACTGGCGGGTGTGGCCCGGTCAACGAAGGCGAGTGCCTGGCTGGCGGCCTGCGCCGCGACCGCGGTGGCCAGGGCTGCGTCGCAGGCCGCGGGATGCGGCTCGCGGCCGGCTAGCTGGGCGAGGATAAGTGGCCATGCCGGGTCGCGGTCGGTCCTGGCCAGGTCGAGACAGCGCAGGCAGGCCGACTGCCCGGGAACGACCAGGGGCCCGACGACGCCGATCGCCTCGCTGGCTGAGGCCGCGAGGTGCGGGACACGTTCCCGGACCAGCGCCGAGGCGAGCTCATGATCATGCAGGCCGACCAGTACCGCCAGATCGGGCAGCTTCCCGCCCGAGCTCAAGGCCATCCGGGACGTCCCGCCCGCGGCGGTCGGGGGCGTCCCGCGCGGGGCCATCCGGGGCGTCTCCGCCAGGCCAGCTGTGGCGGGCGGCCAGTCATCCGCCTCCGGGGGCTGCGGTATCTGTGGGCACGACGAGGGCGGACAGTCCGCTACCGGGCCCACCGACACCACGCGGCCGATGCCCGACGCCGTCAGCAGGCTGGCGATGCACGACCCGACCGGGCCGGTGCCATGCACCCGGATGGCGGCCGCCTGCCTGCGGACCAGGACGCGGGCGCCACCATCTCCGTCGCCGTGCGCCAGCGATGCCGTGGCTAACTCCGAGGCCAGCCGGACCCGGGCGTCGTCCGGCAGAGTGGCCATGGTGCTCGCCGGAAAGTCGCAGAGCGTTCCGGCGGCCGTGAGCAGAGCGATGACGCGGTCCGCGGCCTCCGCCTGGATTCCATGGTCCGCCGCGGCGGCGATCACTTGTCCGCGGTCCCGGCTCCCGTCCAGCAGGCCGATCACCGCCACCGCGGCGCGCATCCCGCTGAGCGCGATCGCCCGCCGCGAGTCGATGCCGATCTGCAGCGTGTCACGGTCGCGCCAGACCCACCGCAGGCCCGGCTTCAGCGCTGGTCTCATGCGCGACAGGCTGTCACGGCCCGCCGACATTCTGGCCACGAGCCCCCGGGCGGGG
>DASWFT010000599.1:0-9811 GCA_036394075.1 Streptosporangiaceae bacterium
TCGATGCGGCGCAGATCAGCGTCGAAGCCCAGACGGCGCTCGACGGAATCCGGGGCCGGGCAGGCTGAGCCGGATAGCCGGGGTGCTCCCCAAGCGGATATGGAAATCCGGGGGAGGGCTAGTCGATCAGCTATGTTGCGAGAAGCTAGGGGACCAGTATGAAGCTGCTCATGCCGGTGCCGGACACCGACTTCGACACGACCGAGGTGGCCGTTCCCTGGCGGGTGCTGACCAGTCTCGGCCATGAGGTCGTCTTCGCCACCGAGAGCGGGGGCGCCGCGCCGCGGTGCGATCCACGGCTCCTCGCCGGGGTTATCTTCGGGAAACTCGGCGCCGACCCGGAGCCGCGCGCGTTCTACGGCCAGCTCACGGCGGCGGCCGAATTCCGCTCGCCGGTCAGCTGGCGGACGCTGGAACCGGCGGTCTACGACGGGCTGCTCCTGCCCGGCGGCCATGCTCCCGGCATGCGCCAGTACCTGGACTCGGCCGAACTGCGCGAGCAGGTCGGCCAGTTCTGGGTCCTGGGACGCCCGGTGGGGGCGATCTGCCACGGGGTCCTCGTCCTGGCCCGCACGCGCGATCCGGCCACCGGGCGCAGTGTCCTGCTGGATAAGCAGACGACATGCCTGCCCAAATACCTGGAGCGTGGCGCCTACTACGCGACGGCGTGGCGGCTGGGCCGCTACTACCGGACCTACCCGGCATACGTGCAGGACGAGGTGACCGCCGCGCTGCGCACGCGGTGGCAGTTCCAGCGCGGCCCGCTGGCTACCGCCCGCGGTACCGCAGCCGATGACGCGCCTGCCTTCGTCGTCCAAGACGGCCAGTACCTGTCGGCGCGCTGGCCTGGTGATGCCTACCTGTTCGCCCGGCGCTTCCACGCCCTGCTGGCACCATGACCCGAGAGCGCTGCGAGTAGGCCATCACCGGCAGGAGACGTCAGGGTAGGGCGCGGACAGGACCAGCTGGATCCCGTAGTTGCGGTACCCGGCCCGTTCGAACGCGGCGGCCATCGGCACATTGGTGATATCGGTGGTGGCCACGATCCGGTGCGCGCCTGCGGCCGCGTGGAAGCCGGTGATCTCAGCCAGAATGTCATCGATGTAACCCCGGCCGCGCAGTTCCGGCACCACGCCGAGATAGCCAACCACCGGCCCGGACTCGTTCCGGGACGGGATGGCGAGCCCGGCGAGCGCGCCATCGGGGGTGTACGCGAGCCGCCACCAGTCACGGCCGCCCGGCAGGCTCAGGTAGGTCTGCATATCCTCGCAGGCCTGGCGGTCGGCCCCCAGCGCGGCCACTTCCCTGCGGGTGGTCACGTCCAGGCTGCCCACCGCGATCCGGCGGAACGCCTCAAGGACCGCCCCGTCGTCAGGCTCGGCCCGGAACGTCAGCCCCCTGGACAGGCGGGGAACGCCCGCCCCTGGAGTCCATTCATAGCGGAGCCGTTCCAGCTCATCGGTGAGCCCGGCCACGGCGGCCGCCCTGCGCCGCCAGCCAAGTGATCGTGCGCCGGCCGGGTCGGTACGCCAGTCGTTCGGCAAATTAAGCCCAAATCGGGGTGGCCGCGGCATGCCGCCGGCGCGGAACGCGTCATGCCCGGCGGCCAGCAGCCTGGCGGCCAGAGCCGTCCGGCCTGGCACAGATGCGCGGACGTCGAGGCTGTCGAGCGCCAGCGGATGATCGGCGTCGCTCCGTCCCCACCAGATGGCGCAGGCGAGGAGCTGGCCACCCTCATCGGCCACCCACGTCCATTCGGGACGGTAATGGCGGGCGGCGAGGCCCTCGAGGTAGTGATCGGCGGGGACCGAGCCGGCGGGCGTCCACGCGAGGACGCGGTCAAGCTCACCCTCGGTGGTGGGGCGCAGCAGCATGGTGCCTCCGGAAAGCGCTGGGAGGCGCGACCGGCCCGGTCAGCGGAATGGTGTCGGGAGGCCTGGAAGCGCCAGCGAGTCGGTGAGCATCTCGGCGCCTCCCTTCCATGGGCCCGCTGTCCGTCCCTGTCGTGCGGCCGACAGTAGGCCGGGGCCGCGGGGGAGTCAACGCCTTTTCCGGCCCGGCGTGGGGGCCCGCCCGGCCCGCCCGGTCGTGGACGCGCACCGCATAGGGCAGGAGCTGGCGAGGGCCGGGTACATTCGGGATACCCGCCGCTCAAACGGTGTGCCGGGCGACTGGAGCCACGCATATTGCCCGAGGAACGCGAACCTGCGGAGCCCTTCCCCGACCGGGGCCGCCTCAGCCTGCGAGCTGACTGCGAGCGCTGCTTCGGGCTGTGCTGTGTCGCGCCGGCCTTCTCCGCCTCGGCCGACTTCGCGATCGACAAGGACGCAGGGCAGGCCTGTCCCCATCTGCAATCCGACTTCCGCTGCGGCATTCACGCGCACCTCAGGCAGCGGGGCTTTCCGGGCTGCACCGCTTACGACTGCTTCGGCGCGGGGCAAAAGGTCGCCCAGGTTACCTTCGCCGGCCGGGACTGGCGGCAGGCGCCGGCCACCGCACAGCAGATGTTCGACGTGTTCACTATCATGCGGCAGCTCCATGAGCTGCTCTGGTATCTGGCCGAAGCGCTGACGCTGCAGCCGGCCCGCCCGCTGCGGGGCGAGCTCAGGGCCGCGTTCGAGGAGACCGAACGTCTCACGTACCTACGTCCCGGCGCTGTCACGGAACTCGACGTGGCAGCACACCGGAAGGACGTCAATGTCCTGCTGGTACGCGCGAGCGAACTCGTGCGCAGCGGCGCACGGCGCCGCCAGATCGACCGCAGCGGAGCCGACCTCATCGGGGCCGATCTCAGCGGCGCCGATCTGAGCGGCGCCAACTTGAGAGGGGCATACCTCATCGGGGCCGACCTCGGCGGCGCCGACCTGACAGCAGCCGACCTCACCGGGGCTGATTTCAGGGGTGCTGACCTCAGCGGAGCCGACCTCAGCGGCAGTATCTTCCTCACTCAATCCCAGCTCGACGCGGCGAAGGGCGACAGCGGCACGAAGTTGCCACCGTCGCTTACCCGCCCCGCGCACTGGCTGCCTCCTCCGGGTCACCGCTGAGCTGCAGGTCCGCTCGTGTAGCGGCCGGCCAGCTCGGCGCCGATCCGCGCCAGTTCGGCCTGGACGGATGGCGGTTCGAGTACCTCGATCATCGCGCCCCAGCCGGCCAGGTGCCGGGCGATGTCCAACGCGGTCGGTGCGGCGAGGCGGACCCGGGCCCGCCCGTGGTCGAGTTCGCCGTCGGTGTGGCAGTGCCGCCCGAACTGGCTTCGCAGGACCGGCACGAACCTGGCTTCGATGAACACGGTCGCCCAGGTGCGTGAGCGCCGCTGTTCCACCTCGCCGACGATCTGTTGCCACGCGGCGGCGAGCGTGAAGTCGTCTGGGCGCTCGGCGGGCTGGTCGGTTGGCTCGGCCCCGATGATCCGGTCGACGCGGAAGGTTCGCTGCCCTCGTTCGGTCCCGGCGAGCAGGTACCAGATGTCGTCCTTATCGACCAGGCCCCACGGGTCGACCAGCCGTTCGGTCCGCTCCCGGGCGCTGTTGGCGTAGGTCAGGCGGACTTTCCGCCGGCGGACCACAGCGGCCTGCAGCAGGTCGACCATCTCGGGCCGGCGGCGATCACGCTCGCCCCACCGGGTCGGGTCGATCATTGTGGCGCTGGCGGCGGCCTCGGCGTCGGCCCGGAAGGTCTGCGGCAGCGCCCGCACGAGTTTGCGCAGCGCCGCTTTGGCCTCACCCGAGACGGCCGCGGCCGGGCCGACGAGCAGAAACAGCGCCTGCGCCTCGGTTGCCGACAGGCCGCTGAGGTCGGTGCGGGCGCCACCGACGAGCGACCAGCCGCCGCCGCGTCCGGGCTGCGGGTATACCGGGATGCCCGCTGTGGACAGCGCCTCCAGATCGCGGCGAGCGGTGGCAACGGACACCTCGAGCTCGTCGGCCAGCTCGGCCGCGGTCACCCGGCCACGGGCCTGCATGAGCAGGAGGGCGGCGACGAGGCGGTCAGCGCGCATGTCCCCAGCTTCTCAAACAAACTGCTCAGTTGGTGAGCACTTTGTGCCGGAGGATGGTAGATGTCACTAACCGAAGGAAGGAACCACCCATGTTGCGAGGACTTACCACCGTCAGCTTTTTCGCCGACGACGTCGCGGCCGCCCAGGTCTGGTACACCGAGCTACTCGGCATCGAGCCGTACTTCGTGCGCCCGACCGAGGGGACGCCCGTGTATGTCGAGTTCCGCATCGGCGACCACCAGCACGAGCTCGGCATCGTCGACAGCCGATTCGCTGCCCACGGCCGGCCGGACACGGCCGGGGGTGCGGTGATCTACTGGCACGTGGACGATGTCCAGGCCAGCTTCGAGCGGCTGGTGTCCATGGGCGCCACGGTGCACGACAAGCCGGTCGAGCGCGGACCCGGATTCGTCACCGCATCCGTGGTCGATCCATTCGGGAACATCCTGGGCGTGATGTACAACCAGCACTACCTGGATGTTTCCGCGTCGCCGGCGGGGGAGTAACGTGAGCACCTTTTCCGCGGGCACTGCCGCCGACTGGCGCGCATGGCTGGCGCAGAATTGCTGGTCCGAAAAGGAAGTATGGCTGGTCATCTACCACTCCGGCAGCGGCACGCCGAGCGTGCGGTATCACGAGGCGATCGAGCATGCGCTGTGCTACGGGTGGATTGACAGCCAGGCCCGCAAGCACGACGCAGACAGCTCTTGCCTCCGGTTCACCCCGCGCACCCCGCGCAGCACGTGGAGCCGGGTGAACCGGCAGCGCGCCGCGAAAATGATCGAGCTGGGCCTGATGACCGAGCACGGTCAGGCCCTGATCGGCCTGGCCCGGGCCACCGGGACCTGGCAGGTCCGGCCCGACGCGGGGAGCTCAGCCATACCCGGTGATTTACGGGAATTGCTTGACGACAATGAGGCCGCCCGCAAGAACTTCCAGAATTTTCCGCCATCCTCGAAACGGTTGATCCTGGAGTGGGTGGCGACAGCGAAAAGGCTGGACACCAGGCGGCGCCGGATCAATCAAACGGTCAATCTCGCGGCGGTGAACATCCGGGCCAATCACACTCCAGGGCGGGCCGCCGTGTCCAGGTAATCACGCGGCCCGGCCCGGAATGTGACTTCAGTCGCCCGCCGCCGGGACGGACAGGTGCTGGTGGATCATCTGCCAGTCGCCGCCGCGCCGCTCAAAAACGCGGGTGGCGCGGGACCTGGCCTCGACACCGCCGGTGACGGTGCGGTCGAGTCCCCACGCAACAGCGAGGTCGCCGTACGCGCGGATGGTGAGGTCGGGGACGTCGAAGTCGATCCGCCCAGGTGACGACTCGAGGCCGCGCCGACACACCTCGCGGACGTCGTCGATGCCGACGTACTGCAGCGGCCCGGCGTGCTCGTACGACACGATGTCCGGCGCGATGTGCTTCATCAGCCCGTCCAGGTCCTTCGCCGCGGTGCGATCGAACCACTGCTCGTGCACCGCCCGGACCTCTGCGGCAGAAACATCCGGTGACCTGGTCGCGTCCACGAACGAGTGGTGCTCGTGCGTGACGATCCACCGGTCCTCCACCTTGGCCAGGCCGATGGTCAGCCGCAGCCGGTGCCCGGGGTCGCGATCGAAGTCCGCGGGCGCGCCGCACCGCAGCAAGGCGAAGGCGAACGCGACGTCCGCGCCCGCCGTGACGTCAAGCGACTCGATCTCGAACACCGCGCCGGACGCCTGCCACGCGAAGAAGCCCGGCCAGGTCTCGCGGTAGACCTCGATGCCGCGCACGCCCTGCTCGGGTGGCGGCACGTCGAACATGACGATGTCGGGCGCATGGTCGGCCAGCACGGCGGGCAGGTCGCCGTCGTGGACGGCGATGGCCCAGCGTTCGATGAGCTCGCGGACCTGCTGTTCGTCGGTCATGGTTGGTTCCTCCTCGTCGATGCTCTGTACGGGTGGAACCCAGGGCGTCGCAGGAATTCATCGCGGCGGCGGCGGCAACCTTGCAAGATGGGCTAGTGACCGCGCCCGCCGAGCTCGTCGAGGCCGCTCGCAGTGGCGACGCCGACGCGTTCGAACAGCTGGTCGCGCCGTACCGAAGCGAGCTGCAGGCACACTGCTACCGGATGCTCGGCTCGCTGCACGACGCCGAGGACGTGGTGCAGGAATCGCTCGTGCGCGCGTGGCGCAGCGTCGGCCATCTCGACGACCGCGGCTTCGTCCGGGCGTGGCTATACAAGATCGCGACCAACCGCTGCCTCACCGCGATCGAGCGGCGCGGCCGCCGCGAGCTACCCGGCGACGTCGATCCCGGCACACCCGCCACCGAGATCAACTGGCTCGAGCCGTACCCCGATACCTCGCCCGAGACGCACTATCTCGCTCGT
Organism: Streptosporangiaceae bacterium; assembly: GCA_036394075.1. Lineage (GTDB taxonomy): Bacteria > Actinomycetota > Actinomycetes > Streptosporangiales > Streptosporangiaceae > JAWWPY01. Next base: position 6,370 of record DASWFT010000599.1, read on the forward strand.
GAGAGTGTCGAACTCGCGTTCGTCGCCGCGTTGCAGCACCTGTCCGCGATCCAGCGGGCGGTGCTGATCCTGCGCGAGGTGCTCGGCTTCTCCGCGGCCGAGGTGGCCGAGCAGCTCAGTACGTCGCCCGCGTCGGTGAACAGCGCCCTGCAGCGAGCCCGCAAGGTGATCGCCTCGGCCGCGCCGACCCAGCAGACGGTTCTGCGCGACCTCGGCGATGAGGCGGTCGGCGCGATCGTGACCCGCTGGGCCGATGCCTGGCACGCCGGCGATGTCGACGCGATCGTCGCTATGCTCGCCGACGACGCGCGTTACTCGATGCCGCCGCTGCCCGAGTGGTACCGCGGCCGGGACGAAATCCGCGCCTTTCTGCTCCGCGGCCCGCTGCAGTCTCGCTGGCGGTTCCTGCCCACCACGGCGAACGGCCAACTCGCCTTCGGCACCTACCTGTGGGACGACACCGCCGGGCTGTACATGCCCGGTGGCCTTGACGTCCTCACGATCCGGAGCGGACACGTCGCCGAGGTGACGGCCTTCCTCACCGCCGATCTCACCCGGTTCCGACTACCGGCGCTTATCCGTCCGTAAGTGGATCGTTCACGGACACGCCCGGCGGCCGGGCGTTCCCGCAGCGCCGCCGTGTAACACCGGGCCAGGGGCCGTGGGGGACCCGGGTCAGGTGCGGGGCCAGGCCGCGAACCGCTCCCGCAGCCTGGCGACGTCCTGCGGGCCGAGGCCGAAAGGGGCGAATACCCCGTCGCCCCACCGGTCCAGCCGCTGGCCCGCGTCAGCGAAGTCCCGGTCGGTCAGGCCCGGATCCAGCCGCCGGGCGAAGCCGATCATCTGGTCCATGCTGTAGCGCTCCAGGGCGGCCGCCGTGTCCAGGTAATCACGTGGCTCGGCCCGGCTGGCCAGCGCGCACACCTTGCCTCCGACCACATCCTCAAGATCCAGGACAGGGCCGAAATCCATCGTCACCGGCCTGCGGGCCCGGTCAAAATAGGCGATCTGCAGCATCGTCCGCTCCCCGGCGGGCGCGGTGACGATCCACTCGGCCAGCCCCTCGCCCATCCCGTAGAAGATGTCGCTCAGACCGCCAGTCCTGTCCCGGCGCTCAGCCCCGAAGCCCGCGTCGCGCAGCGCGGCCTCCACCGCATCGGCAGCAGCCTCCACACCACCCTGTTCGTCACTGAAGACATCGACATCCTGGGTGGGCCTCTCGATGATTCCGTGGGCGATCAGGGCGCTGCCGCCGCCGAGGGCGAACCCGTACCGGGCGGCGGCGCGCAGCGCGATGGCGGCCACCTCGCGGTGGAGTTCGCTGACCGGCATCAGGCGGCAGTCACCGTGGCGGTTCGCAGCACCGGGTGCTGGTCCTCCCATGCCTGCCGGACACCCTTGGGCAGGTACAGCCCCGGCCACAAGGCGACCAGCGTGTCACCATCCAGATAGGTGGTGAGATCCTCCAGGCGGCCCGCTTCCCGGAGCACGGTCTGGTACAGCCACTGCCGCATATCCCGGTCACCAAGGTCGAACGTGTGACCGGGGCAGCTCCAGAACAACCACAGCGGCAGCTCGACCGTGCCCTCGGTGGGTCCCCGCAGGTCCGCCAGGCTGGGAGCGACCGTCACCCAGCGCCCGGGACGGGACTGGTACCGGGCCCGGGGCGTGGCGACTCGCGCGGTGGCCATGCTACCTAGGGTAGCCGTTCGGGCCCCGGCGTGCCTGGTCTCAAACGTAGTGATCATTTGCAGTCCGGGTAATCGCCTATTGTCGCAACTTTGTTCTAATGCTAGCAGACCATGTCGGCCAACCCGGGTGACGGCCTGCAAGTCGAGGTTGCAGGTGTTGCGTCTCACCGATTCCGAGGCAGTCGGATCGCTGACCTGGGTGCCTTCATCCCAGGAACGCCGCGGTTGTCGCCACGAACCGGTCAGCGTCATCGAGCCACGGGTAATGGCCTGCTTGTGGTTGAACGACGAACTCGGCGTTCGGGAACAGCTCGGCGTATTCGGCCACGACGCTCGGTATCGTGTTCAGGTCGGTGTCTCCGCCGAGCAGCAGCACCGGTGCGCCGAATGTGGCGAGTGCCGCGCGGGTGGCCTGCGGATCGAAGGCACCCTCAGCGCCGAAGGCGGCTACGGCTTCTGTGTTCCGCTGGGTGTCGTCGGCCGCCTGGTGGGCTTGCGCCGCCGCATCCCATCGGCCGTGGAAGAAGGGCTCGATGGCCTTCCATCTGTCGTCGGTGGCGTGGCCGGCCACGATTGCTTCAAGAGCTGCGAAGGCCGCTTCGAACCAGGGCTCGTCCTTGCGCAGCAACGCGATCTCACGCCGGGCCTCGCCCGAGGCCGCGATGCCGACAGCCTTCGTGCTCGGAGTGACCAGAACGAGCTTGCTCACCCGTTCTGGGTACCGGGTCACATACAGCGCCGCGAGGTTCGCGGCGGCCGAGTGCGCGAGCAGGTCCAACCGGTCAAGGCCAAGGTGCTCACGCAGAGCCTCGACGTCATCGACAAGCCGGTCACAGCGGTAAGAGGCGGCATTCTCTGGGATCGCGGACTGGCCGGTGCCCCGAAGGTCCACCACGATCAACTGCCGATGCGCGGACAGGCCGCCGAGTTCACCGAGGTAAACCGAGTCCCGCATCGGACCGCCCGGTAGGCAGATCACCGGGATGCCCTCTCCGAACACGTGGTACGCGAGGTCGGTCCCATCATGTGCGCAGAAGTAGGGCATGGCCAGGATCCTGTCAGCGGCATTCCGGCCAAGTGTCTCAGTTGAGTGAATCTGATGCGAGCTACCCGTTGCTGACCTGCGCGGCGTCACCGGCGCACTCGCCGCAGCCCGCCGTGGCAGGCCTCGTACAGCGGCGCCCGCGAACGCCAAGCCCGACGGGCGATAATGGGCGGCGTGGACATCAGCCACCACAGCCTTGTCATCGCGGCTGCCCAAGCTGCGGGGCCGTGTCCTCCTGGCGAGGAGGCGACATGGGGCCGCCGGGTGCACGGCCTGACCGTGGACCTGTACCTGATCGCCCAGCAGGCCGGGCAGGACATCGAGCGGCTGGAGTCAGCACGGACCTTCATCGCGTTCTTGGAGAAGGTCGAGATCGAGGAATCGAGCCGTCGCGGGCTGGTCACATTGCGCCTGCCGTCAGGCGAGAGCGAGCCGATCCGCACAGAGCACGCGGACACCGACCGCGGACGGGTGCTGATCGAGCGGGCCCGTTCCCTGGAAGGACGGTGGGTGCTGGTCTACCGCTACAACGAGCAGAAGACGAGGCAGCGGAACCAGTCGGTCCGGATGTTGGCCCACCTGATGGATCTCGGCGTTGACGCGGCCGTGCCCAACACCACGGCGAAGAAAATGGTGCTGCAAGAGGCGGGCGGCGACGTGGTGCGTGCGCAGGAGGCGTGGATGGCCGCAGGCCTGCCGGGGACCG
>DASWFT010000600.1:0-2670 GCA_036394075.1 Streptosporangiaceae bacterium
CTTCCCCGGCTGCGCCGCAGGTCAGCAGGCCCCGCCTGCGGAAGAGATGGCCGGCAGGGTCGCCCGGGTGCCCCTCAGGGGCAGAAATGGTCACCAGCACAACATTCGAAATACGCATTTGACCTGGTGGAGCTATGGGGATTCGAACCCCAGACCTCTTGCATGCCTGTGACCAGCTCCGCCCGTGGTCCGCGTCGATCGCGGACACGAGCGCCTGGATGCCGGCGCAGCAGGGTATGCCGGTGCGCGCCGCCGCTCCTGCCCCACCACGGCCGAGACCGCGCAGGCCACGGCGTACAGCCCCGCTCGAAAACAGCATCGATCCGCAGCTCACACGCGGCACCCCGAGCTGGCGAGGTGAGACTACGTGCGGCGGCCCGATGTGAGTGCCGCCCTGCCCGAGGCCACGATGGGATCCGGCTGGATTTGCAGGCGGACAGTCTCCCGGGCAGCCGTGGCGAGGGCGCCGGGCGCCGGGCGCCGGGCCCCACGCCCGGCACGCCGACGTGGGGGTCGGCGAGAACTGACCCGGCAGCGGCCACACACGCGTCCACGCCATGCCGGCGTCCTCAGCCTGGGCCCGGGATGACCCATGACCGCAATGGCGGTTGAATAGTCCCAGAAGGTTGGGTGGGCCTCAGGTGATCGCCGCGTACATTCTGATCCAGGCCGAAGTCGGCAAGGCGGCCATCGTCGCTGCCGCGCTCCGGGACCTGCCGGGCGTCTCGGAGACAGCGAGCGTGGCCGGACCCTACGACGTCATCGCGCGGGCAGAGGCGCGCGACATCGACGAGCTGGCCAAGCTGGTAGCCTCCCGGGTCCAGGCCCTCGACGGCGTGACCCGGACGATGAGCTGCCCGGTCGTTCATCTGTAGGGACCGATCGCTGTGGACCACCACACCACAATCCACGAGGTGGGCGAGGGAGGCGTCCATGCGGTCTGCCCATGCGGCTGGCGCAGTCACGGCCAGGCAGGTTGAGGAGGTCCCCTCCGCGGAACTCGACCTCGGGATGTCCCTCAGGCTGGCGGCGCTCATGCCGCGGGACAAGGTGAACCGCACCGGGTTCAGTGGAGGGTGTGACACCAATCCCGGCGCGGCTCAGTGCGCGATGCCGCCCAATACAACGACGCAACTGTTCGCAGAGCGATGCGGGGGTAAGGGTGTGGTCTTGGCCGCCTTGCAATCGCACGTTGCAGGTGATCGTTTTCCCGTTCCTGGTGACGGTTACCTCGGTGAGGAGCAGGCGGGTCATGCGCTTGCGTTCTCGCTGCGTGTGGGGCTCGATTACACGATCTTGCCTCTGACCTGTTCTCTTGCCGGTGCCGTCCTCCGGATTAGATCATCGCTGGATGATCTTCTCGGTCGCCTGCCTGCTCGTCCGCCTCCTGCTCGGCACTCTGGCGCTGCTCGCCCGGCGTGGTGCGTCCAAGGACGCCGAACTGCTGGTGCTCCGGCACGAGAACGCGGTGCTGCGCCGCCAGGCCGGCCGGGTCCGCTACCAGCTGGCCGATCGGCTCTGGCTCGCGGCCCTGTCCCGGCTGGCCCCGCCACCGCTGGACTGAGGTGTTCGCGGTGACCCCGGCGACGCTCCGGGCCTGGCAGCGACTGGTCGCACGCAAATGGGACTACGCGAACCTGCGTCGCCCCGGACGGCCGTCCACCGTGGCCACGATCAGGAAACTCGTGATCCGCCTTGCGACGGACAATCCGGCCTGGGGCATCGCCGTGTGCAGGGCGAACTGGTCAAGCTGGGCCACCGGATCGCCGCCTCCACGGTGTGGCAGATCCTGCATGCTGCCGGGATCGATTCCGCGCCGCGCCGGTCGGGCCCGGCCTGGAAGCAGTTCCTGACTGCATAAGCCCGCGGGATCCTCGCCGTCGATTTCCTTGTGGGTCTCCCTTGAGTCCTCGGGCCCGGGGAGCTATGAGCTGACCTGGCCAGCGCGGGCCTGTCAAAAGATGGCCGCACAGCGCGGAGGAACTCAGCGCGTCGGCGAACGCCGGTTGCCTCTCGACGGCTCTGGCGTTCGGGCTAGCCAGAGCCGGGTATCCCCCGGCGTCGATCACCAAATCCGCCGACGTGTCGTTTGCATTTCCTGCTGGCAACACCGGGATCAGAGCCGGAGGCAAGCACCACGCGTGACCGGTACCAGCCAGCAGCGTCGGGGTGGATGCTTGCCTGTGCCAGTCTGGGTACACCGTGAGCGTGTCCTCCGGCCCGCGGGCAGTGCGGGGAATGCGGACATGCCGTGAGCGAACGCGGACGAGGAGGTGGGCGCATGCAGGCAGCCGTCGGGGACCGGCTCCACGTGCACGCCAACATCGTCGGCCATCCGGAGCGGACGGGCGAGATCGTCGAGGTCCGCGGAGCGGGCGGGGAGCCGCCTTACCTGGTGCGATTCGACGACGGTCACACGGGCCTGGTGTTCCCCGGCCCGGACGCGATCATCGAGCATCCGCGCAGGAAGCGCAGGAAGGGGCCGGCGAAAGGCTAGCCCGCGCCCGGCGGGCCGATCCGGGGCCCGGGCCGGGTCCCGCTGGCGGGCGCGCCCCGGTATCGGCACGGCGGGTTGCGTGATGGCAGCCGCCCGCCGATAGTCGTTCGGCACGAAGACCTTTTGATTTTCCGGGTGCGGACGGGGCGCCGCGAAAGCGTGCACGGCATCAT
>DASWFT010000601.1:0-5441 GCA_036394075.1 Streptosporangiaceae bacterium
AACCGACGAGACGCGTGGCGACCGGGTCAGCGAGACCAGTTCCGCATGATCACGATCCGACAATGCCACAGCAGGTGAGTAACGCATACTGCATTATCTCACACACTTCAAAGAAAAGATACTTCAATTACGAGATACTAGCGGCTTGACCGTGCAGTCCATCCAAGGGTCCGCCACCAGAGGCATCCCCCGATTAGCAGGGTCGTAATCGAAGAGATCGAGTAGCTCGCCATTGATTCGCAGGGTGTAACCGGTGCTGCGGTCATCCCGCGGACGCCTGACGGACTCCACCGTCAACGACACTCCACGGTGCCGCAGCGCGTCGATCATCGAGCGGAGCAGTTCCTCGACATCCCCCTCGGCAAGGTCCTCCCCGTCCGCCCGCCAGCCTCGTCCGGCAAGCCCAGTCACAGGCGATGCCCCCTGCGCAACTTCATCGCGCAAGCGCACACCGTCCCGGCTCGGCAAGCCCGCCCAGAACCCGGTGGCCTCAAGGGCCGCAGCCAGCCCCTCGTGCCGGTTGGTGTGCCCGCCCTGCCTTGATCGCCAGCGCACCGTGCCATCTTGCCGGATCGGCCCCGGCCCGGTCGACAGCCGGCCGGGCTCGACTGGCTTTCTTGATTTATGTGGGTCAGCGCACAAGCATGCAAAGATCAACGCGCTATTCGGCATGGGCGGGAAGGCGGGAGGGCCCAGCGGTACACCGTTGACTGGCCGGCCGGCCCAGCGGCCATCTGAGCGGGCTGGTTCGTGTCGGCGGTGACCGGGTGTGTAAGGGTCTTTTGGTGGCGGCTTGGTACTGGTCCACAACGCTGGCGGGGATGCGCCCGCGGTCGCTGACCAGCAGGCCCCTGGCCTTCGCCCAGGCCCGGATGTCGGCGCTGCGCTGACGGCTTGCGGTGGTCCGCGCTGGCCGGCGCCGCTGTCCTGGCCCGGCCTTCCGGGCATGCTCCACGTAGGGTGCGAGGTGCTTACGGAACGCCCGGGCGTGCTTTTTGCTCAGATCGATCTCGTAATGCGCGCCGCCGAGCCCGAATCGCACCGTCTCCTTGGCCGGGCCGCCGTCAAGATCGTCTTCCAGTACGACGGTTATCTTCGTTGCCATCGCGGCCTCCATGACTGCACTGGGCTATCTGCGCTTACAGATCAAGTGTCATGCCGCGATTACCGCACCCCCGCCAACTGGCAGCCCCTTTATGAATGCACCCGGCCAGACCCTGTCCGGTTAGCCTCAATCGTTCAGGCGGTTTGAGGTTCGGTTACTGATTGTGCTGGTGTCCGTTTTTAGCCTCATGTCCGTTTCTCCTTGGAGCGGAGAGCGCGCGGGGTTCCCGGGGTGCCCGGGTGCGCACCGGCTCCGACCGCGCCGGGTGTTCCTCCTCTCGTGTCACCGGGATAGTCCGCGCTGGTCAGGCGGGTGCGGGCAAGGCGCAGAGCCGCTGCCAGCAGGTGAGGAACGCCTCCTTCCACGGCCAGTCTGGGCTGATGCCCAGGATCCGCTGCCGGGCGTGACGGGCGAGGCGGGCGGGGATGTGCCAGATCCGCCCTGTTAACCGAACTAGCGGGGTGGGTTCTCCAGTTCACGTGACTGGTCGTCGCCAGCGGCTTTAGCGTCCGGGCCCATGATCGAAGTTGATGGGCCGCTGGGTCTGGCTGGCTTGGTGGTGCCGCTGGTGGGCGCGGTGGACGCGACGGGAGATCCGTTCGAGCCGTATCGGCTGGTGGATGCCGAGGGTGAGCCGGTCTTGCCGGTGACGGCATTCCTCGCCGATTTGCAGGCGTGCGGGCGGGCGGTGGCGACGCAGCGGTCGTACTCGATGGCGCTGTTGCGGTGGCTCCGGTTTCTGTGGGCCGTTGAGGTGCCTTGGGAGCATGCGACGCGGGTGGAGGCACGCGACTTCATCCGGTGGGTGCAGGTCGCTGGGAAGCCCGCCCGCCGGCACTGGCGTGGTGATGATGACGCGGCCGGGGTTCGGCCTGGCATGCCGGTGCCGAACCGGGTGACGGGCAAGTCGCCGCCTGGGCCGCAGTACGCCGCGGCGACGGTCGTGCACGGCGAGACGGTGCTGCGGACGTTTTACGACTTTCATCTGCAGGCCGGGGCGGGGCCGCTGGTGAACCCGTTCCCGCTGGCCAGGGCCGGCCGGGCGTATGCCCATCACAATCCGATGGACCCATTCGGGGGGCAGCGGGCGGGGTTGTTCCGGCCGCGGCTGGCTCAGCGGATTCCGCGGCAGATTCCGGATGGCAGGTTCGATGAGCTGTTTGCCGCATTGGGCTCGCACAGGGATCGGGCGTTGCTGGCGTTTTGGATCTGTACCGGGGCGCGCGCATCTGAGCTGCTGGGCGTGCTGGTCGAGGGAATCGACCCGGGCCAGCAACTGGTCACGGTGATCCGTAAGGGGTCCCGGGCGGTGCAGCAACTGCCGGCCTCGCCTGATGCGTTCGTGTGGCTGCGGCTCTACCAGCAGCAGATGCATGGCCTGGTTCCGGCTGGTCCCGTCGATCCGGTGTGGTGGACGCTGCGCCGGCCGTTCCGTGCCCTGACCTACCACGCCGCCCGCGCGATGTTCGTCCGGGCCAACGCCGTGCTCGGAGCGAACTGGACCTTGCATGACCTGCGGCATTCGGCGTCCTATCGGCTGGCCAGGGACCCGCAGGTGCCGCTCACCGATGTCCAGTGGATCTTGGGTCATGCGCATTTGTCTACGACGGAGCTGTATCTCAACACCACGCCGCAGGACGCCATCCGCGATGTGCTGGCCCACCATCAACGCCGCGCCGAGTTGAAGGAGACGACGGCATCGCGGCCAGCCCGGGCCTCGTTGCACTATCGGCCTGAGGCCCTGGACGCCTTGTTCGGAGATCAGCGGTGAACGCCGCGGAACTCACCGTCACCCTGGCGCCAGACCCGGGGGGCGTCCCGGTGCAGGCACGTCGCCTGACCGCCGAGGCTGCCGCGCTGTGGCAGAAGTTCCCGCCCCGCCTCCTGGCCGCCAGCTGGCCGGCCACCGAGCACGGCCGCGGCACGGTGGTGTCTCAGGCGATGGCGCGACCCTACGCCGCCGAGGAAAACGACCAGTCCCGCTATTTCCGGCGGCTGGGGGTGATCCGGATGCTGGACTGGCTGGAGGCGCAGTCTGGCTCAACCTGGCAGGACCGGTGGCGCGCCGGCTGCCAGGCCACCGCGAATCAGGACTGGCGGGACAGCGCTGAGCGGTGGCTGAAGGACACCGGCCGGATCGCGCCCGGCAACCGGACCGTATGGCGCAGCCTCGGTGGCGCCCTGGGGCTGCTGATCGGCTGCGATGTGATCCGGCCGGACCTGGGCTGGCTGCTGGCCTCGGCAACACCGGCGCATCTAGCCGCCGATATGGCCCGGGTCCGGGACCCTGACGGGTTCGCCGCGTTGCAGAAGGTCGCCGGCCCGGCGTCTGTCAGTGTCACCTCCACCCGCCGGGCGATGCTCCAGATCGCTGTCATGATGTCCGTCAAGGGCGGCCCGGTCGGCGATATCACCGTCGGGGACTGCCTGGAACTGCTGGAAGCCCGGGCCCGCAGCAGGGGAGACGGGGACAACGGGGGGACCTACTTCTACCAGTTGCTGCACGCGGCGGGCTTCTTCCCGGCGGGCGCCCCGTTCAGAGTGGGGATGCTCGACCCGCGCGTCCACGGCCAGCAGACCGCCGGGCAGCTGATCGATCGCTATGACCTGGCCTGCCGCCCGGTCCGGGACCTGCTGGTCGACTACCTGAACGAACGCCGCCCCGGCATCGACTACGTGACCATGAGCGATCTGGCCTACCAGCTGGGCTTGCTGTTCTGGAAAGACCTGGAAACCCACCACCCCGGCATCGACTCGCTTGATCTGGCGCCGGATGTGGCGGTGGCGTGGAAGCAACGGATGCAATACCGGACCGTCCAGACCGTGGCGCCCGGCGGGGAGCGCACGCAGGCCCAGGTGCCCCGCCTGTCAGTGATAGATCACCTGACCAGGGTGCGGAGCTTCTACCTCGACATCGCCGAATGGGCCACCACCGACCCGTCCCGGTGGGCCCAGTGGGCGGTCCCCTGTCCGGTCCGCCCCAGCGAGCTCACTCACCGGCAAGCACTCAGGCGCCGCAAATCACGCACCGACCAGCGGACCCGCGAACGCCTGCCCGCCCTGCCCCGCCTGGTCGCCGCAGCGGAGAAGGAACGCGCCGACGCGGCCGGGCGCCTGGCCGCCGCAATGGCCACCGCGCCCGGTGAGGAGTTCACCGCCGGAGGCCAGACGCTCCGGCGCACCGTTCTGAAAGAGCCCAGCCCGAGAATCTGGGCTGAAGACTGCGACACCGGGAAACGCCGCGACCTGACCTCCGAAGAGGAACACGCATTCTGGGCGTGGGCCATCATCGAACTGCTCCGGCACTCCGGCATCCGCATCGAGGAACTGACAGAGCTTTCCCATCACAGCCTCATCCGATACCAGCTGCCCGACACCGCTGAGCTGATCCCGCTCCTGCACATCGCGCCATCAAAGACCGACATCGAACGCATGCTGGTCATCTCCCCCGAACTCGTCGAGGTCCTCGCCGTCATCGTCGCCAGGATCCGCGACCACGACACCGGCGCCATCTCTTTGGTCGCGTCCTACGATCCTCTCGAGTGCGTGTGGAACCCGCCGTCGCCGCTGCTGCTGCAACACCGCGTCGGAGTGGAGCACCGGCCGTTCAGCCGCCACTACATCAAACGACGACTCGAGACCACCGCGACGGTGGCCGGCCTCACAGCCAGCACCGGCGAGCCGCTCACCTTCACTCCCCACGACATGAGAAGGATCTTCACCACCGAGGCGCTGCAAAACGGCCTGCCACCGCACATCTGCCAGTTGATCTTGGGCCACAAGAACCTCAACACCACCATGGGCTACAACACGGTCTACCCCGAGAAGGTAATTACCGGTCACCGGGCGTTCCTGGCGCGCCGCCGCCAACTCCGCCCGGCCGAGGAATACCGCACGCCCACCGAAGCCGAATGGGAGGAGTTCCTCGGCCTCGAGCGCCGCAAGGTCGCCCTCGGTGACTGCGGCCGCGCCTACGGGACCCGCTGCATCCACGAGATGGCCTGCGAACGATGCTCCCTGCTCCGGATCGACCCCGCCCAGCGGCCCCGCCTGATCCTCATCCGCGACAGCCTGGCTGCACGGATCACCGAAGCCAGACAGCACGGCTGGCTCGGCGAGCTCGAAGGCATTCAAGTCTCCCTCGCCACGGTCAGGGAGAAACTCCAGGCACTGGACGCCCGCACCGCCCGCCAGGCCGCCGTGACCGACCTGGGCATGCCGACCTTCACCCGCATCGCCGGCCGTGCCCCCGCGACCCTGGCCGCCCGGCAAGGACGAACCCCATGACCCGTGACCTGGCATCTCAGCATCGGCTCGCGGAATCCCTGCGTGCCTG
>DASWFT010000602.1:0-16623 GCA_036394075.1 Streptosporangiaceae bacterium
CAGGGCGTTGCGCGCCAGCGTGTCGTCGTAGCACATCCACCACAGCACATAGGTCGCAGTGATCATGCCCCGCACGTCCCGCTCGCCCCGCGACCAAGGCTCGAGGAAGAACTCTTCAGCCTCGTCGAGGTTCACACCGGCAAGCAGGAACAGCCCGTAGGCGATCTCGACTGGGTCGCACTCGAGCATGACCTCGTTGAGCCATGCACGCAGGGCATCCCAAAATGGGGCCTCATATCGTGCCCAAAGTTCGGCCAGCACGTGACGGCGGTAGGCGGGCACCTTAAACGCCAGTCTCTGCCGGGTCGTTGAGCCTGAGGTAACAGCTTCCATTGCGATCAGCCCGTTGGAGGCCGCAACGCTCAACCGAGAATTGGGCAGTGCGCCTCGGGCGCCCTTCTTGTCTTCTTTCGGCTTTCTGGCTGGCAGGCGCGACGCGACCGCGGTCTCCAACTGACCGCGTACCGATTCGAAGGTGCGCTCACTCGCGCCCGCAACGAACGCCAGCGCCGCGACGCCCAGAATTTCGCGCCGGGTTCGATCCCCGTCAAACCAGGCCCGTACATATTTGATCGCCTCGACCTCAAGCTCCTCCAGGGCCGCCGCCGAGGTATCGCCTGCCGAGATACGCTCGGCGACCCGCGCGACGCTAGCCATCCCCCAACGAGCAGGAATCGCGTTAGCCAGTTGTTCGAGTTCATGGTCACTCACCGACGATTCACAGGTGTGCGCGCGTAGCACGTCGCGCAGCGGCGGTCTGTGCCACGACACGCGTCGTACTGCCTCGACCGCCTGGCCGGCCGCAGTCGCCGCCGTGGTCACCACGAGAAAGGCGTCTGCGTCGCGAACCTTATCGCGTACCGTCCGCCAGGTGTGATCGATACCTGTCGCTGAGCCCTCATCGGCGCGATCGATCACGATATACGCGAACGCCGCATCGTAAGTTCGCTTTGCCAGTTGCTTGATGGTAATGACCGGCGGCAGGACGACCAGGGTGCGGTCGGTCACCTCGCGCAAGAGAGCGATCGCGCCAGATGCGCGCCCGCTCCCCCTCTCACCCTCCAAGATCACGACATGGTCGGCGAGCAGCGCCCTGAGCGCCTCGTCGTACGACACCGGCGGAATGTAGAAGCGCAGTGCCGGCTCGACGTCCGTGGTATCCAACTTCCCTGTGGCTCGCCGTCGCTGTCGCACCGCATTCCCAGCGACGCCGAACGTTCCCTTCCGTGCGTTCACCGGCGCCTGGAAGGTATTAAAGGTGGTGAATGTCTGCGCGAACTGCTCGCTTGACGGTCGGGAGTTCGAGGCGCCAGAACGTGCCCCAGAGCCACCGGCCCCTTGGGCCGAACTCTGCTCAGCTGGTATCTCGTCTTCCGACATCACAGGCCGCTCAGCCGTTTCGGATACCGAAGGTAGGGTCATTCGCGATCACGGGCCCGTGAATCTGGGTAAACACCATGGGTCCGCCGGGATCGGGCGGCGCTGCACGCACCGCTTCCGGGTCGGAAGCTACATCTGCCGGTGCCTGCCCATCTCCCTCAGGCAACTCGAGCGCGTGTATGTCAGCACCAGGCACCCGGATCCACGCGTCCTCGTTGTACTCCTTGTTCTGGATCCGCACCTTGCGGAAGTCAGCGGCCCGCAACGATGTGTGCCGCTGGACGACAGTGTCGAGGAAGACACGCCTCGACAGAATCACGGCCAGGTCTGCTCCGCTGATCTGCAGCGCGGTGCGCAAAGGTCGGCTGTCAACCAGTCGGCTCACCACCACGACGCCCTGGCCAGAAAAGCCGTTTGCCGCGCGGATCGCGACGCCATGATGGATCGCAATGCGAAGCCGGAGTCTCGCGTCGGCGTGAAAGTCTTCATTATGGAGAGTCAGTGCGGCACTCAACTCGCGGACAAGGTCGTCCACGACGCAAGGCTCTGGTTCGGTCTCTGGCAGTACGGAAAGCTCGCCGTCGCCGGCCGCTTGCCGCAGCCACGTCCGCCGGGCCAGCGTCGCGCGCGCGGCTGCCTCATCCAGAAGGTCAAGCAACGCCTTCTGGATCGCCGACTGGCGGCGATCGTCGCTTGCCCCGTAGCCTCGTGCGTCCACACTGATCAGGAGCCGACGGCCAAAGTCTTCACGTTGCTCCACGACTATCAACCCTTCGCATATGCCGAAATGTCTTTCTAACAGGGGGGCAACTCCCGGCCGGGAATTCGGATCCAGGCGGTTGTGCGATTCTCTTCAGGGCTTTCAATCCGCACCGGGACGAACTCCGCGGCCCGCAAATCATAGCTATCGTGCTGGATCACATCTTCAAATATCTGCTGCGAGACAATGACCGCCAGATCGGCCGACAAATTGCCTATCAGCGCGTGCGCGAGCGGCTGCGAATCAAGCAAGCCGCAGATCACTGCCACCGCCGGACCTGTGTATCCGGAGTCAGCAATGTGCGTAATACCCTGATGAAAAGCTATCCGCAAGCGGAGCCGCGACCCCTGATCAATGTTCTGGTTGTGCCGATACAGCACCCGTCCTGCCTCGCGGATGAAATCAGCGATAACATAGCCCTCATCTACTCCTGGTGGTAACAGGGCAAGTTCTCCATCGCCTTGCGGCTGGCAATGCCAGAGGGCCCGATCAAGAGGCGCATCCCGGCACGCGTCGTCAAGCACATTGATGAGCTCGCCCGTTTGCGCACACCGGTCGCTGGCGCCGCGAGCCCTGGCCCAGCCGAAGCTGACTCCGATGCACAGCCGTCGGATCGCTGGGTTGGCCGCGTCCACGTCCCTCACCCTCCATCGCTTCCTAGGCAGTGCGACTACGTTCCAACTGTGAGCGCCCGATGGAGATGAGAACCCGTTGCCTTACGGGTTTGCTGTGTCGAGTCCTGAGATAGTTTCTAATGCGCTGGTATCTTTGATGATCATCTTGCGGTAACCGGTGCCCATGACTCCGCGGCGCCTCAGGTCGGCGAGCGCCTTGTGCACGGTCGGCTCCCCGGCACCAATGAGCGCGGCGAGTTCGGGCTGCGTCAGCGAGATCCCGATCTCAACGCCATCGGCCACAGGTCGTCCATACGAACGTGCAAGTTCGACGAGGACGCGCGCCAACCGGACGCGGGCTTCACGGCCGTTGAAGTCGACCCAGCGTCGCGTGGCCGACCGCAGCTTGTCGCCCACCGAGGCGCTGACTGCCAGTGCGGCAAACGGGTGATCGCGCAGGAAAAGGTGGAATTGTGGCTGCGATATCGTACGCGCCACGAGGTGTCCTGCCGCCGTGACTGTCGCCGCCCGCGGATGACCGTCCAGACACGACAGTTCGCCGACGAGATCACCGCCCACCCGGATGGCCAGCAAGGCGACGTGCCCGTCTTCGTTGCCTGCGGTGACCTTCACACATCCGTCAACAAGCAAGAACAGATGGGTCGACCGGTCACCCTCGGCCAGCAGGATTGTGCCTGGTGCATGCTGCCGGAGGATCCCTAGCTTGAGCAGCACTTCCTTGTCGCCTTCCGACAAGCATGCCATCAGGCTCCCCGGTGGCCACCGCCGATCCCTCAGCCGATCTGTGCGTCCCTCCACGTGTCCCCCTACCCTTTTCCGATCTGATGCGAGCTGAGGCGGCAGGTAGAGAGATGCCGAATGTCATTAGTTCCAGCGGGGTGCCGCCGACGGGCGAGTGCCGTTTTCAGACCTATCAGACAAAACCGCGCATCTCGCCCTATTTCCCGAGCCATGGCGGGATACCGTGACATCCTACGCGGACACACCTGGGCAATACTTTTCACAGCCCGACTTCATAATGGGTATACAGCAACCGTCTCCATACTTGGGCAAGCCTCCTCAGCAAGGCTTTCCGCCTAGAGGGCCGAGGTCGAATCATCGCAAATCGGCCAATCCCATGAATCTTCTCATGCTTAAGACGGCAACAGAGTCTCGAAGATACCCGAAATTTCCATGAGTCGCCTGCCCGTCCCCCTTCCCCCCGAGCCGTGCGTACTACCACCGTGACGCTCTACTTCATATGTGGAAGCCATCGTACGACTCGCTTCATCGTATCTGCACAGAAACCAGACGTACAAGGGATAGTTATGGATTACAGAGTATGGTCACGAAAGGGAATCTGTCTGGATCGATCCTTGGTGATCTTGGCTGACTGGACTGACGTTCCGGCCTCAGACCGTTTTCTGGGCTGGCCACGGTTGTGGGCCGACTGTCGCGCCGGGCAAGCGAGGGTTCCACGGCCCGCCGGCCTTCTTTCCTGTTCGCAGTACGGCTACCTGCCGCGGTCTACTGCCGCGGGTTGGTGGGGACACTAGCGTCCGACGGTTAACCGCCGGGTCTCGGGCTGGCATCATCGAAGTCATGACCGTCGTGAAGATCAACGCGATTACAGTGCCGGCCGATAGCGGGGACGAGCTGGCTCGCCGGTTCGCGGCCAGGGCAGGCGCGGTCGACAACCAGGACGGCTTCGAAGGCTTCGAGCTCCTCAAACCGTCCGACGAGCGCACTACATGGCTTGTCGTGACACGGTGGCGGGACGAAGCGTCGTTTGCCGCCTGGCTGCACTCACCGGCGTTCGGGCACGGGCACCGCTCCGCGGCGGAACGCAGTGGCGGCGAGGCGCCGACCCCCGTGGGCGTGAGCAGCGAGTTGTGGTCCTACGAGGTCGCTGGCGGCTCGGCCGGGTGAGACGCCGCGCACCATACCTGCGGGGCGAGCTCGTGGTCGTGATCGACTGCTCCGACCTGGACCGTTCGGCGGAGTTCTGGGCCGGGGTGCTCGGGTATGTCCGGGGCGATTCCACGGGCGGGCCCTACCTGAGCTTGGATCCCGCCGGTGGCGAAGGCGTCGAGATTCTCCTGCAGCGGGTACCGGAGGACAAGCGCGCGAAGAACCGGGTTCACCTCGATCTGCGAACTGACGATCTTGAGTCAGAGGTCGGGCGGGTTATCGGGCTCGGCGCCGTCGTGCTCACCGACCAGCCGATCTCCGAGGGTGGGTGGCGCTGGCACATCCTCGCCGATCCAGACGGCAACGAATTCTGCATCTTGCAGCCACCCACTTCGTACTGGCAGAACTAGCGTCTCGAGCCCAGCCCGAACGGCTGGTGGCCGCCGCCTCGTGGATGAGGTCGCTGGCCGCCACCTGGCAGGAGCGCCGGTAGGCACTCAAGCGAGTCGCCGAAGCCAGCCCGGCAAGCAGACCGCACCCTGTGGCTCAGCCTCCGTGCGTGCCGTTGACCAGGCCGCTTTCGTAGGCGGCGATGACTAGCTGGGCCCGGTCCCTGGCGCCGAGTTTAGTGAGCAGCCGGCCGATGTGGGTCTTCGCCGTGGCGATGGAGATGTGCAGGTGCTGGCAGATCTCGGTATTGGACAGGCCCCGGCCGACCAGCAGCAGCACGTCACGCTCGCGCTCGGTGATGCCGTCGAGTGCCCGGACCGGGAGGTGCTGCGGCGCGGGGTGGCGGGTGAATTCCTCGATCAGGCGCCGGGTGGCGCTCGGGGTCAGCAGCGCCTCCCCGGCTGCGATGACCCGGATCGCGTCGAGCAGGAGCGCGGGAGGGGTGCCCTTGACGAGGAAACCGCTGGCACCAGCCCGGACGGCGCCGAAGACGTACTCGTCGAGGTCGAAGGTGGTCAGGATCAGGATCCGGGCACCGGCCGTCGCAGATTCCGCGACGATACGGCCGGTCGCCTCGATGCCATCGAGTTCGGGCATCCGGACGTCCATCAGCACCAGGTCCGGCCGCTTCGACCGGGTCATCGCGACCGCGGCGGCACCGGTCGGGGCCTCGCCCACCACTGCCATGTCGGGCTCGTTATCGACCAGCAGCCGGAACCCGGCCCGGACCAGTGCGTGGTCGTCTGCGACGAGGACGCGGATCGTCACAGCGCGGCCCCGTCGGCTCCAGCGTCGGTAAGCGCAGGCAGGAATGCGCACACCTGATAGCCGCCGTCAGGGCGCGGGCCTGCACTGAAATCGCCGCCGCAGAGGGCCGCCCGTTCACGCATGCCCTGCAGGGCCGTGGCCCTCCGCCGGTGCCTGTGGTCCGGGCGCGCCGATCCCATTGTCGGTTACCGTGATGTGCAGCCCTGGCGGCCCGTGGTCCAGCCGGACGCAGGCGCGATCGGCACGCGCGTGCCTGACCACGTTGGCCAGTGCCTCCTGCACGATGCGGAAGGCCGCCAGGTCGACCCCATCCGCCAGGCGCATGGGCTGGCCAGCCTCCGACAGCTCGACGCACAGCCCGGCCCGGCCGGTGCGATCGATCAGGCCCGGCAGGTCCCGCAAGCCCGGCGCGGGCAGGAGATCGACCGCGGCGCCGTCCGGTGTGCTTGTGTCATCGCGCAGCACGGTAAGCATCCGCCGCAACTCCTGCAGGGCTGACCTGCTGATCTCCTCGATCGCGTGCAGCGCCCTGACTGCCTCGCCCGGGCGCGAGCCGGCCACGTGCCCGCCGACCCCCGCCTGGACGGCGATGACCCCCATGCTGTGCGCTACCACGTCGTGCAACTCACGGGCAATCCGCAGCCGCTCCTCGGCCAGCGCGCGCCGAGACCGGTCGGCCTCCGCGTGTACCCGGCGCTCAGCCTGCTCGCGCAGGCCCGCGGCATACCTGCGCTGGGTGCGCACGGCACTCCCCACCGTCCAGGCGGCAAGCTGCACGACACCGGCCGCGGCCATCCGCGGCAGCAGGTTTGGCACGTATGCATTTGAGTGCCAGGTGAACAGAACCCCGACCTCGGCCAGAACCAGCTTCCTAGGACCGAACGGCGCGGGGAAGTCCACGACGCTGCGCATGATCCTCGGCCTGGACCGGCCGGGCAGCGGAGACGTCACCATCGACGGTGTCCCGTTCGCCAGTCTGCCCCGGCCGCTGCACCGGGTGGGCGCGTTGCTCGACGCGACGGCCGTTCCGGCCGGCCGCAGCGGCCGACGGCATCTGGAGGCCCTCGCGGCATACAACGGCATCGGCCGGGCCCGGGTCGCAGCGGTGCTGGCCGAGGTGGGCCTGGCCGACGCCGCAGGCAAAAGGGTCGGAACGTACTCCCTGGGCATGAAGCAACGGCTCGGCATCGCCGCCGCGCTGCTCGGCGACCCGGCCGTCCTGCTGTTCGACGAGCCGTTTAACGGACTCGATCCCGAGGGCATCCGCTGGGGTAGGAACCTGTTCAAAGACCTCGCCAGCCGCGGCCGTACGGTGCTCGTCGCCAGCCACCTGATGAGCGAGATGGCGCTGACCGCCGAGCGCCTCGTCGTCATCGGCCGTGGGCGGCTGATCGCCGAGACGACGATCACCGAGTTCACCGCCCGGAGCGCGGCCAGCCATGTCATCGTCCGGTCCCCGCACGCCGCCGACCTCGCCGCTGCCTTGCGCGCCGCGGGCGCGACGACCGGCAACGAGGACGGCGGGCTCCGCGTGGACGGCCTGCCCGCCGACCGGATCGGCGATCTGGCGCTCGCGCACGGCCTCGCGCTGCACGAGTTGCACACCGTCAGCGCCTCGCTGGAGGACGCCTTCATGGAGCTGACCGCCGACAGTGTCGAGTACCAGGCCCAGCCGACCGCCGCCTCGCGACAGGGAGCATGACATGGCCACAGGCACCTTCACCCGGGCAGCGTCGGCCGACGCGCGCGCCGAAGGAACCCCGCTGGCCCGCGCGCAAGGCCTGCTCACTGCCGAGTGGCTCAAGCTGCGCACCGTGCGGTCCAGCTACCTGACAATCCTCGCCGCGGTCGGGCTGGCCCTGTTCGTCGCGATCGGCCTCGCCAACCTGAACGTCTCTCATCTGCCGCCGCATCCAGGCGGCCAGAACGTGCAGGATTGGGTCGGCATCAGCTTCAAGGGGTTCGGCGTCGTACAGCTCATCATGGCCGTGTTCGGCGCGCTGTCGATCACCGCGGAGTACGGCTCAGGGCTGATCCGCACGACGTTCACAGCCAAGCCTCAGCGCGCCGCCGTGCTCGCCGCCAAGGCGGCGGTTGTCGGCGCGGTCGCCTTGGCCGTCGGGGAGGCGCTCGCCGTCGCATGCTTCCTCTCCACCCAGGCGATCTTCGCATCGAAGCACCTGGGCGCGAGCCTATGGGCGCCGCACATGCTGGCCGCTGTGCTGGGGGGCGGCTTCTACCTCGCCGTCGTGGCGTTGATCGGCCTCGGGATCGGCGCGCTGGTCCGGCACACCGCCGGAGCGATCACCGTCGTCGTCGCGTTCCTGTACCTGGTACCGAATATCGGCATGGCCCTGCCGTTCCCGTGGAACTGGGACTTCGCCAACATATTTCCCTCGACCGCGGCCCAGCAGATCATGTCGGTGTCGGTCAGCCCGTACTCGCACGCCCTGCCGGTCAGCGGGTGCTACGCGCTGCTCGCAGGGTACGCCATCCTCGTCCCGGTCCTCGCCGGGTGGCTGCTCCGCCGCCGGGACGCCTGACCCAGTGCCCTGATCAATCGGACGCGTGCAGGAATGCTTCCGTGAGCCAGTCGCGTACCTGGTCGTCGACCTCCTCGGCGTCGCGCAGCAACAGCAGGTGAACCACCCTCGGGCACCCTTCCCGAGCACTGTGGTGATCCGGGGATCGTGCACTGGACGGGGCAGGTACAGCGCCAGGGACACATCACGCGACCTCGGCCTGACCTCGGCCAGTTTCCGGTCCCGCTTGAGGAACACCCCTACCGCGACAGCGTCCTCGTGCACCGCGCCCAGGCTGCGCACATGCGCCAGGATCGCGTCATAGACGGCCCGCAGACGGGGCGGGCGTCCCGCGAATGCCGCGTCAACCGTTCCACCTGGGACGCAGGTGTGCGACTGGCCGGCCCGGCCGAACTCCCGGTCGCAGCGCGGGCACGTCCATCGGGTCACGACACCATACTTAACGACTGGGCTTGTGCGCCTCGATGAGGAAGCGCTGAGCGTGGGCGATGAAGGGTCCGTTGGCCTGGATCTGCTGGTGAAGCTTGGCAATTCCTCGAATACCGGCGACGCTGCCACCCGTACAGAGTGGATCGCCAAGGCCGGCACCGCAACGGAGATTCCCGGGCTGCCCTCAGTCCTCGAGTGCGCCGGGATTGGCGCGACGTCGACTAGTCCTCGAGTGCGCCGGGATTGGCGGGGACGTCGACGGCGTGCCCCTCAAGCGCGGCGAGGGGGACGACCTCTAGGGCCCGCTCGTGGGTTGAAGCCAGCACCACGTGGGCGGCGGCGCCATCGTAGTGGGCCCGCAGCCAGTTCGCCGCCGTCACGCACCAGCGGTCCCCGGGTACGAGTCCCGGGAACCTGAACTGGGGCATCGGGGTGCTGAGATCGTTGCCGATGCGACGCTGATGCTCAAGGAACTCAGCGGTGACCACGGCGCAAATCGTGTGGCTGCCCTGGTCCTCTGGCCCGGTGTTACAGCACCCGTCCCGGTAGAACCCGGTGACTGGGTCGGTGCCGCACGGCTCCAGCTCGCCACCTAGCACATTGCGATCGGCCATCCCAGCAGTATCGCGCACCTGGCCGGATCGCGGGCTGGCCGGGCCGCCCCTCCGGGCCTCGACTTGTTACCAGGGAGGCCACTTGGAGCTGGCTGCCCCAGATGTGTCACGGGCGGGGGGCGAATCTCGTCTGTGAGTGTGGCCGGTCCGCAGGGGACCGGGTGAAGGGAGTCACCATGCGGATTTTCGTGGCGGGGGCGACCGGGGTAGTCGGGCAGCAGCTTCTGCCGCGGCTGACCGCGCAGGGGCACCAGGTGACCGCGACGACCAGGAGCCCAGCCAAGGCGGAGCAGTTGCGCGCACTAGGTGCGGAGCCGACCGTAGTTGATGGCCTGGACGCCATGGCGGTCGGTGAGGCGGTCGCGCGGGCCGAGCCGGAGGTCGTCATCCACCAGATGACGTCGCTGGCGGGAGCCTTCAGCCTGCGCCGCTTCGATCGGGTGTTCGCCGTCACCAACCGGCTGCGGACGCAGGGAACCGACCACCTGCTCGCCGCCGCCTCGGCTGCGGGCGTCCGGCGCTTCATTGCGCAGAGCTACACCGGCTGGCCGAACATCCGCGAGGGCGTCCCGGTGAAGACAGAGGATGACCCGCTCGATCCGAGCCCGCCGCGCGCCCAGCGCGAGTCAATGGCCGCGATCCGCCACCTCGAGCGGGTGGTTCTGGCGGCGGCGCCGATGGAGGGGATCGTACTCAGGTACGGCTCGTTCTACGGTCCCGGTGCCTCGGACGAGTTCGTCAGGCTGATCCGCAGGCGTATGGTTCCGATCATCGGCGACGGGGCCGGCATCTGGTCATTCCTGCATATCAGCGACGCTGCGGCGGCAACCGTCGCGGCGCTTGAGCGTGGTGCGCCTGGCGTCTACAACGTGGTAGATGACGACCCAGCTAGCGTTGCGGAGTGGCTGCCGTTCCTGGCGGCGGCGGTGGGCGCGAGGGCGCCGTACCGGGTCCCGGTGTGGCTCGGGCGGCTGGCGGCCGGCGAGGTAGGGGTATCAGTGATGACGCAGATCCGTGGTTCCGCCAACACCAAGGCGAAGCGTGAACTCGGCTGGCAGCCAGCCTGGCCGAGCTGGCGACAGGGCTTCAGGGACGGGCTGGCTGCGGCCGCCCCGGTCTCTGGGGTCAGCTAGCCGCCGGGGCCGACGTGGGCACAGCACAGGTCTACGAGCAGCTCCGGCCGCTGATGTTCTCGATCGCCTACCGGATGCTCGGTGCCGTGACCGAGGCCGAGGACATTGTGCAGGAGGCGTTCCTGCGTTACCACCGCGCGGAGTCCGGGCGGGACGGGATCGACTCGCCGAAGGCATTCCTCTCCGCGGTGACTACCCGGCTGTGCATCGACCACCTGCGCTCGGCCAGGGTACGACGCGAGGCATACGTGGGCGAGTGGCTGCCGGAGCCGCTGTTGACCGACACGGCCGCGCCGGACCCGGCCAGCATGGCCGAGGAGTCCGACTCGCTGTCCATGGCGTTCCTGCTGCTGCTTGAGCGGCTGTCCCCGGTGGAGCGCGCCGTCTTCCTGCTGCACGACGTCTTCGGCTACGACTACGACGAGATCGCCGGCATCGTCGCCAAGAACTCCGGCAACTGCCGCCAGCTGGCCCTCCGTGCGCGCCGCCACATCGGCCAGGGCAGGCCTCGTTTCGAGGCCTCCCGCCGCAAGCGTGAGGAACTGGCCAGCCGGTTCTTCGGCGCCGTCGGCGACGGGGACATGGACGGGCTGATCACGATGCTCGCCGCGGACGTCGTTGTCCGCGGTGACGGCGGCGGCGTGAGCCCATCGTGGCCGCGCCCGATCGCCGGCCGCGACCGCGTCGGCCGCCTGATGCTCGGCCTGAGCCGCCAGATCCGCCAGCTCGGGATCACCATCCGCCAAACCGAATTCAACGGGCAGCCCGGGGCCATGTTCCTCGACGCGGACGGCCGCCTGATCAACGTCTTCGTGCTCGACATCGCCGACGGGCAGGTGCAGGCCGTCCGCTCGGTCATCAACCCGGAGAAGCTACGTCACCTCGGGCCGCTCGCCGACATGCAAGGCCTCCGCCGTCAGCTGCGCCCGCCGGACTGACGCGTGGGGCTACTCCTGTAGCCGGTCGAGTGCCTGGCGGGCCTGGAGCTGCCTGGTTCGCGCCGCGCGGGCCCGGAGCTTGGCGGCCGCGAGGTCACGGCGGGCATCGGCGAGGTCACGGCGGGCATCGGCGAGATGTTGCTCCATCAGCCGGACCACGTTCTCCTGTTCCCGCTCGGCGCTGGCCGCCGCGCTGGCCGCCCGGCCAGCCTGGGCTGCTGCCTCCTGACTCTCGGCGATGACTTTGCGACGGCGCTCTCGCTCCATCCGTTCCCGGGCGGCCGCCAGCGCCGCCACGTTCGCCGCCGCCCTGGCCGGGGCGGCGGGCTTGGCCGCGGCGGCCGACTTGGC
Organism: Streptosporangiaceae bacterium; assembly: GCA_036394075.1. GTDB lineage: Bacteria > Actinomycetota > Actinomycetes > Streptosporangiales > Streptosporangiaceae > JAWWPY01. The sequence goes on from DASWFT010000602.1 coordinate 11,892, forward strand.
TGGGGTGGTCACCTTCGCGGCGGGCTTGGCCGGGGCAGCCGACTTGGCCGGGGCGGCCGACTTCGCGGCCGGCCTGGCCGGGGCGGCCGGAGCCCGCACGGCCGGAGCCTGCACGGCCGGAGCCCCGGCGGCCGGAGCCCGGGTGGCCGGAGCCCGGGTGGCCGGGGTCCCAGCGGCCGGGGTCCCAGCGGCCGGAGCCCGCACGGCCGGGGTCTGGTGCTCGTCCGACGACGTGACAAGGGTCAGCTCCGGCGGCCCGGCGGAGCCGAAGCCGTCCCCGCGGGCCGCCCGTTCCAGCGTTCCCGCCGCCAGTTGCTCGGCAACCTGCGGGTCGGCCAGCGCCGCGCCGAGGGTCGCCCTCACCTCAACCCTCAGCGCTTCTGATGGTGGTGAAGGCAGCCCCGATACCGCGAACGCCTGACGGGCCAGGGCGTCGATCAGCTCGCGCCGCCGCGAGGACAGCTCCCGGATAGCCGCGCCGTCCAGTGACCTGTGCGCCGCGCGAAGCTCCTCCCCCAGAGTGTCCAGCTCGGAGGTCGCGCCGGGCCCGGAGCGGGCCAGCCGGTTGAGCACCCAGGCCGACCGTGTCGGCCTCCGCAACGCGGCAATCCGCTTCGCGGCCGGGGCATCGCCGGCCGCGCGCGCCCGGGCCACCAGGGCCGCACGGCGCTGGGTGAACTCGTCCGGGTCAGACGAATACAGCTCAGCGAGCGCTTCCTGCAAGAGGTCACCACCGGTCACCTGACCATCCTGCCCCAGTGCCTATCGCACTGACCGGCGCCACAGCCCTCAACTTCCAGGGAACAGCGGCTCCGGGACAGCTGTTGGCCTGGTCATGCAGGCAACGGAGCAGGCTGAATGACTTCGCCCGTGCGTGATCACCTGGGACGATTCGGGGTCTGGCGGAGTGGCGGCCAGCTCACGCCGGAACTGGCGGTCAGCCTCGAACAGTTCGGCTTCGGCACGCTGTGGGTGGGCGGCTCGCCCAGCGGCGATCTCGTGCTGGTCGAGCAGCTACTGGACGCGACCACGACACTCACCCTGGCCACTGGCATCGTGAACATATGGCAGGACGGCGCCCACGAGGTCGCCGCGTCGTTCAAGCGGATCGAGTCCCGCCACCCGGGCCGGTTCCTGCTCGGCGTGGGCGCGGGCCACCCTGAGGCCATCCAGCGGTACGCCAAGCCCTACGAAGCGCTGGTGGGCTACGTCGATGTGCTGCTCGACGCGGGTGTCCCGGCTTCGAGCCTGGTGCTGGCCGCGCTCGGCCCCAAGGTGCTGCGCCTGGCCGCGGAGCGCACGGCCGGAGCCCACCCCTACCTCGTCACGCCCGAATACACCCGGCAGGCCCGCACGATCTTCGGCACCGGGCCGCTGCTGGCCCCCGAGCACAAGGTGGTGCTCGACACCGACCCCGAGCGGGCCCGGGCCATCGGCCGCCCCCGGGTGCAGAATCCCTACCTGGGCCTGGTCAACTACACCAGCAACCTGCGCCGTCTGGGCTGGAGCGACGACGACCTGAGCGGAAGCGGCAGCGATGCGCTGATCGACGCCCTCGTCGCACACGGCGATGCCGGCGAGGTGGCGGCGCAACTCACCGAGCACCTGAATGCCGGCGCCGACCACGTGTCGATCCAGCTGCTCACCGCTCCCGGCGCCGACCCGCTGCCCGCCTACCGGCAGCTCGCGGCGGCGCTGGAACTCTGACCGGGCGTCATGGGCTGGCTTCGGCCAGCGTCGCGCAGAGCCGGGCCAGCGCGGTGGTGAAGGCATGTTCGGGTGGGCGCCCGTACCCGACCACCAGCGCCGGGCGGTGGCGCCCCGTTGCGCCGTAGCTTCCCAGCCCTTCGACGGCCAGCCCGCGGTCGGCGGCCCGCGCGACGACCTCATCCTCGGTGTCCTCGCCGCTGAGCTCCACCACAGCATGCAGGCCGGCGGCGATCCCGGTGACCCGGACGTGTGGCGCCTGCCGGCGCAGCGCGGAAGCCAGCCGGTCGCGACGCCGCCGGTAGGCGAGCCGGGCGTGCCGGATCTGCCGGTCATAGGCACCGGAGCTGATGAACTCGGCCAGCGTGAGCTGATCCAGGCTGCTGGTGAGCCCGCCGCCCGACTCCTTCGCCGCCACCACCTCGTCGAGGAGATGCGCGGGAAGCACCAGCCAGCCGAGCCGCAGACCCGGCATCAGGCTCTTGCTCGCCGTACCCGCGTAGACCACATGCTCGGGCGCGAGCGCCTGCATCGCTCCCACGGGCTGGCGGTCGTAGCGGAACTCCCCGTCGTAGTCGTCCTCGATCAACAGCCCGGCGCTCTCGTTGGCCCACGCGACAACGGCCCTGCGCCGCTGTGGTCGCAGGGTTACGCCCAGCGGGAACTGGTGGGCCGGGGTCAGCAGGGCCGCGGCGGCCTGGCCCAGGCCGTCGGGCACCGCACCACCCGCGTCAACGGGCAGTGATGTCGGGCGAAGCCCGTGGGCCTCGGCGATATGACGGTGGCTTTGATGGCCATACGATTCCATGGCGATCACTGTCGCGCCACGGGTCCGGAGCACCTGGCACAGCGAGGCCAGCCCGTGTGCGAAGCCGGCGCAGATCACGATGCGCCCGGGACTGACGGTGACACCACGGGCTCGCGCGAGGTAGTCAGCCAGGACCGTCCGGAGCTGGGGCAGGCCGCGCGGATCGGGGTAGCCGAGGATGTGGCCGGGAGCGGCGCCCAGTGCCTTGCGCCCCGCTGCCAGCCACGCCCGGCGCGGGAACGCGGACAGGTCAGGCACCCCCGCGCGCAGGTCGTAGCGGGGCGGCATGACGTCAGGCGGCGCCGGCCCAGGCGGTCCGTGGTCAGGCACCGGATGCTGGGTAACCCATGTGCCCGAACCAGTCCGCGCCGTCAGCCAGCCCTCGGCGACGAGCTGGCCGTAGGCGTCGGCGATCGTGTTGCGGGCGATCCCCAGATCCGCTGCGAGAGCGCGTGAGGACGGCAGCCGGGTGCCCGGGTGCAGCCGGCCGGCCTGCACCGCGTCCCGCAGCGCCGTCTCCAGCCCGGCCCGCACCCGGGAGCCGGCCAGGTCGAGATGCAGATCGATGCTGTGATTGGCCCAAGTTTCTGCCATCAATGTGGACCTTACCTTGGGCCGCTCGCGCCCGTAACGTCGGAACCATGACAGCAACCGAGACCACCAAGCAGATCCCCGTCCGCCTCGACTTCGACGCCTGCGCACCCGGCTTCTCCCGGGCGATGACCCACCTCGACAAGGCCGCCACCAAGGAGCTTGACCGGGCCGGCATCGATCCCCGGCTGCGTGAGTTGGTGCGGATCCGTGCCTCGCAGCTGAACGGCTGCGCCTACTGCATCGACATGCACACCAAGGACGCCCGGGCGATCGGGGAAACCGAGCAGCGCCTTTACGCTCTCCCGGCGTGGGCGGAGACGCCGTACTTCAGCGACCGTGAGCGGGCCGCGCTCGCCTTCACCGAGACCGTGACGCTGCTGGCCGGCACGCATGTCCCCGCGGCGGCCTACCAGGACGTGGCGGCCGAGTTCAGCGAGGACGAGATCGCGGCGCTGGTCAGCCTGATCGTGACCATCAACGCCTGGAACGCGATCAGCGTCAGCACGCGCGCCTGGGTACCCGGTTCCTACCAGCCTTGACCACGCTGGCGCTCGCGGCCCTCAGCCCCAGGTCCATGTGTAGGATCCGGACGATCATGAGCAATGGCACGCCACTCACCTGCGGCGTTCCGGGCAGTGAGCACTAGGGGCTTGCTGGCTTTCCGGATGATCATGAGCAATCGGTCGGGCCTGCGACCCCGGACGGGGCGTGGGAGTGGCACGGCTTAACCTCGCGGAGCGCCCCTCGAGGTGCCGGTGGTGGTACCGGCGGGACTTCAAGGGTAGATGATGCACTACCTGTCTGGATTGACCGGCTGCAGGATATCGGTGCTCACCATGTGGCACGGGATCGGCAAGGTTCGTGGCGAGGCGGCCTGCTGGGCAGCGGCACCGCCGTGCGAGGAACCGCGGATGTTCAGCGGGAGTTGCGGTATGGCCGTCCACAGCCGGTTCGTCTGGGTGACGAACACATATGGCGCCATGGCCGGATGGCCATAGCGCCGCCAGTGCACTTCCGCGCGCATCCTGTTGTACCGCGGCGCAAACCCAAATCCATCACCAGGCCCCGTTCGCACGCACGCACCCGTGCGAACGCGAAAGTGCCGAGGATGACCCCGAGAAAAAGATGATTCTGCCGGGTGGTCCAGTCGCGTCATGGCCTCGAAGGCCTCATCCGGTTTCTCGAACCCGCCTACCCCGGGGAGTTCCGAAAGTTGAAGGGGAACGTCCCCTGACCGAGATGAAGTAACCGAACGGGCCGAACGTACTGGCGATCAGCCCTGCGACGTCCGATCGCTCGGGTTCGAGCTCGGCGGCCAGATCCGTGCCTTCCGGTTCGAGACCGGCTGGCCTGGCGAGCTGCGGCGTGGCATAACAGCGGAGCTCGACGCGGTCCAGTGCCTCCCGCGAGGGCGTGTGTGGCTGCTGGAGCGTCATATCGGCGGGCGGGGAAGAGCCGGCGCCGCGTCCGTCCGGTACTGGACTAGTGAGCGGGTCTTGAGTTTATCGGTCACCTCGTGAGTCGTCTTGTGTCCCAAGTTCGTGCCCGGGCTATCGCCTGGGTGACGGTTGCGTTCTGCTGGAGGGATGGGAGATACCAGGCTGGAGCCGCTGGTGCTGTCGG
>DASWFT010000603.1:0-38047 GCA_036394075.1 Streptosporangiaceae bacterium
CTAAGGCCACGCCAGGGCGCATAGCGAACATTCTGTAGCATCGCGCTCCCGGTGCGGGTAGTAGCGATCTGTCGTGGCGTGCATGGCGAGCGTTGAGGAAATGTGGTGTTCGTTGTGAAGCTGGAAACGACTCCGTCCCTCCCTCTTTGATGACCGGGGCTGACGCTGACCGGGCCGGGCGGATACCGCGCGGGGTCAGTGCCCGAGGGGCGTTGCCGGTTGTGGCTGGGGGTGCGCGGTGGTGCAGAGCTAGAGCGGGGCGAGCCGGCGCGGATGGGGGTGGGTGCGCCGCCTTCCCTTAGCCGGGCGTGGGTTCCTCGGGTGGGGCCGCGCGGGCGCGCCCGTGGTGGGTCTGCTCGCGCGGCTCGGTTGCCGCTAGCCTGGTTGGGATGCGGGTCTTGGCGGGTGGGTCATAGCTGGGCTGTCCATTCGATGATCAGGCGTGCGGCCGGGTGCGCAGTGTCCGTTTTCGTTTCCCCTTTGGCACACCGCCCTATGCGTCCGCGAATCTTACGTGATCATGGAACGGGGAGTGCTGTCTCGGATGGTGAGATGGGGAGGCGGGGGGTCTTGGGATGTGCCAGACTGGAGGGCATGACGTCCGGCCGGATTATTATCGGCAGGCGCGTCGGCACTTAGCAGGGTCTCGGGCCCGCACCGCCGACGCGCAGACCTCTCGCATGTTCGCGAGGGGTCTTTTGCTTTGCGGCGGCGGGCGCCTGAGCCCACTGACACCCGACAACAGCAGGCCACATCGGAGAGGCGGCCAATGGCCATGCCAGACGACTCGTTCCACGTGTACGACACGACACTGCGTGACGGCGCGCAGCAGGAAGGGCTCACCCTGACGGTGGCCGACAAGCTCGTCGTCGCGCGCGGGCTTGACGAGTTCGGCGTGGGCTTCATCGAGGGCGGATGGCCGGGTGCCATCCCCAAGGACACCGAGTTCTTCCAGCGGGCCCGCACCGAGCTGGATCTCAAGCACGCGCAGCTCGCCGCGTTCGGCGCGACCCGCCGGCCCGGCGTGCAGGCGGCCGACGACCCTCAGGTCGCCGCACTGCGCGAGTCGGGTGCGCCGGTCGTGACCCTTGTCGCCAAGAGTCACGACCGGCACGTCCGGCTGGCCCTGCGGACCACGCTGGAGGAGAACCTGGCGATGATCCGGGACACGGTCAGCCACCTGCGCGCCGAGGGGCGGCGGGTGTTCCTCGACGCCGAGCACTTCTTCGACGGATACCGCTCGGATCCCGCCTACGCGCTCGAAGTGGTGCGCGCGGCTACCGAGGCTGGCGCGGACGTGGTGGTGCTCTGCGACACCAACGGCGGCATGCTGCCCAGCGAACTCGCCGATGTGGTGGCCGCGGTCGCCGCGGCCAGCGGCGCCCGGCTCGGCATCCACTGCCACGATGACACCGCCTGCGCGGTCGCCAACACCCTGATGGCGGTGGATGCCGGGGCCACGCACGTCCAGGGCACCGCGAACGGATATGGCGAGCGGGCGGGCAACGCCAACCTGTTCAGCGTGGTCGCGGGGCTGCAGCTGAAGAAGGGGCGCACCGTCCTGCCGGATGGCTGCCTGCCCGAGATGAGCCGGGTCGCGCACGCGATCAGCGAGGTCACAAACGTGGCACCGAGTACGCACCAGCCTTACGTCGGGTTCTCCGCGTTCGCCCATAAGGCCGGGCTGCATGCCTCGGCGGTCAAGGTGGACCCGATGCTCTACCAGCACATCGACCCGGCCGTGGTCGGCAACGACATGCGCATGCTCGTCTCCGACATGGCCGGCCGGGCATCCGTTGAGATCAAGGGAAGACAGCTCGGCTACGACCTGTCCGGTGACCGGGCCACAGTGGGCCGGGTGGTCGACCGGGTCAAGGATCTCGAGGCCCGTGGCTACACCTTCGAGGCCGCGGATGCATCGTTCGAGCTCCTGCTCCGCGACGAGATGGCCGGTGAGCGGCTCCGGCACTTTCAGGTCGAGTCGTGGCGGGTCATCGTCGAGCGGCGCACCGGCGGCGAGGTTGTCAGCGAGGCCACGGTCAAGCTGAACGCCAAAGGCGAGCGGATCGTGGCGACTGGCGAGGGGAACGGGCCGGTCAACGCGCTCGACAACGCCCTGCGGCAGGCGCTCGAACGGCTCTACCCGGAACTCGCCATGCTGGAACTCGCCGATTACAAAGTGCGCATCCTGGAAGGTTCGCACGGCACCGGCGCGGTCACCCGGGTGCTCATCGAGTCGGGCGATGGCACCGGTGCGGCGGCCGGGACGTGGAGCACCGTGGCGGTGGATGAAAATATCATCGCCGCCTCCTGGCAGGCCCTCGAGGAAGCGGTCACCTACGCACTGCTCCGGGCTGGCTACCAGCCCGGCGAGCGGGCCTAGGTCACGGCACGGGGTCCCGCCGCACGCGGCAACTGCGGCGAAGGTGCCGGACTGCCGGCGAAGAGATCCTCGCGGATCTGCGCCAGCCGCAAGGCCAGCTCAACGTTGAACCGGGCCTCGGGATGCATGAAGTCGAACGTGAGGATCTCCCGGATCCGGCGGAGGCGGTACTTGAGCGTCGACACGTGGATGGACAGATCCAGGGCCACTTCTTCCTTGCGGCTGGTTCCAGTTAGATACCGAGCCAGGGTCTCAACCAGCCGTGTGTGCTGTGCCGTGTCGTAGCGGAGCAGTGGGCCCAGCCAGCGTTCGATGTGTTCGTCGATGCGATTGGCATGGTCAGCGTCGAAAAGGAGCCGGTACAGCCCGAGATCCGTGAATCGCAGGACGTGCTGAGGAATGCCCTCGGCGAGCGCCGCCGCCTGGCGAGCCTGCCGGTGAGCCTCCTGCAGGTGCCCCACGCTGGCACAGACGTCGCTGACCCCGATGGTCACCTGCACATCCGGTGCACCTGCGGTCGCGCGGCTAAGGATCCGCCGCTCGCATGCTTCCGCAGCCTCGGGCCGCACGATGGCGATTATCTCTTCGCCGATGAGTCCGGCGAGTCCCCGGATGCCGCCGGGGAACTCGTCCTGCACGGCGGACATGACCCGCCTTCGGACGCTGTCCCACCGGTGGTCGTAACCCGCTGGCGGCAGCCGCAGTCTAACCACCAGCACCATCGCCGGGCCGTCCTGCTCGTAGCCGAGCCGGGCAGCCAGCGCACTGGAGGCACGCCCGTTTCCGCGCAGCAGGGCATCCTCGATGAGATCGCGCCCCGACCGCTCCTGCGCGTCGGCAATGCTGCGCTCGATGAGAAGACGCAGGGCCAGAACGAGACATCCGCCGTGGATCACCGTCCGGTCCAGGGCATCCAGAGGGGCTGACCCGATGAGCAGATGCCCGAACACGTCGCGATCGGTGGCCACTGTCTGCAGGAGGAACAACCCCCCGGTTCCGGTGGCGACCTCGATGGGATGCGAGTTCGGGTCCCGGCTGAGCCCGTCGAGCGCCCGGCGAAGCTCCGCCGTGCGCGGCAGCGCGGCCTCCGGCACCCCGTACGGGCTGCGCGCGTGCGCAATGACATGACCTGCTGCGTCAACCAGCCAAACGGGCGCTTTCAGCTGGCCCGCTAGATGTTCGATGATCTCGCCGACGCCTTTGCCGTGCAGGACGAGGTCAATGAGATCCTCCTGAAGCCGCAGGGCGCGCGACAGCAACTCTCCTTGTTCGCGGAGCACACCCAGCAGCCGAGCCTGCTCGCTCATCTGAGCGTTCTTGTATTCCTGAGTCCGGGCCACGTACAGCGCAGTCGAAGTCTGCGCCCCGAGCGCCTGGACCAGCATCAAGTCCTCTGGCAAGGCGCCGACGGCCCCGCCCGCCAAGAGGAATCCCACGCAGTCGGTGCCGACTCGCAGCGGGATGGCGAGCAACGCCTTTACGCCAGCCAGCCGGAGCCGGCCCGGCAACTGGGCCTCCTCCAGCCGGGCGGGGCGGTAGACATTCAGCTGCGAGCAGAGCCTGACCAGAATGCTTGCGATCCGGGCTGGAATTGGCTGCTTACCGGCGTAGCGGCCGACGAGACGCATCTGCTCGCCCGAACCCTCGGGATACCACGCCACCGCGGCCAGCGGGACTCGCGCGATCGCGGCCAGGCCACCGGCGGCTAATTCCGCCGTGTTCTGCTGTTGCGGTGACGAGTGCATGAACGAGCCAAGCAGCATAACGGCGTGCAGCCCGGCCATCGTCTCGCGCACCTGACCGTCTTCGCTGGTGGCCTTGCGGGCGCTGGGGCTCGCGCCGGCCCGAGCTTCCCTGGTCACTCGACGGCGCTTTCACGAAGGAAGAAGTTCGGATCGATCCGGTGCGGGTTCTGCATCTCGATGCCATTAAGGATCACGCGGCCATGGATGCGAAGGAGGTCGAAGATCTGCTCGCCGCCGGTCTGCGCCAGGTCATACAGGCACAGCGTGATGGCGGAGGTGCTCCCGAAGTGCTGCGCGTAGCGAGCCTCATACTCGAGCAAGCGCTCCGTGCCGGGGCAGTCCCGCAGGCTCCAGCTCATCTCACCGATCACGCACAGCACTGGGTAGCCCCGGCGGCCGCTCTCCTCGTACGCCTGCGCGTAATAGTCCACCATTCGGGCTGGGTCGAAGGTGCCGTCAGCCAGATAGGCATCCGCGGAGTCGATGAGCTGCAACTGCCCCTGGCCTAGAGCCCCCTGGACATCGACTCCCTCGGCCAGCAGTTGCTTCCCGACCTGGTCAGGAGCCTCTCCATCGGAGACGTAGATCACTCCGCACGCCAGCCAAAGCGCCTCTGCTATCAGGGGGATCACGAATGCGTCGCGCTCATCATCGCCACGGTAGAAGACGCCTACATGATCGCCTGCATGGAGGCGAACAGATTCGAGAACAAGGTCCACCTCGCCGTGTGTCTGATCCGTGGAATCGAGCATCCAGACCACCTCCCAGGTGACGATGATACGTGGCGTCCATATCACCCTTGGTGACGAAACGGGCGGTCGAGATTGTCCTTTCCGGACATATAGGGGCCCGTGACCGCCGATTGCCCAAATACGCGCGGCGTGTTCAACGGCGTGATGCGCGGTCCGCGCTGGTAGGCGTGGCGTCGTGAGGTGAGACGGCCGCCGCGCGACGGACCGAGCAGTGTGCACGAGCGCGGTCGGAGGCTCGGCCGTCGACTCGTCACATCCGGACGAATCTGGTGTGGGGCTTTGCCCGCAGCAGACGTCGTTGGCCGTCGGCGCCGTCCGCATGCTGATGAGCATGGATCTGTTCGGGGGGCTCCCCAGCAATCTGCCATGGCACGACCGTATTGACCGCGCCGCGACCGGTCGGGTCAGCGAGCCGGCCGGAACGCGGCGCACTCGTTCATGAACTGCCAGAGCAAGGAACGACGGGGATTCAGTACATGCTCAACGCCAGCGCGACGGGCACCAAGGCCCTCAGCAAGGTTGTGGTGAGCGTACCCGGAGGGACGGTCCACATCCGCGGGCTGGCTCCGAGCAGGTTGCCCTGACTGGGCGGTTGCGCACCGCCCGGGCCGCGGTGATCGCGTATTTCGCCATCCTCGGCATGGCCGAGGGTGTCTGGGTTGTCCGCATTCCGGCGGCCAAGGCGCGGCTGCACCTCTCCGACGGGCGGCTCGGCGTCGCCCTGCTTGTGGGCCCGGCCGCGCTGGTCCTGGTGATGCCCGTGGCCGGCCGGCTGGCCGACCGGTTCGGCAGTTCCAGCATCACCCGCCCAGTTGGCGTCATCGTCGCCTTCCTGCCGGTCATCCTGAGCTCGGCGCGCACCATCGGCCTGCTGCTGGCGGGGCTGCTGGCGTTCGGCGTAGCCGGGGGGGTGATGGCGGTGTCCATCAACGCCCAGGGTGTGCTGGTCGAGCGAGCGTACCGGCGGCCGCTGATGGCCTCGTTTCATGCCAGCTACAGCTTCGGCGGCCTGTCCGGGGCGGTGACAGGCGGGATCCTCGCCTGGGTCCGGGCCGGGCCGGTCGCTACCTGCCTGGTGGTTGCGCTGCCTGCGGCGGTTGCCGCGGCAACCGCGGGCCGCTGGCTGCTGACCGGGTCGGCGCTGGCGCACCACGGGCGGTTGGTGCCGGACTGCCACCCGGCAGCGGAGTGTGAAGGGCGTCGGCCCAGCCCGACCGGGCCCAGCCAGACCGGGCCCAGCCAGACCGGGCCCAGCCAGACTGGGCCCAGCCAGACCGGGGCCAGCCAGACCGGGTCCAGCCATGGCACCGTGCGGGAGGCAGGGTCAGGCCGAGGCTCATCACGGGTCTTGGCGCTCGGCCTGCTGGCGCTCTGCGCCGTGATCGGTGAAGGGACCGTTGGCAACTGGAGCGCTATCTATCTGCGCGACGACCTTCGCACAACGTCGGGGCTCGCGGTGTCGGGGTTCGCCGCATTCTCGATAGCGATGACCGTCGGGCGCCTGCTCGGCGACCGGTTGGCGGCCCGTTTCGGGCCGGTGCGCCTCGTGCGCGGCTGCGGGTTGCTGGCCGCCACAAGTCTGGCTGCCGGGTTGGCCAGCAACGAACCGGTGGGCGCGGTCGCGGGTTTCGCGCTGTTCGGCGCCGGCCTGTCGTGCGTGGTCCCGCAACTCTTCTCGGCGGCAGGCAACGCCGACCCGGACCAGCCAGGGACCGGCCTGGCCCGGGTGGCCGGCCTCGGCTACATCGGCCTGGTCGGGGGCCCGGTGCTGATCGGCGCGTGTGCCGCCCTCACCGGCCTGCCGTTGGCGCTGGGCATTCCTGTCCTGCTCGGACTCTGCGTGGCTGCGAGCGCCCGGGTCCTTGACCCGTTACGCCCGCCAAGACGGCCCGCCGCCGTCGCGGTCAGCGCAGGCGCTCCTGCCGGACCGGGCGGATCAGCATCCCCCTGATCGCGGCTTTATCCGCTGATCGCGGCAGCTCGTTGATCGCGGCTGATCGCGGCAGCTCGTTGATCGCGGCCAGGTCGCGGTCTGACAGCTGCTTGATCCCGTTGATCGCGCCAGCCGCGGCGAGATCACCGGCCCGGGCCGCGGAGGATGGCCATTGCCGCGTTGTGACCGCCGATCGCGCTCACCCCGCCGCCACGGCGGGCACCGGCGCCGCAGACCAGCAACCGCGGGTGCGCGGTCTCCACGCCCCACCGGCCCACGTCGGCCGGCTCATCAGCCCACGGCCAGGACAGATCGCCATGGAATATGTGCCCGCCCGGCAGCCCGGCCTCCGCCTCCAGGTCCACCGGGGTCTTCACCTCGAGGCACGGGCGCCCATCGCTGTCGCGGAGCAGGCACTCCTCCAGCGGCTCGGCGAGGACCGCGTCGATGGAGCGCAGGGTCGCCCGCAACGCCTCGTCCCGTGCGGTGTCAGGGTCCGCGCGAAACAGCCGGGCCGGCATGTGCAGGCCGAACACGGTCATCGTCTGGGCGCCTGAGGCCGCTAGTTGCGGGCCCAGGATGGAGTCATCGGTGAGGGAATGGCAGTACGCCTCGCACGGCGGCACAACGGGAATGTGCCCCGCGGCAGCCTGCGCGTAGGCGGCGTCAAGCGCCGCGTACCCCTCGTTCACGTGAAACGTGCCGGTGAAGGCGTCGCGTGGGCTGACGCCGCTGTCGCGCAGTCTCGGCAGCCGAGACAAGACCATGTTGATCTTCAGCTGGGCGCCCTCAGGGTGTTCGGGAGCGGCGTCGCCGAGCAGCGGGGCGAGGGTGGCCGGAGCCAGGTTCGCCAGGATGTGCCCCGCTCCGACCGCGTACTCGTCGTCTCCCTCGCGCGCCCGCACCTCGCCGTCCGGGTCGATCCCGGTAACCTCGGCGCTGGTGCGGATCTCCGCCCCCGCGGCCAGGGCCGCCTGTTCCAAGGCCCGGCTCAGCGCGCCCATGCCGCCCACGGGCACCTTCCACTCGCCGGTCTGGTCGCCGATGACGTGGTACAGGAAGCAGCGGTTCTGCGCCAAGGCCGGATCACCGAGCCTGGCGAAGGTGCCAATGAGCGCGTCGGTGGCCACGACCCCGCGCACCGTGTCATCCGCGAACCGCTGTTCAAGTGCGGCGGCGACCGGGTGCTCGATCAGCGCCTCCCAGGTCGCGTCATCTCGGGCCAGCGCCCGCATCCCGGCCCGCGAGCGCAGCGGCTCGGTCATGGTCGGGAACATGCGCTTGGCGAGGGCCAGTGTCGCGGCAGAGAACCGCTGCCATGCCTGCCAGTCGGCCTCGCCGCTGGTGACAGCCGCGAACGACGCGGCTGTGCGGGCATCGTCCCCGGTGTCCACCAGCAGGCCGGTGCTTCCGGTCGGCGTGTAGGAGCCGATCCGCCGCGGCCGCAATTCCACTCGCAGTCCCAGGTCCGACGCGATGACTGAGGGCAGCAGGCTCACCAGGTAGGAGTAGCGGGACACCCGCGCGGCCACACCGGGGAACGCGGCCGCCGACACGGCGAGCCCGCCGGTGTGCGCCAGGCGTTCCAGGACGAGCACTGACTTGCCGGCTCCGGCCAAGTAGGCAGCGGCGGCAAGGCCGTTGTGGCCCGCGCCCGCCACCACCACGTCGTAGCGGGAGCGGCGCGCCCGCCTAGGCTCAGTCTGCATGGGTTCAGTCTGCCGCGCCGGGGCCACCTGGTCGCTGCGGTCCGCGCGGCCTCTACGGTGGGGGGATGGATGACAAGGAGATCCTGGGCCACATTGACGAGCTGATCGAGACCGAGCACGAGTTGCGGAGCAAGGTCGCGGCCGGGGAACTGTCCAGCGCCGAGGAGCGGGCCCGGCTTCGGTCGGTAGAGGAGTCCCTTGACCAGTGCTGGGACCTGCTGCGGCAGCGCCGGGCACGGCGCGAGTTCGGCGAGGACCCCGCGGAGGCGGCCGAGCGTCCGCCGTCCGAGGTGGAGGGCTACCTCCAGTAGCGCGGGCCGCGGGGCGGATGCGCTAGCTGGGTCCTGATAACCGGATGCCGGTAGACGGATGCGGCCGGTCGTCAGGAACGCGGCCGGTTATCGGGAACGCGGCCGGTCATCGGGAACGCGGCCGGTCGTCGGGGAAGTCGATGAAGAGCGGGCGCATCGGCGGCAGCCCGTCGCCGTGGCAGGTCCGCATCTGCTCCATGATGTACGGCCGCAGCCGTTCACGCAGGAACAGCATGTCGCGGATGCGCTCACGGGCAGCTCACCTCGCAGGCCTCTGCGTCATGAAGGGACGGGGGACGTTAAGCGGGGGTGTGGTCGCGGGCCGGGCACCGGCGCTCAGCGGCCCAATGGGGCGGGCGCGCTGCTGGCGCGGATGGTCAGGGCCGGAGGAAGCAGGACCACTTCACCGGCCCGGCCGTTCTCCAGCCGCTGCATGACCAGTTCGACTGCCCGGCGGCCCATTTCCTCGGCCGGGATGGTGACCGAGCTGAGGTGCGGTGAGGTCTGCTCGGCGACCTGGTCCGGGCAGAGCGCCACGATCGAGACGTCCTCGGGAACCGTCCGGCCGGCGGTCCGCAGCACGCTCAGCACGGCCGGGATGATGGCCTCGTTCTGGACGATCAGGCCGGTCGTGCCCGGCCGTTCCTCAAGGATCCGGGTCACCGCCCCGGCGGCTGCCTCGTGGCTGCCCTCACAGGGACGGTGCACAAGCCGGACGCCCCGCCGGGCCGCGCCGTCCGCGATGCCGCGCAGCGTCCGTTCGGCGAATCCGCTGTGCCGCTGGTACACGGCCTCGGCCTCGCCGATGAACGCCAACTCGCGGTGGCCGAGCCCGGTGAGATGCTCAACGCACAGTTCCCCAGCGGCGGCGAAGTCCAGGTCGACGCAGGTCAACCCCCTGGTATCGGACGGAATCCCGATCAGCACCGCGGGGATGCCGACGTCGAGAAGCATGGGAATGCGGTTGTCGTCCATGCTCACGTCCATGAGGATCATGGCGTCTGCCCGGGCACTGACCGCGACCCGCCGGATACCCTCAGCGCCCTCGTCGTTCGTGAGCAGCAGCACGTCATGCCCGAACCTGCGGGCCGTGGTCGTCACGGCGATGGCGATCTCCATCATCACCGGCACGTACAGATCGCTGCGCAGCGGCACGACCAGGGCGACGATGTTGGAGCGACTGCTGGCCAGGGCCTGGGCGCCCGCGTTCGGATGATAGTTGAGCAGTTCAATGCTGCGTTCGACTCTGCGGCGGGTGCTTGCGGAGACCGTCCGTTTGCCGCTGAGCACATAGGAGACGGTGCTGGCTGCGACACCAGCGTGACGGGCCACGTCAGCGAGTGTCGTCGCCATGATGGTCCCTCCTGATTGCCGCCACCCAGTAGCGTGGCGCGATGCGTCCACGGGATCGGCTCGGCGCTTACGAAGCGCTTCGATGTGCGCTCTCACGTCTGCTGCGGACCCAGAACCCCAACGATATCACCGCCCCATTCTGGATCTTCATGCCTTTATCGCAGGTAGCGACGGCCGGGTCGGCACCGCTACGGTACCGCGTCGCCCGGCTGGGATGGCGCCCGGCACCGTCCGGGCACCATCCCAGCCGTCCTGCTTGGCCGTGCTCGAAGCGCTTCACGGGCGAGGCCTCCAGCTCGGCCTGGGCACGGTGCGGGCAGGCAGCTGAGGAGGTAACCGCCCGCCCGCACCGTGGGATGCGGCCGCCGTCGAAGCGCTTCGAATTGCGCCGAGATTACGTCAGCCCGGAAAGGCAGGCAAGAGGTAACCGGGATTTCATGCAACAAGCCCGCCAAGAGGTAACAGGAAAGCCGCGCGCGCGTTGGTCGGGGGGCTCTGTGCGCTCCGGCGGCGGCCTGGTGCGCGCTCCGTCGGCGGCTCTGCTGCGCCCTGGCGGCGGCCTGGTGCGCTCTGGCGGCGGCCTGGTGCGCTGCGGCGGCGGCTCTGGTGCGCTGCGGCGAGGGACGGCGGGTTGGGCCACCCTTGACAGGCGCACGGTCGAATGGCACCGTCGAAGCGCCTCGACCCCCAGAAACCTGAGAGTCGCGGATGCCGCTGGGTGACCGGGCCGAGCTGCCCGCCTTCCTGGATCCGGGCCTGCCGCTGCGCAAACGCGCCGACGATCTGCTGCAGCGGCTGACCACCGCCGAGAAGGTCGCGATGCTGCACCAGCACTCGCCCGGCGTGGGCAGGCTGGGGATCGCGCCGTTCCATACCGGCACCGAGGCTCTGCACGGCGCGGCCTGGCTCGGTCCCGCCACGGTCTTCCCGCAGGCCGTCGGCCTGGGCGCCACCTGGGACACGGATCTGGTCCAGGCCGTGGGCACCGCGGTGGCCGAGGAGGTGCGGGCCATGCACCGCCGCGACCCGGCGGTGAGCCTCAACGTGTGGGCACCGGTGGTCAACCTGCTGCGGGACCCCCGGTGGGGCCGCAACGAGGAAGGCTACTCAGAGGACCCGCTGCTGACGGCCCGGACCGCCATCGCCTACTGCCGCGGCCTGCGCGGCGACCATCCCGTGTACCTGCGCACCGCACCGCTGCTCAAGCACTTCCTGGCCTACAACAACGAGACCGACCGGTCGACCACCTCGTCAGCGCTGCGGCCACGCGTGCTGCACGAGTATGACCTGCCGCCGTTTCACGCGCCGATCGCCGCTGGCGTCGCCGTCGGCGTGATGCCGTCCTACAACCTCGTGAACGGGCGGCCGTGCCACGTCAGCCCCTACCTGGAGGGCGAGCTACGGCGCTGGCCAGCTGGTGAGCGGGCCGGTGACGAGCTCGTCGTGTGCAGCGACGCGGAAGCCCCGTCCAACCTGGTCGACGTCGAGCACTACTTCGCCGACCACCCGGCAGGCCACGCGGCCGCTCTGCGGGCGGGCGTGGACAGCTTCACCGATCACGGCGAGGACCCTTCGGTCACCATCGGCCGGATTACCGAGGCACTGGAGCGCGGGCTGCTTACCGTCGCGGACGTGGACCGCGCCGTGCGCCGGCTGCTGCTGCTCAGGCTACGCCTCGGGGAGTTCGATCCGGACCTTGACCCGTACGCGGATCTTGGCGCGGACTCAACCGGCGCGCCACGGTCGGTCGGTCGATCAAGCCGCCTATCGACCGATCTATCAGGTGGCCAAGCGACCGACGATCTATCAGGTGGCCAATCTGCCGGCGATCTATCAGATGGCCAAGCGACCGACGATCTATCAGGTGGCCAATCGGCCGATCGATCGGCTGCGGGGGATCTGGCGCGCAGCGAACTCGCCCGCCGGGCGGCCAGGCAGGCCATCGTCTTGCTGAAGAACGACAATGGCGTGCTGCCGATCATGCTGCGGCCCGGCTTCCGGATCGCCGTCGTGGGTCCGCTCGCCGACAGATTGTGCGAGGACTGGTCCAGCGGGACGATGCCCTACCAGGTCACGGTGGCCGAGGGTTTGCGGGAGGCGGCGCGGCCGCTGGGCGGCGACATCGCCTGCGCGGAGGGCACGGACCGGGTGGCGCTGCGTCTATCGCCGGCCAGGCACCCGGCGGGCGGCGAATCGGCCGGGCACCCGGTGGGCGGCGCGTCGTCCGGGCGGCCGGCGGGCGGCGAATCGGCCGAGGGGCCGGAGATCGGCGAGTTCGACGTCTTCGGCTGGGGTTGCAACGTGATCACGCTGCGGAGCGCCGTCAGCGGGCGCTACCTCACCGTCAAGGAGGACAACTCGCTCGTGGCCGACGCCGTCCGGCCGAACGGCTGGGTGGTCAGGGAGGCGTTCGTCCGCGAGCCGCAGGCTGATGGCAGCGTGCTGCTGCGCAGCGCCGCGACCGGGCGTTACGTAACGGTCGATGAGTCATCGGGCCGGCCGGCCGCGGCCGCGCGCGATGCCGCCGGGGCGCAGCGCTTCACCTGGCGGGTCACCCGGGACGGGATCGAGCAGGCGGTGCGCGCGATGCGGGGCGCGGACAGCGTCGTGGTCGTCGTGGGCAACGATCCCCTGATCAACGGCCGCGAGACCCAGGACCGGGCCACGCTCGCGCTGCCACCGCAGCAACAGAGGCTTGTGGAGGCGGCCCGCGCTGTCCACCAGCGCGTGGTGCTGCTGGTGATGAGCAGCTACCCGTACGCGCTGACCTGGGCCAGGGACAACGTTCCCGCCATCGCGTGGACCTGTCATGGCGGTCAGGAGACCGGCCGCGCGGTCGCCGACGTCCTGTTCGGCGGGCATGACCCCGGCGGCCGGCTACCGCAGACGTGGTATTCGTCCCTCGCCGACCTGCCCGGCTTGCTGGAGTACGACATCATCAAGGCCCGGCGGACCTATCTGTACTTCGAGGGCACGCCGCTGTTTCCGTTCGGCCATGGATTGTCTTATACGACGTTCAGCTATGCGCGGCTGCGCCTGGACGCGGCCGAGGCGCGGGACGGGGACACGGTCACGGCCGCGGTCGAGGTGACGAACACCGGGACGCGCGACGGCACCGAGGTGGTCCAGCTCTACACGCGCGCGCTGGCGCCGCGGTGCCCGCGCCCGCGACGCGCGCTGGCCGGGTTCGCGCGGGTCACGCTGCGGCCGGGCGAGAGCAGCACGGTCAAGATCCCGCTGCCGGTGTCGTCACTGGCGTTCTGGGATGTCGCCACGCACCGGATGACCGTGGATCCCGGCAACTACGAGGTGATGGCGGGTTCGTCAAGTGATGCCATACGGCAGTCCACGCTCCTGACGATCCTCGGCAGGAGGCCTGGCCCGCGGCAGATCGGCGCGGCGATCGCCGCCGCGGACTTCGACGACTACGACCAGGTCACCCTGGTCGACGCCACCCCCGAAGACGGCGATGCGGTCACGCCGACCTCCGGCGGCCCGGGATGGATCCTGTTCCGCGCGGTCAGCCTGGCTGAGAGCGGTAGCGGCGGGCTGGCCGTCACCGTGCGGGTGGCCAGGGAAGAGCCGGGTGAGGCCAGCCTGGACCTGTGGTGCGATCACCCGGCCGATGGCCGGTTCCTCGGCTCCGTGGCGGTCCGTGCACCGGAGGCCGCTACGCGTGGGCCGAGGTCAGCGCCGGCCTGGCACCGGCTGCGGGCGTCCGCGACCTCTACGTCGTGCTGCGCGGCCGGCAGCGTCTGGCATCGGTATGCCTTCGCGGCGTGACGGGAGGTTCCCAGCCGCGATTCGCGAGCACGGTCCTGCCACGGGAGCCAGCTGAACTGGTCTGCGGCCGCCGGGCCCCACCCCGGCCTTGGCTGCGTGCTCGCTCGCACCCCCGGCACCCGCCGCCAACCTGCACGGTGCGGATTTGGTGTCGTCGGGTCGGCCCGGAGCCAGCGGCTCAGTAGGCTCTAGACGGGAGAGCAACCGCCGAACAGTGAGGTGTGGCGTGCGCATCGCGAGATTCGCCCGGGGCGGCGACGTCGCCTACGGCGTGGTCGGGGAGGCCCAGGGAGATGGCGCCGCAGGTGGCGGCGGGGCGGCCGGCGCGGGCAGCGGCCTGGTCATCGCCGAACTACGCGGGCACCCGTTCAGCCCGGGGGAGAGCGTCCAGTTCACCGGGGCGAGCTTCCCGCTCGACGACGTGCGGCTGCTGGCGCCGGTGCTGCCGAGCAAGGTGGTGGCGGTGGGCAGGAATTACGCGGACCACGCGCGTGAGATGGGCGAGGAGCCGCCCGCGGAACCCGTTCTCTTCCTCAAGCCGTCCACCGCCGTGGCGGGCCCCGGGGACCCCATCGGCTACCCAGTGAAACTCACCCAGCGGGTCGACTACGAGGGTGAGCTGGCGGTGATCATCGGCAGGTTGTGCCGCGAGGTGCCGGCCGCGCAGGCAGCTTCCGTCATCTTCGGCTACACCTGCGCCAACGACGTGACCGCCCGGGACCTGCAGGCCAGGGACGGGCAGTGGACACGGGCCAAGGGGTTCGACACGTTCTGCCCGCTGGGCCCGTGGATCGAGACGGACGCCGATCCGGCCGATCTGGCCCTCACCACATCCGTGAACGGCGAGGTCCGGCAGCGGGCCCGCACCTCGCAGTTGCTGCACGACGTGCCCGCCCTGATCGAGTACATCACCGCGGTGATGACGCTGCTCCCGGGCGACGTGCTGCTCACCGGGACACCGGCGGGGGTTGGCCCGCTGGAAGACGGAGACGAGGTATCGGTGACCATCGAGGACATCGGCACGCTGGCCAACAGGGTGGTGACCCGTGACTGAGCACCCGGCGGGAGGTCACGCCGGCGCCGCTGACGGGCATCCAGGCCGAGTGCGGGTTCGGTTCGCCCCCTCGCCGAGCGGCGATCTGCACGTCGGCAATATCCGCACCGCTCTCTACGACTGGGCGTTTGCCCGGCATACCGGCGGCACGTTCGTGCTGCGGATCGAGGACACCGACCAGACCCGGGTGACCCCGGAATACATAGACTCGGCCCTGGACACGCTCCGCTGGCTGGGCCTGGACTGGGACGAGGGACCGGGCGTGGGCGGGACGTACGGGCCGTACCTGCAGAGTGAGCGGCTGGGCCGTTACGCCGAGTGGGCGCAGCGGTTCCTGGAGACGGGGCACGCCTACTACTGCTACTGCACGCAGGAGGAACTCGCCGAGCGCCGGGCTGCCGCGCGGGCAAGCGGCGGCCCGAGCGGATATGACGGCCACTGCCGCGACCTGACCGCCGAGCAGGTTGCCGCCTATCAGGCCGAGGGCCGCAAGCCGGCGGTCAGGTTCCGGATGCCATCCGGGTCGACCACATTCTCCGACCTCGTCCTCGGCGAGGTCACCGTGGACAACGCGCACGTCCCCGACTTCGTGCTCGTGCGTGCCGACGGATCCCCGCTGTACACGCTGGCCGTCGCGGTCGATGACGTGCTGATGAAGATCACCCACGTGGTGCGCGGGCAGGACCTGCTCTCTTCCACCCCGCGCCAGATCGCGGTCTACCGCGCCATGGGCGTCGCCGAGGACGAGTTCCCCGCGTTCGCCCACCTGCCCTACGTCCTTGGCAAAGATGGGCAGCGGCTTTCCAAACGAAACGGGGTGGTGTCGGTCAACTGGTACCGGCACGAGGGTTTCCTCCCCGAAGCGATCTGCAATTACCTGGCGCTGCTCGGGTGGTCTCCGGGGGAGAACCGGGAATCTTTCACGCTCGCCGAGATGGCCGCCGAGTTCGACCTGGCCCGGGTGAGCAAGAACCCGGCCCAGTTCGACGCGGCCAAGCTAGAGGCGATCAACGGGGACAAGATCCGCGCACTGGACCGGGGTGACTTCGCCACCCGGATCACGCCGTTCCTGCAGCGCGCGGGGCTGGTCGCCGATCCGGTCAGCGAGGAGGAGGCCCGGCTGATCGAGGCGGGCGCGCCGCTCATCCAGGAGCGGATCTCCAGGCTCACTGAGGCAGTCGGCATGCTCGGCTTCCTGTTCACCGGCGAGGCGGACTTCGCGGTCGACCCCGGCGACGCGGCGAAGGTGCTCACCCCGGACGCGGCGCCGGTGCTCAAGGCCGCCGAGGCCGCCCTCGCCGACGTGACGCCGTGGAAATGGGAGGCCATCAAGGAAGCGCTGCACCTGGCACTGGTCGAAGGGCTGGGGCTGAAGCCGCGGCAGGCCTTCGCGCCCGTCCGGGTCGCGGTTACCGGGCGGCGGGTGTCCCCGCCGCTGTATGAGTCGATCGAATTGCTGGGCCGGGAGCGCACCCTGGCCCGTCTGGCCCGGGCGCTCAGCGCATCGGCTTGAGCGGGCCCCGGGCGTGTGCCCGTGCGTTACCTGCTGCCCGCCGCCCGGCTGTCACCGCAGCCGCGGCCCGCGGTTCCCGCTTGGGTCGATGTGACAACGAGCACCCTCGAGGGGCCTCGTTGTCACATCGACCTCCCGCACTAGGTCCGCCCGGCCGGCACCGGGACCCGCCCGGCCGGCACCGGGACCGCCCGGCCGGCACCGGGACCGCCCGCCGGCACCGGGCGGTCCCACGTTGGCCGGATATTTCGACACGCCAAGGGCTAAACCGGTATATCGAACCTCTCGACCGCCTTTCAAGGCATTGACGCTAAACCGGTCTAGTGATGTCATCTTCAGTGTGCGCGGCGGATTCACTCCCGCGCCCGCCTGCTTGATGTCACGGCCCGGCAGAAGCTGGGCCGATCCGACCAATGGAGGTTCGAGATGGCCGCAGGCTCTTCACCAAGTCCGGATGATCCCCGGCGGGGGCGACCCGCCGTGCCGTTCTCGCGGGGACGGTCGCTGGCGCGGCGGGGCTCGCCGTGGGCGCGGGAGCCATCCCTGCGGTCGCGGCGACCGCCACCCGTTCTGGCCTCGCCGCGAGCGGCCGGGCTGCGGCCAGCCTTACCTCGGGCGACCCGTTCCCGGCCCGGCCCCGTGATTTCGTCATAGTCCGTGGCGGCAAGTTCTCCGTCGACGGCAAGCCACTGCGGTTCGGCGGCACCTTCGACTACCCGTACTCCAACTACGAGGGTGACCGCTGGAAGGACTTCCTCGCCCTGCCCACGATCGACTACGGCACCGTGCACCTCTACCCGCAGGGCTGGGGTGAGAATCCGTCCTCCAAGCCGGGTACCGACCCGATCACCTGGGGCACGACGTGGATCGCCAACCACATCTCGGACGGGGCGGTGCTCGGCAAGCCGGTCGTGCTTGAGGAGTACGGCCTGGCGATCAACGCCGCGCAGGGCGTGCCGGACGAGACGACCAGGGATGTCGGCTACCAGAAGTGGACCGACACGGTGCTGGCCAATGGCGGGGCCGGGGACCAGTTCTGGCTGCTCACCGCGCGGGTGGATGACGGCTCCTTCTACCCCAACTATGACGGCTACCGCATCATCTGGGACAACGACCCGAGCAACACCACCAATGCGGCCGCCCACTTGCTCAGCGCGCACGCCAAGGCGATGACCGCGGCGAGCTGAGCGGGCCGGCTCACGATCGATCGATCAGGCCGCCAAATCGATCGATCGGCTGTCGGCCCACGCCTGCTCCTACCCGGCTCCCCACCACCCCGGGGGGCCGGGCAGGGCTCAGCCGGTCACGGCGCGGACCACTGCCTGAGATGCCGGAGTTGATCCTCCACGTGCGCCGGCGGGACCGCGTGCACCCCGAACGTGAACACGGCGATCTCCTTGGCCGCGGTGATCTCGTTGTACGCGGCGAATACCGTCGAGGGCGGGCAGACCAGGTCCATCAGGCCCGTGCTGATCAGGCAGTCGGCGGTGATCCGGCGGGCCAGCAGGGCGCAGTCCACGTAGCGCAGGGTGTCCATGGCCGCGCTCTCCAGCTCCACGATCTGGGCCAGGAACTCCGCCACCTCCGCATACGGCATCTCGGGTGTCAAGGTCACGGCGCGCTGGATGTCGCACAGGAACGGCACGTCGGCGTGGCAGGCCGTGACCCGCTCGCCCAGCAGCGCAGCGGAGGCCAGCGCGAGGGCGCCGCCCTGGCTGGCGCCGCTTACCCCGATCCTGGAGCCGTCGACCCCTTCGAGTCCCGCGGCGGTCTCGACCGTGCGTGCCGCATCCACGTAAAGCCTGGTGAAGTAGTAGCTCTCCGGGCTGGTGATGCCCCGGGTCATCACCGTGGAGTTCTCAGGCCCCGGCGTGCCCAGGTCGCCGGTGGCGCCCACGGTCCACCGCCCGCCCTGGCCGCGGGTGTCCATCACGAAGACGGCATAACCTGCCGCGGGCAGCAGCGTGTGATCGGCCGGAAGCCCGCGCCCGCCGCCGTATCCGATGAACCGCACCACGATAGGCAGCCGCGCGTTGCCGGCCCCGGGTGGTCGTAGGTACCAGCCGCGGATACGATCTCCACGCGCCCCGGAGAACTCGACGTCATATGCGTGCAGCGGCCCGTAGGTGTCCGTTTGGTATCGGGTGGCCATGGCTGGGCGGGCGGCCGCGCGCGCTTCGCCCAGTCGCGCGGCCCACCACTTGTCAAGGCGGGCCGGCTCCTCGGTCGCGGTGCGGTGTTCACGCAGCGCCGCGAGCGGCAGGTCGAACCAGGGCATCGGCGATCTCCACAGTGGGTGCTGCTAGGTGTGTCCCGTGGATCTTGGCCGTCGCGAGCGGCCGTCCTCCGGCGACTGTGCAGCAAACACCCTGCAGCAGGCCGAAGATCCGCGGGACACACTTTAGCGGGCCTCACGGCCCGCCAACGCTCTCCTTCCCGTCTGCGAGACGGAAAACACCGATACCGAACGGAACCAGAGTGACCTCTCCATTGGCCGCGTCGCCGTCGAGTGCGCAGAGCCGGAGCCCGGCGGCGAGCTGCGGCTTGACCGCTACAGGCTCGGCCGCCTGGCTCACCAGCCAGGCGAAGCGGGTGCCGTCCTGATGGACCAGGATGTCGGCGGCGACCCGGGGATCCTCGACAGTGACCAGCCTGCTCACCCCGGCGTGCACGGCGAGCGCGTCGTACAGGACGCTGGTTGCCTCCGGGTTGACCCCCGGGGTGGCGGCGGCCATGTGCTCGATGGGATAGGTGCACAGCACCAGCGAGCCGGCGCCGGCGGCCCGGAGCAGAAGCGCGGGCTTGCCGCGGGAGTCCACGGCGATGACCTCGGCACCGTCGGGCCGCACCGGCAGGTAGGCCCGGCCGTACTGGGTGCCCGCGACGCTGAAGGTCAGCCGCGCCCCGGCGGTGATCGTGCCGAAGTCGCGGGTGAAGGTGAACGTCACCTGGTCGCCGGTGATCGGGTCCACCAGGCCGTTGCGCAGCTCGTGCTGGATCCCGAACATGGCGTTGAGACGGGAGGACCAGGGCCCCGGGTGGTCGTCGTTGTCCCCCGCCGAGTAGGACGCGTACACGGTGGCGCCGTCGGCGGCGAGCCGCTCCAGGTCGTAGCACGTCGGGCTGAGCAACTGCTTGGCCGAGGGCAGGAGGTAGAGCCGCGCGCCATCCGTCACGCCGGCGCTCTCCCTGGTGAGCGCGGGGGCCAGGTCGGCGAGCCGGGCGGAGACATAGGCCTGGTGCAGCGTCTGCGCCAGGTAGCGGCGGTCGCGGGGGCTGGTGAACGGGTAGCTGGTGTCCAGGTGGGCCGGAACGATCAGGGCCGTGTCGGAGTCGGCTCGCTCGCAATGGCCGATGTCGGCCGCGGCCAGGATGGCGGCGAAGGCCTTCATCTCGGCCAGTTGCGGCTTGGGCACGCCACGTGAGTCGGTCAGGCCGAAATGCAGCTCGAAGGCGTGATGCCGGTAGGGATCCTGGTCGATCAGGTCGTCGTAGTCGGAATTGCACCAGGCCAGCCAGCCGGTCGCGCCGGCCAGCAGGCTGTTGTGCAGGACCTGGCGGTAGTAGCTGGCCGCGTTCTCGCCGGAGGCGAAGTCGGAGCTGACCCCGAACTCCTCCAGGATCACCGGGCGGCCGAAGGTCGTGGCGAGCTCGCAGGCCCAGGCCGCGGCGTAGTGCTGCCGGACCTGGTCAGTGCCCACGGGGTACACGTGCGGGCCGATGAAGTCACACAGCCGTGCGCTGTCGGCGACCGAGAAGCCGGTGTCCTTCCCGCTGATCTCGATCCCCCAGGCGCCGTCGCCGAGAGAAACGGGCTGGCTGCCGCCCGCGGCGCGGACCGCGTCCACCATGATCTGCGCCCACGCCGCGACGGTCTCGCGAGGCGCCTCACCGCCGTAGATCGGCATCTCGTTGGAGATCAGCCAGCCGCAGACCGCCTGGTGCGCGCCGAACCGGCGCACCATCTCGCCGGCGAACCATGCCTGCCTGGCCACCATCCAGACGTCGCTGTACAAGTCGCGCCCGAGGCGCCAGGACGGATCCCAGTTCTCGCCGGACATGTGGCCGACCACGAAGGTGGGCACCGTGTACATGCCCATTTCGGCATGTCGGTCGAGAAAGTCAGCGAACCTGGCCGCCATCTCCTCATCGATCCGGTCCGGCTCGGGCATGAAGTCGGGCCAGTAGAAGAAAGACCGGGTCACGGTGAGACCGTGCTCCCGCAGGACCCGCAGTTCCCCGAGGACTGTCTGCCCGTCATAGTGCCGCCACATTAGCGGGCCGCCGGTGCGGGACCAGAAGTTCACCCCCAGCCAGTTGACCGCCCGCCCATCAGTGACGATCTTGGCAGCATTTCTGCGCATGCGGAAAGATCTCCTCTGGGAACTTCAGCGGGCGTCGGATGGCTGCGGCCCAGGCCCGTGCGATCATGTCAAAGCGATCAGGCCCGTGCGACCGGCCCGTGCGACTAGCCAGTGCGATCGAATCACTATACCGGTTAAGTGTCAATACATATGAACACTGACGGCGCGCCCGGGATCTTGCCCCGGCCATGGCGTCCGGCTGCTTGTTACACTGGCCTGCGCAAGAGCCGGGCGGCTGTGATGCGCCGGTCGGCAGGCTCCCGCGGGAGGCAGGTGCCGCGGCGCGGGTACCGGGAGGCGTTACCGCACAATGTGGTAACCGCGGAGCGGTAGCGTGCGGCACGCCGGGCCGACCGGCGATCGCGGGGAGGCATCGCGTGAAACGTCCGACCATCGCCGACATCGCGCGCCGCGCGGGCGTCACCAAGGCGGCAGTGTCGTTCGCGCTCAACGGCCAGCCTGGTGTTTCCGCAGCCACCCGGGAGCGCATCCTGGCCATCGCCGAGGAAATAGGCTTCCAGCCCAATAGCGCGGCCCGAGCGCTGTCCGATGGCCGGGCCGGCGCGTTCGGCCTGATCATCGACCGGCCGCCGAACATGCTCGGTATAGAGCCGTGGTTCATGCAGCTCGTGGCCGGCATCCAGGCGGAGTTGTCCGGTGATCATGCCGCGCTGCTGTTCAGCACCGCCGAGGACCAGGCCGCCGAGATCGCCATGTACCGCTCGTGGTGGGCTCAGCGCCGGGTGGACGGGGTGTTCCTAGTGGACCTGCAGATCAACGACCAGCGGGTGCCGGTACTTGAGGAACTGCGGATGCCGGCGGTGGTGATCGGCACTCCGCTCGGCGCTGGATCGCTGACCGCGGTGTGGCAGGACGACGCGGCCGGGATCATCTCCGCCGTGGAGTACCTCGCTGGGCTCGGGCACCGGCGGATCGCCCGGGTGACCGGTATACCGAGGTTCTGGCATACCAAGATCCGGACCGATGCGCTCGCTGAGGCGGCACAGTCCGCGGGGATCGAGTCCATCTCCGTGGAGGCCGACTACACGCGCGAGCGCGGCGCTGAGGCCACCCGGACTCTGCTGCGGGGCCCGCGGCGGCCTACCGCGATCATCTACGACAACGACCTCATGGCGATCTCGGGGCTGATCTCCGCCCAGCGAATGGGCGTGGAGGTGCCGGCCGAACTCTCGATTGTGGCCTGGGATGACTCTCCGCTGTGTGAGCTGGTCCACCCGCCTCTCACGGCGTTGAGCAGGGATATCCCAGCCTATGGGGCGCATGCCGCGCGAATATTGGCGCGAGTGGCGAGCGGCGAGGCGGTCGGCCATTTCCAGGAAGACCCGCCGGTGCTCACCCTCCGGGGCAGCACCGGGAGCCCTCCACTGGTTCGCCGCCTGAGCCGCGCCGGGCCGCCTGGCAGTTAGTGGTCTGTCTCGCAGATCTTCTGCCTGCTGCACGTCCGCCAAGATCCACAAGACACGCCCAGCCGGGCCGCCCGGCAGCTAGGGCGACACACGCCCAGCCGGGCCGCGGCGGCTGCCTCGGCCGTGGCGCTTGGCGCGCTGCCGCAGAGTTGCACCTGAACCCGGGAGCCAGGACGGCGCTGCTCCTAACGGCCAAGAAGCCCGTGGTCAGCGGCCCATCTTAACCGCGCCGACATGGGATCGAAACCCGAACGATACCCGATTCCTTCTTCACCAGAGGTCATGAAGGGTTGACACTTAACCGGTATAGTGATTCGCTCAGTCGACCCCGGAGACCCCGGTGGCCGATTGCCGCAGGCAGGGCCCTGAAGTGCATACCCGAAGATCACGTTGATTGACCAGCGGCCATGACAGCCGTAGTTCGTGCGCGCTACGGCGAGGTGCGCCGCAGGTGTATTTCGCGACCACCCCAGGGCGAAAGAAAGAAGGAATCAGCAATGTCGTTGAGACCCTGGCGCATGCGAACTATTGCTGCCGGTGCCGCCCTCGTGACTGCCGGCACGCTTGCTGCCTGCGGCGGCAGCAGCGGCAGCGGCAGCAGCAGCTCGTCGTCCTCGGGCCCCACCGGAGTGCTCACGGTCGCCACCGGGCAGCCCGCCTACACCGATGACTTCAACCTGTACTCGTTGAACCAGCAGGACGCGACCAACGGCATGATCTACGAGCCGATGTTCTTCTACGACACGGCAAAGGCCGGCGACATCAAGCCGTGGCTCGGCACCAGCTATGCGTGGACCAACGGCGGCAAGACTCTTACCGTCCAGCTCAGGCACAACGTGACCTGGACCGATGGCAAGCCGTTCACCAGTGCGGACGTTGTCTTCACCTTCAATCAGGCGCTGCACAGCACCGCCCTCAACAAGTTCGCCCTGCCCCTGGCCAGCGTGTCGGCCAACGGCGCCTACGGGGTGACGATCAACTTCACCAAGGCCGCCTACACAGACGCCTACTACGCGCTCGGCCGGGTGGAGATACTGCCCCAGCACATCTGGAAGTCGATCACGAACCCGACCACGTTCCAGAACCAGCACCCGGTCGGCACCGGCGCTTACGTACTGAGCAAGTTCTCGCCGCAGGTGTTCGAGCTGACCGCGAACCCGCACTATTACCTGCCGGGCCTGCCGCACTTCAAGACGGTCCGGTTCATCGGCTACACCGGCAACACGACGCTGGACGCGGCGATAGTGGCCGGCCAGCTCGACTGGACCGGCGCCTTCATCCCGAACATCAAGAAGCTCTACCTGGCCAAGGACCCGAAGTTCGTGGTCAGCGACATCCCGCTGGCCACCACGTTCCTGGTGCCGAACATGGCCACCGGCCCGACCACCAAGCTCGCCGTCCGGCAGGCGATCAGCGCCGCGGTGGACCGCACCTCCATCAGCAACACGGTCTACGACGGGTATGCCCCGCCCACCAACCCCGAGGCGCTGATCACGCCGAACTTCAACTCGGTGCTCGATCCGACGCTGGCCAGCGCCAGCTTCGCCAGCCCTAGTGCGGCGGCCGCGAAAACCATCCTGACCAAGGCCGGCATAGCGACGCCGCTGACCCTTACGGTCAAGATGGTCGCGGGCTACACCGACTATCTCAGCGCGCTGCAGATCGTCCAGCAGGAACTCAAGCCAGCCGGCATCAACCTCGTCATCGCCCAGGAGGCCTACACCGCATTCACTTCGGACCAGGACAACGGCAACTTCCAGCTGCTGATCGACAGCTTCGGCTACACGCCCGACCCGTGGTCGTACTACTACACGCTCCTGAACAGCGGGATCGCGCCCGCCATCGGCAAGGCCGACACGGTCGGCAACTACGGCCGCTACCGGAACCCGACGGTGGACTCGCTGCTCGCGCAGATTGCCGCCACGGCAGACACGTCCGTGCAGAAGCCAGCGTTCTACAAGATCGAGAACATCTTCACGAAGGACATGCCGCTCATCCCGCTCTGGGAATCGCAGAACGAGATCGAGTTCAACGGCCACCACGTCGGCAACATCCCCACCGTGCAGAATCCGTACGGCGCGCCGGCCGTCTACATCCAGCCGGACATCGGCTGGATCTCGGCGCGCCTGCTCCCGCTGAACAAGTGACCGCCGCGGCCCACGGCTGACAAGGCCGGAGCCGAGGCCGGGGAACCCGCCCGGCGGAGGGACCGAAGACCGCGGCGACCCTCCGCCGGGTGGGCCTGGGCCGGGTGGGCCTGGGCCGCACTGGGCAATTCGGCACTGGCGCCGGAGAAAGGAGGGCCAGGCGTGCGTTACGTGGCCCGCAAGCTTGGCTTCTACCTGGTGGCGGCGTGGGCGGCGCTCACCCTCAACTTCTTGCTGCCGCAGCTCATCCCGGGGAACCCGATCGAGGTCCTGCTGGCCAAGATGTCACAGTCGGGCTCGGTGCCGCCCGGTGAGGCCCAGGTCCTGGCCAAGCTGCTCGGCCTCGGCACGGGAAACATATTCCAGAAGTACTGGCAGTACCTGGACGGCCTCGCCCACCTGCAGCTCTGCCTGTCCATCAGCGACTTCCCCACCCCGGTCAGCACTGAGATCGGCCAATCCATCTACTGGACGCTGGCCCTGGTCGGCACGGCGACGGTGATCAGCTTCGCGCTCGGCATCATGCTCGGGACGCTGGCCGGGTGGAAGCGCGGTTCCAGGCTGGACGCCATCATCCCGTCCACTACCCTGCTCACGGCGATGCCGTACTTCTGGCTCGCGCTGCTCATGCTGTTCTTCTTCGCCAGCAACGTCTGGCACGTCTTTCCGCAGGGCCAGGGGTACAACACCAACTCCGAAATCACCGAGGGATGGAACCTGCCGTTCATCCTCTCGGCCGTGCAGCATGCGCTCCTGCCCGCGCTGACCATCGTGCTCAGCTCGGTGGGCGGCTGGCTGCTAGGAATGCGCAACATGATGGTGTCCACGTTGTCTGACGATTACGTGGTCGCCGCCGAGGCGAAGGGGCTGCGGCAGCGCCGGATAATGATCGGCTACGCCGCCCGTAACGCCGTGCTGCCCAGCGTCTCCGGGTTCGCGATCTCGCTCGGCTTCGTGGTCAGCGGGGCCATCGCGATGGAGTACGTCTTCTCCTACCCCGGCCTCGGCTTCAAGCTGGTGCAGGCGGTGAGCAACAACGACTACCCACTGATGCAGGGGATCTTCCTGGTGATCACGTTCGCGGTGCTCGGCGCCAATATGGTCGTTGACTTGCTGCACGGCTTCATCGACCCACGGACGAGGCTGTCCCGGTGACCGCCACGAACGTCGTCGCCGCCGTCGCGGCGGAGGCCGGCGACTCGGGCGCTGGCCGGCTGACCGAGTTGCGGGCGGCCTTCCGGTCGCCCCGGCTGGTCGCGGGAGCCTGCATCGTCGGGTTCTTCCTGCTGCTCGGGATCCTCGGGCCGTTCTTCGTGGCGGACCCGAATCAGCTCAGCCACGCCCAGCTCGCGCCGCCATCGCTCAGCCACTGGCTGGGCACCACCCAGATCGGGCAGGACGTCTTCGCCCAGCTCGTGGTCAGCGCGCGGGCCTCGCTGGTGATCGGCATAGGAGCCGGGCTGCTGGCCACCGTCGTCTCGGTCGTCATCGGCATCAGCGGTGGGTACGCGGGCGGCTTCATCGACGAGGCGCTGTCGCTGCTGTCCAATGTGGTCCTGGTCATTCCCACCCTGCCGCTGGTCATCGTGATCCTTGCGTACGTGAAGGCCAGCGGCCTGATCCCGCTCATCGTGATCATCGCCCTGACCAGCTGGGCGGCCGCCGCCCGCGTGCTGCGGGCGCAGACGCGGCTTCGCGAGGAACTCGGGTTCAGCGTCGTCTTCATCACGCACGACCTGTCCCTGCTGTTGGAGATCAGCGACCGGCTCGCGGTCATGTATGCGGGCGAGATCGTGGAGCAGGCGCCGTCCGAGGCGGTCGGTACCGCCTCCGCACACCCGTATACCCTCGGCCTGCTCCGCTCGTTCCCGGACATGCGCAGCGCCCGGCGCGAGCTGCGCGGGGTGCCGGGCATCCCCGCCGGACCTGCGGGACCGCTTGGCTGGGTGCCCATTCGCGCCGCGGTGTGAGCATCGGTTCGAGCCGTGCGCGACCACCCACCCGGCCCTGCGCCCGCCTGCCAGCCGGCTGCTGGCGGAGGACCCGGGCCTGGTCGGCGGCTGGCGGGTGGCCTGCCATCTGCACGACCAGCAGTACCGCCCGGAGGGCCCGCCGGACGAGCTCGCCGGGGCGCAGCCGGACCCGGCGGACGGTGCAGCCGCGGACAGCAAAGCCGCCGCCGGCAGCCCGGTCACCGCCGGCCGCCCGGTCACCGCGGACAGCCCGGTCACCGCGGACAGCCCGGTCACGGCGGACAGTGCGGGAGGCGAGCAGTGAGTGTCCTTGACGTCCGTAACCTGACCGTCGAGTTCGGCCAGCGCGGTGGCAGCAAGCTGCGGGCCGTCGACGACATGTCGTTCGCGCTGAGCGCGGGCCAGACGCTCGCGCTGGTCGGCGAGAGCGGCAGCGGCAAGTCGACCGTGGTGCGCGCCCTCGCCCAGCTGCTGAAGCGGACCTCCGGTGAGATCCTGCTGGACGGCGCGCCCGCCGGCCGGCGCGGCCAGGCACTGCGCGGCTACCGGCACCGGGTGCAGCTGGTCTTCCAGGATCCGTTCGCGTCGCTCAACCCGATGCACACCGTCCGGCATCACCTGATCAGGCCGCTGCAGCTACGGCCGCACCACCCCCGGGGCGACGACCTTGAGGCGGCGGTGCACGAACTGCTCCTGTCGGTCAACCTGACCCCACCCGACGAGATCGCCGGGAAGCACCCGCATGAGCTGTCCGGCGGCCAGCGCCAGCGGGTGGCCATCGCCCGGGCACTGGCCACCGATCCCGACGTTCTGCTCGCTGACGAGCCGGTATCGATGCTGGATGTGTCCATCCGGCTGGAGATCCTCAACCTGCTCGACCGGCTGAAGCAGGACCGGAACCTGGCCATGCTGTACGTCACCCACGACCTGGCCACCGCGCGGCATTTCTCCTCCGAGATCATGGTGATGTACCGGGGTGAGATCGTGGAGCATGGCCCCAGCGACGAGGTGATCCTGAGGCCCTCGCACCCCTATACCCAGATCCTCGCGGGCGCCGCGCCCGATCCGACCGTCTCCCGTGAGGCGCTCGCCGCGGCCCGGCGGAAGCGGCAGCAGGCGCGGGCCAGCCGGGACGCCGAACGCCGGGAGGTCACGGTCGACGCGGCGGGCTGCCGGTTCCGCTCCCGCTGTCCCTTTGCCATGGACATCTGTGCGACGCATCCGCCCGACCTGCCGGTTGCCGCTGGCCACCTGGCCCGCTGCTGGCTGCTCAGTGGCGAGGCGGAGCCAGCCGGCGCGGGTGCCGAGCGCGGGCAGCCGCGGCGGCAGGCAGGGCAATGACTCCGGGCCACCCGGCTCCCGCCCGGCCGACCAGACCCCGTTCCAGTGCCTGCTGGACGTCGCCGGTCGCGGTAGGCGGTCCGGCCGGGTTTCGTTTGGTCGCTGGGTCTGGGTTTCGGCTACACTGCACAGGCGCGCGCGGGCCTGCTGGCTCGCCGCAATGGGGTATGGGGTAATTGGCAGCCCGACGGGTTCTGGCCCCGTTAGTCTAGGTTCGAGTCCTGGTACCCCAGCAGGTCAGAGGGCGTAGCCGAATCGCGGCTACGCACATGGCGCCAGCGGCCCGGTCAATAGCCGCGCCGGGCGCCGCGCCCGCGGCTAGTCAGGCGCAGCAGAAGCAGCACGACGATCGCGCCGATGACGGAGCCGATGATGCCGGTCGCGTGCGGATGGCGGATTTCGAGGCTGTGGTAGACGATCAGGTTCTGCAGGTAGCCGCCCAGGAACGACCCCGCAACCCCCAGGGCGATGGTGCCGATCACTCCCATCGGGTCGCGGCCTGGGACGAGCAACCGCGCGATGGCGCCGGCGATCAGGCCGACAATGAGCAGGACAATCAAAAAATCCGAGCATGCTGCGACAGCTGCCCGTATCAGGGGCGGCCATGCGGTCGGCGCCGTGCCGCCTCGATGCTCCCACGTGGGCGATGCCGGCATCCGGATAAGGCTGGGCACCCGTTTTGGCGAGCCCGGCTGCGGTGCGCTACCGTGCAGTGTCTGGCCCCGTCGTCTAGCGGCCCAGGACGCCGCCCTCTCAAGGCGGTAGCGCCGGTTCAAATCCGGTCGGGGCTACTCATGAAGCAGCAGGTGAAGGGCCTGATCGCTGGCTATAGCGGTCAGGTCCTTGATCATTTGGGGCAGATTGGGGGCAGGACCGGCCGTCATGAGGTGGCAGGGAGCCTCACCGACCGGTCTGTGCCGACCCGTTGAGGGCGGTCGGCGCTGGCCTTGGGACGGTGATTGTGTATGACGCGCGACGAGTTGCTCGACCTGCTGGCCAGGCTGCGGCGTGCGTCGGTGGGTGGTCTGCGGGCGCCACACAAACCTCTGTTACTGCTGTGGCTGTTCGGGAGGTTCGCCGCCACTGGCAGCACAGTGGCGGCCTACACGGAGGCCGGTGAGCCGGTCAGCATGCTGATCAACGACTTCGGCCCGCCTGTCGCGAGTGCCGCGGCCGCGCGGCAGCGCGCAGCTATGCCGTTCGTGCACCTGGAGCGTGAGATCTGGGACCTGCGGGAAGCCTCGGGCAGCGAGATCGGGCCGGACGCCCCTGAGCGAGCCCCGTGGCTGGCCAGCCATGGGGCCGTGGGCCGGTTGCGGCCGGGTGTGGAGCAGTTGATCGCGGATCCAGGCACGCTGGCGGCCGCCGCGCGGCTGCTGCTGGACCTGCACTTCACGCCGAGTCTGGCCGCCATGATCTGCGATGCGGTCGGCCTTGATCTCGCGGTCCTGGATCTCGCCGCCAGCCCGGCAGTTGCGGCGGCCAGACGTAGCGTGCGGCGGTCCGGGTTCGCTGAGGAGGTCCTGCGCGCTTACGCCTACCAGTGCGCCATGTGTGGCTTCGATGGGGCCCTTGGCCGTAATCCCGTTGGTCTCGAAGCAGCACACGTGCGCTGGCACAGCCAGGACGGTCCCGACGTGGTGACCAATGGCCTGGCGCTGTGTGCGCTGCACCATGCGCTGTTCGACCTGGGCGTGCTAGGCCTGACGACGGACCTGCGCATCCTGGTATCCAGCCTCTACGTGGGCCGCAGCGACGCCGGCCGGGCGGTCGATCACCTCGCAGGCCAGGCACTGCTCGATCCCAGGCCGGGGCAGCCCGTCGTGGAGATAGATCACATCGGCTGGCATCACCGGCAAGTCTTCAAGGGAGCCGACGCGGCGGCCGCATAGAGATCCACGTCAGCCCCTGAAGAGAACCGAACACAGCGTCATTGAATGACACACCTCATTCTAATTCGGCACTAAATTATTGGTAACTGGTCAGGTCGCTGCGGATTTCGGTGTGACGGGCTGCTGTGAGTGTCGCTTCCCGTTGTAGGTGACCAATGGCCGGACGACGTGGTTGGCGTTGGCCACCTTGACTGGGACATAGGGGCGTTTGGTGGACCCGTTGTATTTGGCATTTGTCGCCCAGAGAGCCCGACACGGTCCGGCTCAACGCGGGCGGCAGCACACGGGCAGGTCGCGGCAGCACACGGGCAGGTCGCCGTCAGGACGGGAGCTTCACTTGGTGCCAGCTGGCGCCGCCGTCGTTGGAGGCGATCAGGCCGGCGGTGCTCCAGCAGTCGGTCTTGAAGCTTCTGCAGCCGTTGGCGCCGCCGATGGTCCAGAGGTTGTCGTGGCCGGCGAGCATGAGCGGTCCGGGGTAGAAGTTGTGGACGCTGCTCGTGTCGGTGAAGTTCTGGCCGCCGTCGGTGCTGCGCGATGTCACCCAGGTGAACGTCTGAAGGTCCTGGCCCGGTTGTGCTCGAAGCAGCGCATAGGACGAGCCGTCGGGCGTGGCGGCGAAGCTGTACTGCTCGGTCGGAGTCTGACTCGCTACCTGGCGGACGGTCCAGGTAGCCCCGAGGTTCGTGCTGCGGTAGATGCCGACACCGTCGGCACTGCCCTGGGCGGGCGTCGTGAAGCTCGCCGCCAGCACGACGGCATCGCCGGCGAGGGCGGGAGCGCTGATGATGCTCACCGAGTCGGATCTTTTTGTCGCTGGCGTCGGTAGCTGAAGGTGTGTCCAGATCTGGCCGGCGTCGCGGGTGGTCCACCAGGCTCCGGTCATGTCCTCGTCGAGGTAGCCGACCTGCGGGGTAAGGAAGTGGATTGCTCCGACGGCGGGCAGGGTGCGCTGGCCAGCTTGCAGGGTCCAGGTCGTGCCTCCGTCTGTGGTGCGCAGCAGCTCGCCGAATCCGGTGTGCGTGATCTGCTCACCGACAAGGATCCACCCGTTGTTCGGGCCGGTGAACGACAAGGACGTCGTGGCGCCAGCATAGGGTGAGATGGTCAGCGCGCCGAGCGGAATGCTCGTGCTCGTCCATCTCTGCGTGGTCGATGAGCGTCGCATCAGGGTCACGGTGCTGCTGCCAGCCTTCGGCGCGACAGCGACCCACTCATGGCCGTCGGGCTGCAGCGCGATGCCCGCGGACTGCAACTGTGCTTGCGTGAGGCCAGGGGGCGTGATGTTGCGCCAGGTCGCACCAAGGTCGTCGGTCCAGAACAACGACTGTTGCGTGCGCACATACCCACGTCCTGCAGCGAACAGCCCGGCGTCAATCACCTGGGGTCCGGCCAGAGGCTGCTGCCGTGCACCAGTAGACGTTGGCGTCGGTGATGGCGTCGGGGACGGTGATGAGGTCACCGGCGGCGACGATCGGTGACTGACGGGTGTGCCTTCATGCTTGTTCACGGTTCGCGCGATGGCCGTGAGCCCGGCGATGATCACCACGACTGCCGCGGCAGCGAGCAGCGGCGCCACCCAGGGGCCTTGACGGCGACGTCGTGTCCTGGGGCGGTCGCCGCCGTCCGGGTTCGTGGCTGGCGGCTGGTAGTCCGCGGAATCGGGTGGGTCGGTGATCAACTCGGCGCTCGCCTCGAGAGCGGCCCGCAGCCGTCGCTCGGGGTCGGTACTCATCGCGTGTCCTTCAAGGTGTTCTCGAGCGCATCAAGGGCGCGGGACGCGGTCGATTTCACAGTGCCTCGCGATATCCGCAGCGTCTGGGAGATCTCGGCTTCGTCGAGGTTCGCCCAGTACCGAAGTACCAATACCTCGCGCTGTCGGCGGGGCAGGCGACGCAGTGCCGCGACGACTTCCCGGTGTTCCTCGGCGAGCAACAGGGCGAAGTCGGCTGGCGGCAACGCGTCGGGCTCGGCCACCCGAAGATGCCGGCGCACGATGCCCTGATGGCGCTGGGCGGAGCGGGCACCGTTGACCACCGTGGTGCGCAGGTAGGACGGTGCGGCCGACTTGTCGGTGAGGGACCCCCAACGCTGGTAGAGGGCCGCGAAGGCATCCTGGACCAGCTCCTCGGCGATGGCACGATCATCGACAAGGAACGCCGCAAGCCGCAGAAGGCTGAGTCGGTGCGAGCGATACAGACCTGCGATCGCCTCGTTCAGCGCGGCGATCTCGGCAGGTCCTGCCTCTGTCACCGAGCCCGCCTCTCCCAGCGCTGAACCGCGCACCGCCGTCCACCTCGCTCCGCGCCAGCGAAAGACCTTGTCATTGGTAAGACGCTTTCGCGGGCCTCTGGTTGAGCCGCCGTTCCCACGAAGTTCGTGCGGGCGCGACGACATCGCGGCCGGTACCTGTGCAACGGCTGGCCGGGGCAGCGAGGAGATCCTCGCGGCGAGGACGGGCTCGTCTATTACCGTCGGTCCGCCCAACCAGACCTCGTCCAGCCCGGTGTGGTCGAGGGCCTGTTCATGCGCGCGGCGCCGCCGGGCGAGTGCCGGGACAGCGGAAATCGACAGTGAGGTCGGTATGTCGAGGTATGCGGCTGCGGGGGCTGGATCTTTGCCGGTAGTGTCCGGCCGTGCCGGTTGATCAGGGCCCGCCGCCGTATGACGTTATCGCGGCGCTGGTGGTCTCGTTGCGTGGTGAGCTGGCGGATGCCCTGGCCGCGCTCGGCGAGACGCGGGCGGAGCTGGGGCAGGCGCAGGAGCGGATCG
This sequence comes from Streptosporangiaceae bacterium, assembly GCA_036394075.1. Lineage (GTDB taxonomy): Bacteria > Actinomycetota > Actinomycetes > Streptosporangiales > Streptosporangiaceae > JAWWPY01. The sequence goes on from DASWFT010000603.1 coordinate 32,450, forward strand.
CCGAGCTGGAGGCCCGGCTGGGGCAGACGCCGCGGAATTCCTCGAAACCGCCCTCCAGCGAGGGGTTAGGCAAGCCGACGCCGCGGCAGCGGTCGCTGCGGAAGAAGACTGGCCGCAGACCGGGCGGGCAGGACGGGCATAAGGGCACGACCCTGGCCCGGGTGGCACGGCCGGACCGGGAGGAGCGGCATGAGCCGGCTGCCTGCGGGAGCTGCGGGGCGGGGCTGGCAGGCCGGCCGGTGACCGGGGTGGAGCGCCGCCAGGTCTTCGACCTGCCACCGGTGAGGGCCGAGGTCACTGAGCACCAGCTGGTCGAGCGGGAATGCGCGTGCGGGCAGCGCACCAAGGCTGCCGCCCCGGCAGGGGCAGAGGCTCTGGTGCAGTACGGGCCGCGGATCGCCGCGGTCGTCGTCTACCTGTACGCCGGCAGTTCCTGTCGAAGAAGCGCACCGCTCAGGCGCTGGCGGAGCTGTTCGGCGTGCCGTTGTCGCCAGGCACGGTGGCCGCGGTTACCGGCCGTGCCGCCGGGGAGCTGGGCGGGTTCCTGGAGCGGGTCCGTGACCAGATCGCCGCCAGCGACGTGGCCGGGTTTGATGAGACCGGGTTCCGGGTGGAGGGACGGCTGCGCTGGGTGCACTGCGCCCGCACCGGCAGGTACACCTTGCTGATGGTGCACTCCAGGCGCGGCGCCGAAGCCATGGAGGCGATGGGCGTGCTGCCCTCGTTCGCCGGGACCGCCGTCCATGATGCCTGGGCTCCCTACGACGGCTACGCCGCAGCGAGCCACCAGCTTTGCTGCGCACACGCCCTCCGCGAGCTGCAGGCTGTCACCGACCTGACGCCGCCGGGCCAGTGGTGCTGGGCCGCCCAGGCCGCCGAGGCGCTGACGGAGATGCAGAAGCTGGTGAGCGAGGCGATCGCGGACAGCCAGGACGCCGTGGACCCGGGCACGCTGGCCAGGCTGACCGCACTTTACCGGTCCGCAGCGCTGATAGGCGCCAGCCAGACCATGGCACGGTCGGGCAAGCTGATGAAAAAGCACAACGCGCTGGCCCGCCGCCTGCTGGACCGCCAGGACGACTATCTGCTGTTCACCCGCGATTTCCGGGTGCCCGCCGATAACGATCTGGCTTCATACTGCACCTCTTGTGGTGGCTGGAGGGTACGGGGGTTGGCGGGGTGTTCAGGTCGCTGTGGTGCTGGTGGTTTCAGTGTCGCCGGGGGGTCTGACACTTTTCCTTGGTGTGCGGGGGCGTCCGGATTGGCGGTGGGGGTTGCGGCGGCCTGAGCGGTGATCGTCGCCGAGGAGCTTGCGGGCGTTTTCGGTGTCGGCGCTGGCCGGGCGGGTCTGGCCGGGGTGGTAGCGGAAGATGCCGCGGTCGTCGGCTTGCTCGCCGGTGATCAGGCCGAGGCGGTGCCAGCGCTTGATGCTGCTGGGGTGGGCGCCGAGGTCGCCGGCGATCTGTTCGAGGGTGAGCAGGCCGCGGTCGCATAGCCGCTGGTCGTGGCTGGGCATCTGGTGGTAGTTCACCAGTTTGGCGACGCGGTCGCCGTCCCAGGGGTGTCCGTCGCTGCTGGTGTGGCCTGCGGTGTTCAGCTGGCCGGCGATCTGGGCGTAGGTGCAGTTGTCGAGCAGGTGCTCGATCAGCTCGGTGAGCTGGGCGGGGGTCGCGCGGAGCTGCCAGGCGTTCTTCGGGGCGGGCAGGTGAAGGACGTGGTGGCGGCCGGCGGGGAAGCGGATCGCGGCGGTGATGGTGTCCTGGCCGCGGGTGAGGGTGACGTCGGTGATCAGCAGGCGGATCAGTCGCTTGCGTTCGCGCATGGGGGTGCCGGGGTCATTCCATAGGGCGGGCAGGTCGTCGGCGAGCGCGCGGATCTTGTCGCGCTGCTGCTGGTCGAGGGCGGTGGCGGCGGCGGTGGCCTTGCGGTAGTCGTCGCGGGCAGCGGCGAGGGCGCGCAGCGCGGTGTTCCAGCCGGCTTCCAGGGCGTCGGCGACGAGCCGGTTGGCGGCATCGACGGCGAGGTAGCGGCGCCGGGCGGCATCGGCGGCGTGCTCGGCACGCTGGACGTGGGCCTGGCGGAGCTGGTCTGCGCGTTCGGTCTGGGCGATCAGCTCGTCGCTGACGGCGAGGGTGACCTCGATGGCCGCTGGGGTCAGGGCGGTCAGGATCAGGTCGCTGACGGCGGAGTCGATGATGTCGCCGGTCAGGTGCTGGCAGATGGGCTGCGCGGTGCGGATGCCGTCGTTCTGGCAGACGTAGCCGGGGATCTGGGTGCCGTGGCGGGTGTGGTAGCGGATGGTCATCCGCCGGCCGCACCGGCCGCAGACGACCAGGCCTTGCAGCAGCGCGGTGCCTTCGCGGGGCGGGCCGGCCGCGCGGTCGTCGCCGCGGGCGGCGGCGTTGGCGGCGAGAACGGCCAGGTTGGCCTCGTGCCGGGCCCAGGTGAGGTACCCGGGGTGATGGTCCTTGATCAGGACCGTCCATTCGGCGATGGGTTTGACGGTGGTGTGGTGGTGCCCGTCCAGGCCGGTGGTGTGGCGGGCCCGTCCGTAGGCGTAGGCGCCGGCGTAGGCGGGGTTGTGCAGGATCTTGATGACCCGGTCGTGGGTGAGCGGCTGGAAGAACAGCTCACCGCGGCGGGGGCCGCGGTGGTGGCGGGCGGGGAAGGTCAGCTGCTGCTCGCGGAATGCCCTGACGACGCCGAACGCCGATCCGGTGGCGGTGAAGGTGCCGAACAGCAGCCGCACGGCGTCGCGCACGCCCGCGTCGGGGTCCAGCGTCACCTGGCCGTGGTGGTCGCGGGCCAGGCCGACCGGGAGGGCGAGCGCGAGTTCGCCGCGGCGGGCCTTGGCCAGGATCCCGCCGCGCATCCGGGCGCGCAGGAAATGCAATTCGAATTCCGGGATCTGGCCTTTCATCCCCAGCAGGACGCGGTCGTTGAAGATGGCCGGGTCATATAGGCCGTCCTCGTCGAGGATGAGCGTGTCGGTGTGGGCGCAGATCTTGACGAGCTGCTGCCAGCCGGCGGAGTCGCGGGCCAGCCGGGAGCATTCCAGGCCAAGGACGATGCCGGCCCGGCCCAGGGAGACCTCGGCGACCAGGTGCTGGAACCCGGCCCGGTCGGCGGCGCTGGCGCCGGAGTGGCCCTGGTCGATGTCGATGACGTGGATCTTGTCCTCGGGCCAGCCGAGCGCGACCGCGCGGTTTTTCAGGTCGTATTGCCGGCCGGTCGACTCGGTGTTGTTGATCACCTGGTAGAGGGTGGACTGGCGGATGTAGAGGTAGGCGTCGCGGCGCAGCCGCGCGGGGGTCACTTTGGCGGTGTCGTCGCCGCTCATGGGCGGGCCTTCCTGGTGAAGGGCGCGGGTGGTTAACGGCGGGCATGGTGGAGCGCCATCTGCGCGAGCACCGCGACGATCTCTGCGGTGAGCGGCAGCGACGTGCAGGCCGGCGGGCGGGCATCACCTCCGTTCGTGCTCGTATCGGGCGGGACAGGGTCGGGGGCGGGCAAGGACGGGCCGGCCTGCGGCATCGCTGCTGCCTGGTGGTCGCCAGCGCCGGGATCAGCGGCGGGCCCCTGGGCCAGCCAGGACGCCATTCCCCGGGCGGCCAGCACCGGCAGCTGATACCGCCAGCCGCCGCCCGCGCCGGCCAGCGCGATCGCCCGCAGGGCCTCATAGCGCCCGATCGCCGGGTCTGCGCCCGGCGGCAGTCCCGGCTGCGCCGCCGCGCCGCCGCTGTCAGCCGCGGCGGCCGCTTTTGGGCGCCGCCGGTCCCGGGGTCCCGGCCCCGGGACCGGTGAGCCGCCGCTGCAGCGCCCTGCGCACCGAACGGGGATGCACCTGGACGCCGAACCGCTGCGCGGCTTGCGCGGCCAGCTCGGCGAAACTCAGCCGGGGATCCTGCTCGAGCAGGGCCTGCAGGTGATCCAGGACCGGCCCGGTGAGCTTGTGGCCTCCTTTGGGGCCCGGCTTGCCCGGGATCAGCGCGGCCAGCCCGCCCGCGGCCAGCGCCGCCCGGGCGTTGTAGGCACTCTGGCGCGCGAACCCGAACGTCCGGGCGGCCGCGGACACCGGCACGCCCTCCACCTCGACCTGCCGCACCATCTCGTACTTCACCTGCAGCAGATCGGCGGGATCGAAGAAACCGCCAGCGGCGAACGCCGGATCGGTCACCTTCTGCGGATCGCTGTTCAGCGTCCGTGACGCCGCCAGCGCGGCCTGCTTGGCGTCGTCCCGCCTGGCCATGCCGCCTCCCGCAACCGAATCTCGTCCACGTAATTACATCACATATATCGCGCAGGAGAAGCAGGACCGGAAACACTGATATCAAAAGAGCCAGCTTGACATCCTGAAATTCCGGCAGGAAGCCGCCCGCGCGCCAGCTACCTGATTGTGCTGCAGACATAATCCGCTGGGCATTCATGACGTAATCCCGTGGACAGCCGCCAGGCACGCGCTGACCAGCTCAGCCAGCTGCGCCAGATCCTCGGCGCGAAACGCCGCCCGGCCCGCAGCAACCACCACGAACGGATCAGGCGCCACCAGATCGGTCCATGCCGCCGGCACGCTCGTCAGCTCTCCAGCGGCATCCAGGAAGTAGACCAGATCCGACTGCCACGCCTGCAGCCGCTTGACGAACCCGAACGACTGCCCGGACAGCGGATGGAACCGGTGCGTCACCCGCACCCGGCCCGCAGGCGTCTGATTACCCGAGACATGCGCAATTGACGGCCCGCTTGAACAACGTCTCCGAGCGCGACATCCGCATGGCCAAGCTGAAACAGAAAGTATCCGGCTGCCTGCGAACCATGAGCGGCGCCCGGCAGTTCTGCGCGATCCGCAGCTACCTGTCCACCGCCGCCAAGCACGGCATCTGCTTCTTTGACGCCCTCGTCATGCTTGCCGAAGGCCGACCCTGGATACCCGGGACTGCCTGACCACGCAACCGCTATCTGGCACCTGACCAGTTACAATTATTGCTGACCCTCAAACTGGCCAATGCTGCGGTTCGGGATCTTGCATCTGATGAAATCCTTTACTGGCAGGATGTCGTATTTAACTGTGCTGTATTCGACCGCCTGCGGGAATCTTTCACCACCGGGCCTGTCCTCTCTGTCCGGCCGACCATAACCTGCTCTGAGCGCGGCGCCGTCGCGACCAGCCCGTGATGACTACTGCGATTGCCGTCGAGGGTGAACCGGGATTACTAAGGACCCGCCTCGGAACAAAGCGTTGTTCATATTCACGAATTCGGGCCGTGGCCTGGGCGCCTGGGGCGTCAAGCCGGCGTGTTGTTCCTCTGCGCGCCCTAACGACGTGGTGCGCAATTAGGCTCGGGGCGTCCTTACCCGGGGTGTCTGTGTGATCGGTGCGTGGCGGCGGGTTACCGGGCTGCGGCGCGGTCGGACACCAGTGAGCCGATCGCCTGGATGGTCTCGGGCAGGTCGTCGCGCCTGCCGGTCCAGCGTTGCAGGGACCGCCAGTTCTTGCTGTCAGCGATGGCGTGCTCCACGCAGATGCGGGCCGATGACTGGGCGTGGCGGGCCTGCTCCCAGGCGCCGGTCACCTCCGGGGCCGCGTCTTTGGCGGGCTTC
>DASWFT010000604.1:0-2705 GCA_036394075.1 Streptosporangiaceae bacterium
CGTCCTCAAACTCCGCGCCCTGCACGCCAACGGCGACTTCGACGCCTACTGGGCCTACCACCTGCAACGCGAACGCAACCACGGACACCGCTACGCCCTCGCAGCCTGACCCTCACTCCAGAAGAGCCGCACCCATGGCCCATCGTTACCGGCTATGCCCGGATGAGGCGCAGGAAGCTGTCCTGCTGGAGCACTGCGCCCACGCCCGGAACGCGCGAGAACCTGGCCGTCGAGCAGCAGTCCCGGTGGTGGCCGGGCCGGGGCAGCGCGCCGGGGTCAGCGGCGCGGATGCGGCAGCTCACCGAGGCCCGCGCCGCCGAGCCGTGGCTGGCGCAGGGGTCCTCATCGGTCCAGCAGCAGGCCCTGCATCACTATCTGGAGGCCACCCGGCTGGCTTTCGCTGACCGTAACCGCTACATCGGTGATCCATGGGTGCGGCTCTTCTGGAGTGAGCTTGCGGGTCCTGGTTCTGCGGGTGTGAGACCGGGTTGTCCTTGCCCGTGCGTGTAAAAAGGGCTCCGTCCCGTTATGTTCCTGGTTGTTCCACGACCAGAACGGACGGGAGGAGCCCGATGTCAGGGTACGCGCCGGAGGCGGCGTTCGCGCGCTCGCGGGATGCGTTCGCGCAGGCTGAGGAGTGGCTGGACGGCCCGCAGGCGGCGAGGCTGGAGCACGCGGCGCTGGAAGGCCGGCTGGAGGCGCTGGGCCGGGAGATCCAGCGGCGGCTGCTGCAGGATCACCTGGACCTGCGGGCGGCCCGCGAGCAGCGCCGGGAGCAGGTGACCGGCCCGGACGGGATCACCCGGACCCGGGCCGAGGCGGGACACGCACGGCCGCTGTCGAGCGTGTTCGGGCCGGTGACGGTGACCCGGATCGCGTACCGGGCACCTGGGGCGCCCAATGCGCACCCGGCGGATGAGGAGCTGAACCTGCCGCCGGGAAAGCACTCCCACGGGCTGTCCGAGAAGGTCGCGGCCGCGGCCGCGAGCGGCTCGTTCGGGCAGGCCTGCGCCGCTGTCATCCGGCAGACCGGGTCCACGCTGGGCAAGCGGCAATGCCAGCAGCTGACCCGGCAGGCCGCGGCCGACTTCGGGGACTTCTACGCCAGCGCGGAGCACCGGCCGCCGCCCGGTGCCGTACCCGGCCAGGTGCTGGCCTTGTCGTGTGATGGCAAGGGCATCATGGTGCGGCCCGGCCAGCTGCGCCCGCCGGCCGCGCGCAAGGCCCGCAAGGCCGTGCCCAGGCAGGACGGCCGGCTATCCCGCGGCGAGGTCCGCACCCGCAAGCGGATGGCCGAGGCCGGCGCGGTCTTCGACATCACCCCGGAGCCTCGCACCGCGGAAGACATCCTGGGGCCCGGCCCGCGCACCGCGGACGGCACCGGGGCTGCCGGCCCCCGCCCGCCCGGCCCGAAGGCAACGCACAAGTGGGTCACCGCCAGCGTCGCCGAGGACGCCGTCACGGTCGTGGCCGCCGTCTTCGCCGAGGCCGACCGCCGCGACCCCGCGCGGGAGCGCACCTGGATCGCACTGGCCGACGGCAACAAGGACCAGATCAGGTGGATCCAGGCCGAGGCCGCCGCCCGGAACATCACCGTCACCATCATCTGCGACTTCATCCACGTCCTTGAATACCTGTGGACCGCCGCCTGGTGCTTCTTCCCCGAAGCCAGCCCGGAGGCGGGCCCCTGGGTCCGCGGCCACGCCGCCGCCATCCTGCACGGCCACGCCACCGCCGTGGCCGCAGCCATCCGCGACGCCAGCTCCCAGCTCAGCGCGGCCAAGCGCAAGACCGCGGCCAAGACCGCGGCCTACCTCGACGCCAAAGCCCCCTGGCTGGACTACCCCGCCGCCCTGGCGTCCGGATGGCCCATCTCCAGCGGCGTCATCGAGGGCACCTGCCGCCACCTGGTCAAAGACCGCATGGACATCACCGGCGCCCGCTGGGGCGTGCCCACCGCCGAAGCCGTCCTCAAACTCCGCGCCCTGCACGCCAACGGCGACTTCGACGCCTACTGGGCCTACCACCTGCAACGCGAACGCGAACGCAACCACGGACACCGCTACGCCCTCGCAGCCTGACCCTCACTCCAGAAGAGCCGCACCCATGGGCCATACGTTTCTTCCACCTGCACCAGATCCGGTAGTCGGTGTGGGTAAAAGGTCCGGCTGGTGGTGAAGACACTGGCCGGGCCGCTACATCGAACAGCCTAGCGGATACCTCCGGCATTTCCCGGGAGGCGCGCCGTGATGCACGGCCGCTTGTGGTCCCGCGCAGGCCGGGCTTACCCCGCCCTGAAGGACGGGGCCTGCGCCCGGCCACTCGGTCATCGACCGGACGACAGCCCGCTGCGGCTGCGAGTACGAGTGGGGGGTGCACGTGGCCTTCTTCGCCGAACGGGCCGGCCTCTCCGCCGACCAGATCAGATCACTCACCCATGGCGACGCCACCGACACCTGCTGGGAACGCGATCGGGACCGGCTGCTCATCGAAGCGGCGGACGCCTTGCACGACGCCGCCGACGTGCCCGACGGACTGTGGCACCGGCTGGCCGCCGAGTTCAGCGAGCCGCAGCTGCTCGACCTGCTCCTGCTGTGCGGTTGGTATCACGCCATCAGCTTCGCCGCCAACGCCGCCCACGTGCCTCTCGAGCACGGCGCTCCCCGGTTCGAGGACATCGCCTGAGCGCAATGGCGAGAACGGCT
>DASWFT010000605.1:0-2772 GCA_036394075.1 Streptosporangiaceae bacterium
CGGCGATGGTGCGTAGCGTCTTGGTGAGTTTGCCGAGGTCGGCGTCTGGCAGCCTGCTGGCGATGTGTTCGTGGGCGATGGCGGCGAGGACCGGGGTGGTCTTGTCCAGCAGGTCGCGGCCTGGGGTGGTGATGGCGGCCAGGGCGAGGCCGAGATGGCGCTGGACAGGGCCGGTGACCGCGCCGCCCCCTGGGGCACGCCCGGCAGGGGGCTGTGTAGGGGCCAGCGCCTTGGTCTCCCCGAAGGACTTGCTGACACCCTCCACGTCGATCATGGCGCCACGACCCGGCGAATTGGTGGTCGTTGTCATGGTGAACCTCTCGAATCGGTCAGTCGCGTGATCCCGGCACGGTGGCGGCGGCCGCGAGGGGTTTGACGGGTGCGGGTGCGGGGTGATGTGCGCCTTCGACGTTGAGGTGCGGTATCAGGTGGTCGAGCCACCGCGGGAGCCACCAGTTGGCGTTGCCGGATAGGTGCATGAGGGCAGGGACGAGCACGGTCCGGATGATGAAGGCGTCGATGATGATGGCGCCGGCCAGGCCGAGGCCGAACTGTTTGATAATGATGCTCGGTCCCAGGGCGAACGACGCGAAGACGAGGATCATGATGGTGGCTGCGGCGGTGATCACCCGGCCGGTGGCCGCCTGGCCGTGGGTTACGGCTAGGCGGTTGTCGCCGGTGCGGGCCCATTCTTCGCGTATCCGGCTGACGAGGAATACCTCGTAGTCCATGGACAGCCCGAAGAGGATGGAGATCAGCAGCACGGGGACGAAGACTTCGACGGGGGCGGTGGAGGAGATCCCGAACAGGGAGTGCCCCCATCCCCATTCGAAGATCGCGTTCATGAGGCCGAGGGCTGCGGCCACGGCCAGGAGGTTCATGATCGACGCGATCAGCGGGATGAGCAGGCTCCGGAATACCGCCATCAGCAGCAGGAAGCCCAGCAGGACGACGACGGCGATGAACAGGATGAGCTTGGAGGACAGGATGCGGGCGAAGTCGGTCTGGATGGCGGTGGGCCCGCCGATCAGGACGGTGATGCCGGTGCCGGCCTGTGCTCGGGGGATGACGTCGCTGCGGAGCCGGTTGAGCAGTGACGTGGTCTGGACCGACTGGGGGCTGGTTGAGGGGTAGAGGGTGGCGATGGCGATAGTGCCGCTGGGGCTGAGCACGGCCGGGGTGACCGCTACAACGCCGGGCTGGCGTGCCAGGGTGCGGGTCAGGGTGGTGAATCTGGTTTCGGCGGCGGGCGATGGCAGCTCGGCGACCAGTTGCAGCGGGCCGCTGAATCCGGGTCCGAAGCCTTTGGCGAGCAGGTTGTATGCCTGGTGGGTGGTGGTGGCGGGCGGGTCACTGCCGGCGTCGTCGAGGCCGAGGCGGAGGCTGAAGATGGGCAGGGCGATGACGATGATGGCGGCTAGGGCGAGCACGGCCGGCAGGACCGGGCGGTGCTCGATGGCGGTGGCCCAGCGATGCCAGAATCCGGTGGTGTCGTCGTCGGCGGGGCCGGTCGCCCGCAGCTGTGCTCGCTGGCGGCGGCTGAGGACCTTGGTGCCGAAGAAGCCGAGCAGGGCGGGCAGCAGCGTCAGCGACGCCAGCATGGTGAGTGCCACGGTGACGGCGGCGGAGACGGCGATGCCGTAGAGGAACGAGACGCCGAGGGCGAACTGGCCGAGCAGGGCTATGCACACCGTGATCCCGGCGAAGAACACCGCCCGCCCGGCGGTGTTGACGGCGTTCACCGTGGCGTCCTCGACGTCGTGCCCGGCCTTCAGGCCGTTGCGGTGGCGGGTGACGATCAGCAAGGCGTAGTCGACCCCGACCCCGAGCCCGATGAGAACGCCGAGGATGGTGGCGAAGCTGGCTACGGAGAAGACGTGGCTGAGGAGTCCGGTGACCGAGTAGCCGACGCCGACGGCAACCAGAGCGGTGATCAGCGGCAGGAACGCCGCGAACAGCGCCCCGAACGCCACGCCGAGCACGGCGAGTGCCAGTACGATGCCGGCCAGGGTGCTGTTCGAGCTGCTCTGCGACTGGGCGTTCTCGATGTCCTGACCGCCTAGTGCCACCTGGAGCTGGCCGCCGCCAGCCGCCTCGGCGGTGGTGATGACATGCTGCACCGCTGCCTTGGGCAGGCTCTGGGATTGCTGGTCGAAGCTGACCGTGGCGAAGGCCACCGTAGCGTTCCTGCTGATCTGGCCCGCACCAGCGGCGCTGAACGGGCTGGCCACCGTGCGCACGTGGGGCAGGGCGGCAACCTGCTGGAGCATCCGCTGCGCCCGCGCCTTCACGGCCGGGTCGCGGAGCGTGCCGGAGGTGGCGTGCAGGACGATCTGGTCCGAGCTGCCCGAGGCCGCCGGGAAGTCCTTCTGCAGCAGGCTGAGTGCCGTGCCGGACTGAGTATCCGGCAGCTGGAACCTGGTGGAGAAGCTGGTCCCGGCCGCCCGGCTGGCCCCGAAGGACCCGGCCAGGGCTACCAGCCACAAGACCAGCACGATCTTGCGATGGCGCGAACTCCATCTTGCCATGACTCTCACGTTGGGCCGGCCCTTTCATATCTGGACTACCGGAGCGGCTTGATGATCTGAACGACCTGCGTCGTACGGCCGGCGGACCACCGCTCCGATCTGACTGATACGCTGCCTCGATTTAGATACACTGTATCACAACTGGACGGTGTATCATAGATCCCGTGACACCCACTTCACCTGGCCAGCATCCCGGCACGTCAGCCCCCGCCCAGGGGCCAGCGCCCGCCGGGCTGATCTGGAC
>DASWFT010000606.1:0-5417 GCA_036394075.1 Streptosporangiaceae bacterium
CCGAATACGAGGGCTACATGGGCAACTACGGCAACACGCTGGACCGGTGGTACCGCCGGGCCGCGGTCGTGGTGTGGCCGCTGGACCGGGCGTTCGCGGCGCGCGCCGAAGCCGGATCGCAGGGGGCGCTGTCGGAACTGCACATCCGCATCGAGGCCGGAGACGTGGCAGGGGCACGTGCTGGCGCGCAGTCGCTCGCGCCGTTCTGGAAAAAGATCGGATCGCAAGCCGGACTGCTGGACACGGCGCTGCAGGTGGCGGCGGGCCTGGGAGCGGCTGAGACGGCGGCGATGCTGCTGGAGCCGTTCCGGGTGGAGACGGTCACCCCGGAGCACGCGGACTGGCCGCGGCGGCCGGGCAGTACGGCGAGGAGTGGACACGCGGGGTCATCGCCGGGTGGTTCGGGCCGGGGCACTACCTTGAGGCGGACCGGTACGAGTGGGTGGACAGACTGCCGGGGCTGTGCGCGGCGCTGCGTGCCGCCGGGGGTCCGCAGGTGGCGCGGCTGCTGGCGGCCGGCGCCTGGGACTGGATGGGCGATCAGCTGCGGCTCTGGACCACCACCGCGCGGACCGAGATCCGGCAGCCGCGACTGGAGATGCTGAGCTCGCCGCTGGTGCGGCTGCTGGAGGCAGCCGACCACGAGCTGCGGGACGAGATCGTGGCGGCGCTGGGCGGGTACGGCGACAGCGCGCTGGGGTGCCTGATGCCGGCGCTGCGTTCGGCGGCCGCTCTGCCGGCGGACGCACGGCGGGCGGCGGGGCTCGATGTGGTCGCCCGGGACTGCGGGCAGCGACTCGGGGTGATCATCGCGCGGCCGCTGCGTGAGGAAGACGACTGGTCGATCGAATGGGCCGGGTGCGGGTGCGACCTGTGTGGCGCTCTGGGGACGTTTCTCGGGTCCCGGTCGCGGCGGATCTTCGAGTGGCCGCTGGCGAAGGACGGGCGGCGGCACGTCCACACCCAGATCGACTCGGCCGCGCTGCCGGTGCGGCACCAGACCCGGCGGCAGGGGCGGCCGTACACGCTCGTGCTGACAAAGACCGGCGAGCTGTTCACCCGCGAGAAGGACGCGCGGCACAAGGCCGTGACCGACCTGGCGTGGCTGACGTCGGCGTGGGGTGACGGTCCGCCGGGAACGGTTTGACTTCCTGGGCTATACGCAATTTCCTTACTGCACTTCATAGAGCTGCGGTGATCCTCGCTCAGCAGGTGGACCGCGCCGATAGGCGCTTCAGCGCCGCCACGAGCGGCCGAGCGGACAACGCCGGGACTTGCGGGGAGGTCGGCCACCCCCGGTCGACCAGGCGACATGATGGTGAGGTGCGCCCCTGGAAACGACGGCTGTCTGATGACGAGTGTTCTGTCCTGCTGGCCGAGTTGCTCCTTCGGCACCCTGAGCTGGCCGCCGAGGCAGAGGAGATCACGTCCACGCTGCTGGTCGTGGAAAACGAACAGGAATTCGGCGACGAGATCACGGCCAAACTGCGGGCGCTACATGCCAACGGGCCGGTGTCCGTCGATGCGGGACGGGGACGGGTCCTGGATGTGCTCCAGCCGTACATTGATGACCTCACCCGGCGGAAGGAACGCGGCGCCCGGCGTGCGGCCGCCGATATCGCGATCGCCGTGCTGTCTGGGTTGTACGGATGTCGCGAGGACACCGAGGAGGACATGCTGCTTGTCCGGATGGGCCTGCCTGGCGCGGCAGATGACCTTGCACGCATGGTGTACAAGAAGGTGAAGCCACTGCAACTCTCGTTGCCGTCGCTGGCGGACGAGTGCCCCGAGTGGGAATGGTACGAGGAGAGCTGAAACCCGTATCGCGGTCGGGTGGGCAGGGTCATTGCCGTGGCGAGCCTCGCTCGCCGAGCTCGGAAAGGAGCGCGGCCCGCCTTGCCCGAGGGCGGCGAGCTGAGCACACAGCTGTTTCAGCTCGCGGTTGATCCGCGCCACGGTACAGCTCGCCGGCGTGACTAACCCCTTCACCGGGGGCACCCGTCCCGCCGTCGAGAACGTGGCAAGCGGCACGTCAACGTACCCCATCCACCACGAAGCGTCGCTGCTCCTGCCATACCTGCCGGACCCGCTGGCCGTCGCCGCCGTCCTGTGCGGCCTGCCCGGGGTGCCAGCCGGGCACCAGGCCGACATCGGCGCCGGCGCGTCGCTCGTCATCGCGCCGTCCGACCTGGACCCGGCCGCGCTGCCAGCCCTCGGCTCGGTGACAAAGATCCCCTTCACCGGCTCATGGCCGCTGCTCACGCCGCTGCTACTCCAGCTGACCGAGGGCGACGGTCCGCCGACGTGGGACCCCTCCGCGCGGGTCCTCACGGTCCGCCTTCCCAAAGGCACGACGGCGACCGTACGGCTCAGCTGCGCGCTACCGGAGGGCGCCTTGGACCTGCTGGGCCAGTGGGGGTGGCTCCTGGAGGACCGGGCCGCCCAGGGCCAGCCACCCCCCGACGCGGCCTTCGCCGAACTCGCCCTGCGCGGCCTGACCTGGCCGCTCACCCCGTTCCGCGAGATCACCCTGGTGCACGCCTGCCAGCAGCCAACGCTCGACCCCGATATCACCACGCTCACCGCCGCCCGGATGCCCGGCTACACCGGGGCGGCGCTGTCCGGCCGGATCACCCTCGACGCGGACAGCACGGCGAAAATCGACCTGATCGCCTCGTGGACCGACCCGACCCGGCCCGGGCAGCCGGGCATCCCGGCGACCGCGCACGTCCTGGAGGCCCCGCTGCCGCCAGGCGCCGACATCGGCGAGCTGAACCCCGGCACGGGCGGGGCACCCGACGTGCTCGTCCTCGGGCCGCCTGCCGACGGGCAGCGCGCCCACCAGGAGTTCGGTGACACGCGGTAACGGCATGTCACGTACCAGGCCGTCGCCTCGACCCGCTTCCTCGAGTATTTCCCTTCCCAGGTCGACGTCGGGCCGACCTGGGTTGCGGGTACCACCTTCGCCGTCGACGTCCCGAGCAGCGCAGCCCCGCCGGCGCCGGTCGTCCGCGAAGCGGTACCGGTCTGGCAATGGGACCGTCCCGCCGACCTGGCCCTGCCGCGCCGGCGCCACCGCGCCGGCGTGCGCCTGCTCCTGGAGCTTCCCTGGTTCGAATCGGGAGACGGCGAGCAGCTAGCCGTCGTCCTGCTCGACCCCGCCGCCTATCCTCCGTCCGACGACGTGCGGCCTCGGGTCACCCACTGGGGCGCCGACCCCGCCTTCGACGCCCCCGCACTGGCCGGCGCGCCATCTCCCGCCGCCTTCCCGGCCGGCCTGCCGGCCGTGGACGGGCAGATCAACGGGGTCGGCGCGGTCGTGCTGGTCCCGCACGCCGTGAGCTTCGACGCCGACCGCGGCGTGTGCATATGCGACATCCCGATCGATCCGGGCGACGCCTACGCGCCGTTCGTGCGTCTCGCCGTGGTCCGGTACCAGCTGAACTCCCTGCCCGGGCTCGAGACATCCCACACCGTCCAGGTGCCGTTCGTCCAGGTGCTGCCAGAGCGGCGGGTGACGCTCACGCTCCCCGCGCCCGGCGCGCCTGACACCTTCACGGTCCGGGTGGAAGGCGTCACGTACTCCAGCAGCGGAGCCAAGCGACCCCCGGATCCGTCGAACCTCGGCGACGCCACCCACATCGTCACCGACATCGAGGGGATCGACCCGGTGCCGCCCCTCGTCGAGGTGATCGTGCAGGAGCGGCTGGCGGGGACGAGCGACGAGGCCGGCTGGGTTCCGACCCTGGACCCGGCCGTCACCGTCACCGCCGACAGCACGGTCAGCGGCGCCGACCTGCAAGGCGCGCCGCCCGGCACCCCGCTGTGGACCGGGCGGGTGGTGCTGCCCGCCTCCCGCCGCCCGGGGCAGTTCCGTATTCTCGTAACCGAACATGAACTGCTCGACTCAGACGCTGTGAAGGAGTACAGCTTCAAGATCGAAGCAGCGCCCGAAGACGTACCGCCCGACGACTCGCCCGTCCACATCCTCGGCCAGGGACGCCGCCGCAGCCGCGGCCAAAGACGCCGCCGCAGCCGCAGCCAGCGACGCAGCAGACGCCACTGCCACCGCCGCAGCAGACACCGACCCGTACATGAACGTCTACCGATTCCACGATGCCAGCGATCCCGTATCATTGCTGTCTCGTCTTGCCTCTGCCACGCCGGAGGCGCAGGCGAAGGTTCTCTCTCAGCTGCAGTCTTCCAGTGAGACGCTCAAGCTCGCCGAGGCTCATATGCAAGGCTTCGTTGAGAACAGCCCGTTCGTCAGCTTGACCAATGACCCAGTTGCCGCAGCGGCCAGCACTGATCCGTGGCTGAGGACGATTGCGACTGGAGAGCCTGGTCTGCCAGGTGTCGCGCGTGCTCCGAATCTCAGCGAGTTCAGCGTTCCAGCCAGTCGTCTCATACCGCCATCGAACGCGCTGTCCATATCCGAAGGCGAGTACCTGTTCACGGGAGACGACTTGATCAACTACCTAGTCGAGACTCGGGCGAACCCGTTCGGGGGCGGGTGATGGTCATGCTGTCACCCGAGGAGTACCCAGACATTGTGGTGACCGTCGCTCACCCGTGGGGAGACGTGGAGGTGCCGTTGGAGACCTGGATTCGGACCGGACCAGGGCCGCGTCCCTATGTCGGCATGATCGCCGCGAAGAGGGTGTCTACAGGCGCTGACGTTCCGCTGACGGAGGTTCCGAAGGAGTACCACAACAGCCCTGAGGCCCGTAGCCTTCAAAGGCAAGGCCTGCTGCCATGCCCGTGGGGACCGCCTCCGGAGCGAGAGCCCTAAACCCTGTGGGTGCCGAAAACCCGTGCCACCTGGCCAGATGCTCTGCTGGCCGTTGGTCACTCGGCCCCGCGTCAGGCACATGCGAGTCCGGTCTTGGCCTGCCGGGGCGTGGGATGATCTTCGGCTTGTGGGCTTGAAGCTGATCTTCTTGATTGTCACCCGTTCTGTGTCGCTGCTGGGCTTGTCGCGGCGGGAGCGGTGGTGGAAGGACGCCGAGATCCTTGTGCTGCGCCATCAGCTCGCTGTGGCTGAGCGCGAGCGGCCTCGCGCTCATTCGCGTTTGACGTGGCCGGACCGGGCGTTGCTTGCCCTGCTGGCCGGGACGCTGCTGATCGACCGTCTCGCCGCGATGCGGCTGATCGTCACCCCGGGCACCATCTTGCGGTGGCACCGGGACATCGTCCGCCGCCGGTGGTCGCGCCAGGGCCGGTCCGGGCGCCCGGCAACGCACCGGAAGGTCCGGTCGGTGGTGCTGCGGCTTGCTCGGGAGAACGAGTCGTGGGGTTACCGCCGCATCCACGGCGAGCTGGCCGGGCTCGGCGTCACCGTGGCGCCGTCCACGGTCTGGCAGATCCTCAAGAACGCCGGCATCGATCCCGCGCCCCGCCGGGAGGGACCTGGCTGG
>DASWFT010000607.1:0-1961 GCA_036394075.1 Streptosporangiaceae bacterium
CCCGGAAGTCTTCCCGGCAGGCGGTGACGCAGCGGAGGGTGGCGTGGGCCGACGCGGAGATGGCCACGTAGAAGCTGTTCTGCCACGCCTGGTCGCTGACCCGGCTGCCGCCCAGCAGATCGACGTTGTAGGACTGGTCCATGAGGTCTTTCATCGCGGCCGGCCGGTCGGCGGCGATACGCGCCGTTATGCGGTCGAAGACGCTGCGGTCAATGCCGTCAGGGTTGTCGTGCGTCTTGAGCAGGAACGGCAGCAGCGGCGCGACCAGCACGGCCGCGCTGACCCGCCCCGGGCCGTGAGCGGCCAGGTAGCGGGTCACCTCGCCGGTGCCCATGGCGAACCCGGCCAGCACCACCCCGCGCAGGTCGAGCCGGCTGAGCAGGACGTGAAGATCGGCGGCGAGCGTGTCGAAGTCATAGCCGGCGCTGGGCCGGCTCGAGGCGCCGAAGCCCCGCCGGTCGTAGGTGATCACCCGGTGCCCGGCGGCCAGCAGGGCTGCTTCCTGCTTTTCCCACGAGTGCCCGTTCAGCGCGTACCCGTGCACCAGCACGACCGGGGGACCGGACCCGTGATCTTCGTAGTAGATCCGGATAGCGGCTGAATTCTCCCGTCCGACAGTGACAAAAGGCATCGCGGTCCTCGCCGTTCCGTGCTCGCAGGGTAACGCCTGGCCCAGTCATCACTGTGGGTCCAGGCCGGCACGAGCGGTATCCGTGGTGTGACTGCACTTTGCGTTCGCTTGCGGGCATGCTTCGGTCACAGTCGCGGTTTAGCCCGGAGACGGCGCTGATGAGACGCACTGGCCGAGAGGACAGGCACATGCCAGGTCCCGGTGAACTCCCGTCACTGCAGCCCGCCCGCATCATCGGCCGGGACGCCGGGCTGGCCCGGCTGCGCGGACTCGTGGATCCGGTCCCGCGGGCCAGCCAGGTCCTGGTCGTCACCGGTGAGGCAGGGATGGGCAAGACCGTGCTGCTGGCCGACGCCGCCGACCGGGCCCGGTCGGCGGGCATCCGGGTGCTGTCGGTCACCGGCCGGGAATCGGAGTCGAAACTCGCGTTCGCCGGGCTGCATCAGCTCCTGCGCCCGGTGCTGCCGGCCGCCGCCGGTCTTCCCGGCCGGCAGGCCCAGGCCCTGTCCGGGGCGCTCGGCCTCGCGGCGGACCCCGGCGCTCCGGACCCGCTGCTGACCGGGGTCGCCGTACTGACCCTGCTCTCGGATCTGTCGGAACATGCCCCGGTCCTGGTGGTCGCCGACGACGCCCACTGGCTGGACCGCAGCTCGCTGGACGCGCTGGCCTTCGCCGGCAGCCGCCTGGACGCCGAGCCGGTGGTGCTGCTGGTGGGCGCCCGGGGGGACGCCCCGCCCTCCGGTTTTGACCGGGGCTTCCCGGAGCTGCATCTGGAGCCGCTGCCCGCCGGGGACGCCGGCCGCCTGCTGGACGGGCAGCCGCGCCCGCCCCGCGGGCGGGCCCGGGCGCAGGTGCTCGCCCAGGCCGGGGGTAATCCCATGGCGCTGATCGAGCTGGCCAAGGTGATCGCCGACGACCCGGCAGCCAGCCGGCGGTGGGCCGCCGAGCCGCTGCCCCTGAGCGACCGGCTGAGCGCCGTCATCACCTCCCGGTTCGCCGCCCTGCCCGAGCCAGCACGGGCCGCGCTGCTGCTGGCCGCGGTGGCCGACGGCCCGGACCTGAGCGCGGCCGCTAGCCACGGCGCCGGGCCAGATGCGCGGGCCCTGGAGCCGGCCGAGCAGCTGGGCCTGATCACGGTAGACCGGACCGGCCTGCGGTTCTCCCATCCCCTGGTCCGTTCCGCCATCTACCACTCCGCGCCCTTCGCGCAGCGCGCCGCGGCGCACCGCCAGCTCGCCGGGGCCCTGCACGACCAGCCAGACCGGCGGGCCTGGCACCTGGCCGCCGCGGCCCTGCACCCTGACGAGCAGGTGGCTGTGCTGCTGGAGGC
>DASWFT010000608.1:0-10804 GCA_036394075.1 Streptosporangiaceae bacterium
GGTTCCAGCAGGGGCTGCTTGACGCGTTCCTCACGGGGCGGCCGCCTCATGCGGGTCCTGTCCCGATTCTGCTGGGACCGGCGCAGCAGGCGGTGGAGGACGCGCTGCTGACCGCAGTCGGCTCGCAGCCGCTCAGTCCCAGCGTGACGTCGGCCGGCGTCTCCGCCGCCGCACAACGGTTCGCCGCGCTGTCCGCCAGCGCGCGGCACGCCTGGCTGGCGGCGCACCTGGCCGCCCTGCGGGCCGGCAAGATCACCCTGGCGCAGATCCCGTGACCGCCGCCGAGGTACTGAAGCCTCCGGCCGCCCCAGCCGGGGCTGCCTGGCGTGGCCCGTCTGGCGTGCGCCTGGTGTGGCTTCACCTGCGCAGCCGACGTGTCCCTGCCGGGATCCTCGCGCTCGCCGTCTGCGGCGCTCTGTTGCACGCGGCGCTGCACTGGCACTGGGCGTTCAACTCCGGCCCCTACGCGCAGCAAGTCCCGCTGATCATCGAGGCGGGCGCGGCGACGGTGATCGCGGTGACGGCGCACAGCCCGTTCGGCGAGACGGAACGGTCCGCCGGGCGCTGGCTGCCGTACCTGCGCCTGCTCGCCGCCGCCGGGATGTGCGGGCTGGCGATCGCGCTGCTTCAGCTGGGCGCCGCCGGCGAGAGCCTCAACGAGGGCGTTCTGATGCTCGCCAGGAACGTCATCGGGATCACCGGCATCGGGCTGCTGTGCTCGCTGGTCACCGGCGGCCTGCTCGCCTGGACGCTCCCGATGGGATACATGGCGTTCTGCCAGTACGCCCTGCTCGAAGCCTGGACCGCCCCGTGGACCTGGCCGGTCCGCCCGCCCGCCGACCACGGCGCCTGGATCTGCGCCTGCGCGGTCTTCGCGGCAGGCCTGCTCCCGTTCACCATCCGCGGCCCCCGCACCCGCCTCAGCGACCCCAGTTAGGGGAACCCACTGCAGAAACCCGCGCTACAGCCATCTCAGCCGACTCGTCACGGTGCGGGTTCCCGTCGATAGGCATCTGGGAATAACGGAACCCGCGCGCTTCGGGCACGGTTCATCCCCAAGGAGTTCTACCCGGTCGGCGTACGGCCCGCGACCGCCAGCATGCCATGCCCGGAGGTGAGCCGAAGCTCGCCCTCGCCGTCGGCGCGTATGCCCGCGAGCATCCCGTCGTCGCAGCTCCCGCCCCCGGCGAAGTCATCGACCTGGGAGCTCCGGAAGTTCCCGCTCCCGGTGAGGCGCTGCATGACGCCGACGGCTACCGGTCGCCACGGACGGCGGCGGCGGTGGCGCGCAGCGGCCGGTAGCCGTCGGCGTCGAGCTTGGCGAGCTCGCCGTCGACGTCGACCGAGTGGGTGCCGTAGAAGTGGACGTTCTCGTGGTGGGTGGGCCAGATGTGCGCCAGCACGACGTCGTCGATGTCCCGCCCGGCGCGGCGCAGGGCGGTGACGGCCAGGCCGTTGTACTCCGTGGTCCAGGTGACTACCGCGTTGGTGGCCAGGGTCAGGCACCACATCTGCTCGGCCTGCTGCTCGTGGTGCCGGCGACGGAGCGCCCCTTCCCCGGCGTAGGCGAGCGACCGCTTGAGCGCGTGCAGGTTCTCGCCCTTGTTCAGCTGGCGGCCGCTCCGCCGCCGGTAGGTCTCGTCCGCCAGGTACCGGGCGGCGTAGACGGTGCGGCGCAGCGCCCCGTACTCCTTGATCGCGGACGCGAGGGCGTTCTGCTGCCGCTTGGACAAGCACAGCTTGCCGACCACGAGGGCGGCGGTGGCGTGGCCGCCCTTGACGGAGGCGGCGACGCGCAGCAGGTCGTCCCACATGCCCGTGATCAGCTCCTCGTTGAGCCGGCGGGCGAGCAGGTACCCGGCCGACGGGTAGCGGGCCGCGAAGGCGGCCTGTTAACGCGCGGCCGGGGATGTCGCCCAGCCGGCGGTCCATGGTGAGCACGTGGCCGCGCCGGATGACCAGGGCGTCCCGCACCTCTCCCCCGGTCACGTTCACACGTTCCGGGAAGTTCGCAGCACCCGGCAGATCGTAGCGCGCAGAACTGCCCATCGTCTCAGCCTGCCCAGCGTCTCAAACTGGGCAGTGTCCCGTACTTCGCACGGCCGGGCACATGGTAGGCATGGCTCATGGCCGAACTTATCCCCCGCCGTGTCCTGTTCGGGAATCCCGAACGCGTCATGCCCCGCATCTCCCCCGACGGGTCCAGGCTCGCCTGGATCGCCCCGCACGATGGTGTGCTTAACGTCTGGGTCGCCCCCACGGGAGCTGACGGCGTCGGATGGGCGCAGGCGCAGGTGGTCACGGACGATACCGACCGGGGTATCCGCATGTTCGCCTGGGCCCACGACGGCCGGCACTTGATGTACCTGCAGGACACCGGGGGTGACGAGAACTGGCGGCTGCACGATGTCGACTTGGAGACAATGCAGCGGCGCGACCTCACTCCCTTCGACGACGTGCAGACACAAATCATCGCGACCGAGAAGAAGTTCCCCACCGAGATCCTGGTCGGGCTGAACCGGGACAACCCGCAGCTGCACGACGTCTACCGGCTCGACCTGGTGTCCGGCGACCTGGTCAAGGAAGTCGAGAACCCGGGCTTCATCGGCTGGGTCGCCGATGCCCAGCTCGTGGTCAGGGCCGGGATAGCGCCCCAGCCTGACGGCGGCGCCATCGTCATGGTCCGTGGCAGCGCGGAGGAGGAGTGGCGGCCGCTGCTGTCCATCAGTGCCGAGGACGCGCTGACCACCGGGCCGCTCGCGTTCAGCGAGGACGGCGCCTCGCTGCTGGCGGAGAGCTCGGTCGGTGCGGACACCGCCAGGCTGGTCCGCTTCGACCTGGCCACTGGCGACGCCGAGGTGCTGGCCGAAGATCCGGAGGCGGACGTGACGGGCGTGCGGCTGCACCCGGACACCCGTGAGCCTCAGATCGTCACGTTCCTCAAGGACCGCATGGAATACCAGGTGCTCGACCCCTCTGTCGCACCGGACCTGGCGGCGGTCCGCGCGCTGCACCCAGGGGATCCGTCCTTCGCGGACGCCGACGACGCTGACGGGACATGGCTGATCGGGTTCACCAACGACGCCGGCGCGGTCCCGTACTACAGCTATGACCGGGACACCCGGTCCGGCCGGTTCCTGTTCGAGCACCAGCCGGAACTGTCCCGATACGAGCTCGCCCCCATGGAGCCGTTCTCGTTCACCTCGCGGGACGGCCTGACCATCCACGGGTACGCGACCTTCCCGCCGGGGGCCGATCGCCAGGGGCTGCCGACGGTGCTCAACGTGCACGGCGGGCCATGGGCGCGTGACGCCTGGGGTTTCGACCCGGAGGCGCAATGGCTGGCCAACCGCGGCTATCTATGCGTCCAGGTGAACTTCCGCGGCTCGACCGGCTACGGCAAGGCGTTCGTCAATGCCGGGGACCGGGAGTGGGGCAGCCGGATGCAGGACGACCTGGTGGACGCGGTGGCGTTCGTCACCGCCCAGGGCTGGGCCGACCCAGTCAGGGTCGCGATCTATGGCGGCTCCTACGGCGGCTACGCGGCCCTCGCCGGGGCGGCGTTCACCCCGGACGTCTTCCGCTGCGCCGTGGACATCGTCGGCCCCTCCAACCTGAAGACCCTGATCGAGACGATCCCGCCGTACTGGGCGCCGATGATCGCCCAGTTTCACCGCCGGGTAGGCGACCCGGAGGCGGACGCCGACTTCCTGTGGTCCCGCTCTCCCCTGTCGCGGGCGTCTAGCATCCGCATCCCGCTGCTCATCGCGCAGGGAGCGAACGACCCGCGGGTGAAGCAGGCCGAGTCGGAGCAGATCGTCGCGGCCTTGCGGGACGCCGGGATCGATCACGAGTACCTGCTCTTCCCCGACGAGGGGCATGGCTTCGCCAAGCCTGAGAACAGGCTCCGCTTCTACGCGGCGGCGGAGCGGTTCATGGCCCGTCACCTAGGCGGGCGGACCGAGGAGGAGTAGTAGGGACACGCCCTAACCCGCCTGCGCGGCGCTGGGCTCGTGCTGTATCCCCGCTCGCCTCCGGGGTGCCTGAAGGCGCCGCCTTCCCTCGTCGCTCGTGCTCTGTCTCCCGCTCGCTTCCGGGGTGCCTGAAGGCGCCGCCTTCCCTCGTCGCTCGTTCCTCGCTCCTCAGTCCAGGCGGCGCCGCGCCCCGGCGGCTCGCTCACGCTGCGCTCCTCAGTCCAGGCGGCGCCGCGCCCCGGCGGCTCGCTCACGCTGCGCTCCTCAGTCCAGGCGGCGCCGCACCCCGGCGGCTCGCGGTGCTCAGCTGCCGGCGATCGCGCCGACCAGGCCGTCGAGATAGCCGTTGATGAGTGTCCCGTCCGCGTCATGCGTCGGGTTAACCTCCGTGAGCACCAGGCCCGCGACCGACTCGTGGGCCAGCAGCACCCGCAGGCAGCTGGCCACCTGCTCAAGCGACACCCCGGAGCCGTAGTGCGGGAAGTTGCCGAGCGGCAGGTCCCCTGAGTCGACGACGTCCACGTCGAAGTGCACGACGAGCGGCCCTGACCTGGCCGTGACCACGTCGAGCGCATGCTTGGCCACGGCCGCCGGGTCGGCGGCCAGGGCCGGGGCTTCCTGGAAACTGACGCCCAGGTCGGCCAGGAAACGCCGGCCGGCCTCGTCGGTCTCGCGTGGGTCCGCCCCGACCAAGGCCAGATGGTCCGGCTCAAGCAGCGGAGGCTCTCCGCCGAGGCCGGTGAGCTCCGGTGCGCCGTACCCGAGCAGGTGCGCGATGCCCATGGAGTCGAGGATCCCTGAGCCGCTGGACTGCGGCGTGCCCAAGTCGGCGTCTCCGTCCACGTAGAGCAGGCCGACATCGGGATGGGCACGCCGAAATCCGGCGATCACGCCGAGGGTGATGGTGCAGTCCCCGCCTACCACCAGCGGCAGGCGGCCGCCGGTGACCACGTCTGCCACCGCGTCCGCGACTTGCCGCGCTACCCGGGCGACAGCGGCAAGGTTGCGGGCGGCGGGATGTTCATGGTCCACCGCGAATGCCGCCCCGGGCAAGTTGCCGGCGTCGGCCACGGATAGGCCGGCCGCCCGCAGCCGCCCGACCAGGCCTGCGGAACGCAGGGCGGCCGGGGCCCGTTCCTGGCCCGCGTGATGCGCACCCGCGCTGCTCGGGACCCCGATCATCACCCATTCACGCATGACTGCCTCCGGAATTCGTCACTAGCAAAACCAGTTAGATGGTGACGGAAGTCTATGGCCGCCACACCTCTGGCGCAACCGGCTAAGCTTCTTAGATGGTGATGCACGATCCTCGAGGCTTTGCTGCTCGGGGCACAGTGACCCGGGCGCCGGAAGGGAGCACCGCAGCGGATGACTGAACAGCAGGCCGCGCCCGGCGACCGGCAGGTCCAGGCGAGCGCGGCGCCGGGTGAGCTCGAGGCGGTCCGTGCCTTCGTGAATACGCTCGACATCGAGCAGGGCACGGACGATTTCGCCACGGGCGCCGGGTTCGGCCGGTGGCTGTCAGGACAGGGCCTGCTGGCCACGCCGGGCGCGGTGTCCGCCGCCGATCTGGCCAGCGCCGTTGCCCTGAGGGAGGCACTGCGTGGTGTCCTGCGTGAGCACGCTGGTCATCCTGGCTATCCGGGCTTGGCGGCGGGTCCAGCCGGCCAGGCGGGCCCGGCGGGTGTGCGCGCCGTGGGCGCTGGCCCGGCCGACGAGTTGCGAGCCGTCGCAGCCGACCTGCCGGTCAGCCTGGGCGTGGACGATGACGGCACCATCGCCGCCGTTCCGGCCGGCACAGGCGCCCGGGGCGCCCTAGCCCGCCTCCTACTCATCGCCGCCACGGCGGCCGCCAATGGAACCTGGGCCAGGCTCAAGGCCTGCACCGCTGACGATTGCCAGTGGGCATTCTATGATCGCTCCCCTACCCGCAATGGCCGCTGGTGCACGATGAGCATCTGCGGGTCCCGGGCCAAGTCCCGTGCCTACCGCCGGCGCGCGCAGGAGCCCCGAGTGGAAGGAGTGGGACAGCAGTGGTGGAGATAAAAACGGACTCGGACCTCGACGCCATGCGGGAAGCCGGCCGGGTGGTGGCCCGCGCTCTCGCGGCGGCCAGGGACAGCGCCGGGGTGGGCGTCCGGTTGCTGGATCTCGACGAGGCGGCCCACGCTGTCATCCGCGAGGCAGCGGCGCGGTCGCCATTCCTGCACTACCACCCGTCGTTCGCGCCGACGCCCTTCCCCGCCGTGATCTGCGCGTCGGTCAACGATGTCATCGTGCACGGCATACCCGACGGTTACCGGCTCCGTGACGGTGACCTGGTGAGCATCGACTGCGGCGCGGAACTTGCGGGATGGACCGGCGACGCGGCCATCAGCTTCATCGTGGGCACACCCCGCCCGGCGGACCTGCGGCTGATCGCTTCGGCCCAGGACGCTCTCACTGCGGGCATCGCGGCCGCCGTGCCCGGGGCACGCATCGGTGACATCGCCAGTGCCGTCGGCCGGGTAGGGCGGGCCGCACGTTATGGCATCCCGTCTGGGTTCGGCGGCCATGGCATCGGCCGCCAGATGCACGAGGACCCGCACGTCCCCAACGATGGCAGGCCGAGGCGTGGCCTGCGGCTGCGCAGCGGCATGGCGCTCGCCATCGAGCCGATGTTCATGGCCGGTGGCAGCGATGCCTTCCGGGTGGCCGGGGACGGCTGGGCGCTGCGCACCACGGACGGCAGCCGGGCCGCCCACGTGGAGCACACCGTGGCCATCACGGATGACGGGCCGCGGATCCTCACGCTGCCCTGACGGCCAGCCTGGCTAGTCGCGCACCGCGGGCAGGCGCCGGAGGATCTCCCCCAGCGTGGCCTTCACACCGGCCATGTCCGAACGCAACTCAGCAACGTCGGTTTTCAGCCCGGCAACGTCGGTCTTGAGGATGTCCACGTCCGAGACCAGTTGCCCGAGCAGACGGCCATGCCGGTCCTGAGTCTTGTGGATCTTTGCCAGGTCGGCCCTGATTTTGCGCTGGCCATCGGCCAGGGCCCCGGTCTGACCGGGTCCTGCCCATGTCTCCAGCACGTCGACCCGCACCTCTAACTTCCTCACGCGCTCATCGGTGGTAGCCATGCGGGCCACCGTAATGACCTCATCTGACAGAATCGCACGGTTCACGGCCGGGGCGCGGGCCTTTAGGACCCGAGAGCGGACGAGTCTCATCGATGACTTTGTGCTTGGCTCGAGGTCTACACCACATGCCGCGAACCGGGAGTCGACCCCTGACCACCAATGAGCCCTCGGCCAGCTATCTCTCGAGGAAAGGCCTGGCCCGCCTGCACGACTCGATGGCCGCCCATGTCGCGGCCGGTCGCCTGCCGGGGCTCACCACCCTGGTGGCCCATGGCGATGACGTGCACATCGACACCGTGGGCAGGCCGTCATTCGCCGCCGACGCTCCCCTGGCGCGCGACGCCATCTTCCGGATCGCCTCGCTCACCAAGCCCATCACCGCCGTGGCCACGATGTCGCTGGTCGAAGAGGGCCTCCTTCGCCTCGAGGAGCCGATCGACGAGCTGGTGCCAGAACTGGCCGGCCGCCGTGTCCTGCGGGCCATCGAGGGCTCTCGGCACCATCCAGCGCAAAAACAACGATTAGGAACACAGCCGCATAACGAGAGGCCGGGTTGCCCGGTTTTGCTGCGAGTGAGCGTCCATGTCGGATAGGTGTTCTCCAGCGAGGTCTTCTCCTCGGGGAAGGGACGCCGGTGGCGACCAGGGACGTGTTCTCAGAGGATGAGCTGGCGCAGCTGCGGGGCTTCCCGGAGCCTGCGCGTGCTGAGCTGATCCGGTACTTCACGCTCGCGCCGGCTGATGAGGCGTTCGCCCGGAAGTTCCGGGGCCAGGACAACGTGATGGGCGTGGCGGTGCAGCTGTGCACGCTGCCATGGCTCGGGTTCGTCCCTGACGACGTGGCCGCCGCCCCGGCCGCCGTGGTGGCGCGGCTGTCGGAGAAGCTGGGCATCCCGGTCGGCGCGCTGCGCGGTTACGGTGCCCGTGAGCAGACCCGCACCGGTCACCTGCGCGAGGTTGCCGGGTACCTGGGCTGGCGGACGGTCGACGGCCCGCGCTGGAAGGACCTGGAGGAGTTCCTGTTCGCGCGGGCGATGGAGCACGACTCGCCGAAGCTGCTGTTCCGGCAGGCCTGTGAGTACCTGTCCTCGTCCATGCTGGTCCGGCCGGGCATCGTGAAGATCCTGGAGTGCGTCGCGACCGCGCGGGAACGGGCCCGGGAGGAGACCTGGACGCGGGTCGCCCCGCTGCTCACCCAGCGGCGGCAGGCCGAGCTTGACGAGATGCTGGCGGTCGATCCCGTGCTCGGCCGCACGCGGCTGTCCTGGCTCGGGACCGGGCCCGTCGCGGCGACCCCGGCGGCGGTGAAGGGCGAGCTGGAGAAGCTGGCCTACCTGCGCGGGCTGGACGCGGACACGCTGGACCTGTCGGTACTGCCGGCGGAGCGGCGGCGGTTCCTGGCAGGGGTGGGCCGCCGGCTGACGCCGCAGCACCTGGCGCGGCGCGAGCCCGCGCGCCGGTACCCGATCCTGCTCACCCTGATCACGCAGTCCGCAGTCGACGTGCTGGACGAGTCCCTGCTGCTGTTCGACCAGGCGCTGTCCGGCCGGGAGTCAGCCGCGCGGGCACGGCTGACCGAGGCGCTGGCCGAGCGCGCCCGCGGCGGGGAGAACCGGCAGGCGCTGCTGGACGACATCCTGAAGATCGTGCTGGACCCGGAGATCGGCGACGATCAGGTGGGCGCGAGGCTGCGCGGGGATATAGGCCACGAGCGCATGCGGGCGGCGTGGGAAGCCCGCCGCGAGCGGCTGCCCCGCGATCACGGGCACCTGGCGATGATGGACGCCTCCATGGCCTACCTGCGCCAGTTCGTCCCGGACGTGCTGGCCGCCGTCCGGTTCGCCGGCGGCCCCGGCACGGACGACCTGCTCCAGGCCGTCACCATCCTGGCCGGGCTGTACGCGACCAGGGCCCGCAAGGTCCCCGACAGCGCGCCCGGCGGGTTCGTGCCCGCCCGCTGGGCCGGCTACCTCGAGAAGGCCGCGCAGGACGGCGACGTCACCGCCTACCGGCACTACTGGGAGCTGTGCGTGCTGATGGCCCTGCGCGACGGGCTGCGCTCGGGAGACGTCTACGTCCCCGGGTCGCGCCGGTACGCCGACCCTGCCTCTTTCCTTCTCACCCCGCAGCAGTGGGAGCCGCAGCGGCTGGAGTTCTGCCAGGTGGCCGGCAAGCCGGTATCCGCGGCCGACGCCCTGGCCCTGGCGAACGACGAGCTGCACGCGGCGCTGTCGGACCTGGAGGCACAGCTCGCCCGGGGCAGCGGGCCGGGCGAGGTCCGCCTCGGCGCCGACGGGGAGCTGGTCATCCCGCGGCTGACCGCCGAGGACGTCCCGGCCGAGGCCGAGGCGCTGCGGGCCGGGCTCGGCGCGATGCTGCCCCGCGTCCCGGTCGCGTCGGTACTGGTGGAGGTCGACGCCCGGACCGGGTTCACCGACCACCTGGTGCACGCGGGCGGCAAGGTGGCCCGCCCGCCGGAGCTGAAGCGGAACCTGCTGTACGTGATCATCGCCGAGGCCACCAACATGGGCCTGGGCGCGATGGCCGAGTCCTGCGGCGTGCCGTACGACGTGCTGGCCTGGACCGCCGAGTGGTACTTCCGCGCCGAGACGCTCGAGGCGGCCAACGCCGCAATCGTCAACTACCACACCCGGCTCCCGATGACCCGGGCGTTCGGCACCGGCACCCTGTCCTCATCGGACGGGCAGCGGTTCCCGGTCAAGGGCAAGTCGCTGACCGCCCGGCACCTGTCCCGCTACTTCGCCCGCGGCCAGGGCATCTCTACCTACACCCACGTCTCGGACCAGCACTCGACGTTCGACACCAAGGTCATCGCGGCGACCGACCCGGAAAGCCCCTACGTGCTCGACGGCATTCTGGGCAACCAGACCGACCTGCTCATCACCGAGCACGCCACCGACACCCACGGCGCGACACTGGCGAACTTCGCGCTGTTCGACCTCGTAGGCCTCCAGCTGTCCCCCCGCATCCGCGACCTGGGCAAGATCACCCTCTACCGGACAGGGCCGAGGGCCGACTTCGCGGCCCGCTACCCCTCCGCCGGGCACCTGCTCACCCGCCGACTTAACGAGGAGCTGATCACGGGCATGTGGGACGACCTGCTGCGCGTCGCCGCCTCCGTCAAGGGCGGCCACGCCACCGCCGCCCTCGTGGTCGGCAAGCTCTGCTCGTCCAAGCGGCAGCAGAACGCCCTCGCGACCGCGATCAAGGAGTACGGGGCGCTGCGCCGCACCGTCTACGCCGCCCGCTACCTGGCGGACGAGACCTACCAGCGGCGGATCGGCCGCCAGCTGAACAAGGGCGAGAACCTGCACGCGCTCAAGCGGTCGCTCGCCTACGCCGGGGAAGGGGCGCTGCGGCGCCGGCACCACGAGCAGCAGGCCGAGCAGATGTGGTGCCTGACCCTGGCCACCAACGCGGTAGTCACCTGGACCACGGAGTACAACGGCCTGGCCGTCACCGCCCTGCGCCGCGCCGGGCGGGACATCGACGATGCCGTGCTGGCGCACATCTGGCCCACCCACCACGAGAACGTCCACTTCTACGGCACCCACTCGGTCGACGTCGACGGCGAGCTCGCCAAGCTCGACTCCGACGGCTACCGGCCGCTGCGCGCCACCGCCGCGGAGGCCTCATGAGTGCGAGGACAAGCCGACGCGCCCGGAGATCATCACCGATGACCAGCATC
>DASWFT010000609.1:0-1870 GCA_036394075.1 Streptosporangiaceae bacterium
GGTCCGTTGCGGGTGAACGGGACAGTGTCAGCCGGCTACCACGATCTTCCCCAGCAGCCCGTCGGCCTCGCCGTTGGGCCCGGCGGAGAAGACCAGTTCTTCGGTCTTGGCGGCGTTCCCGTTGCCGAACCTAAGACCCCACAGGCCGTCGATGACGATCGGGTGGCCGCCCGGCCCGCGCAACTGGCCCAGATGGGTACCGGTGTCGGGGTTGTAGGCGTTGATGTGCCCGTCACCGAAGTTGCCGACGAGCAGCGCGCCGCCAAACCCGCCGAAGCCGGCAGGTGCCAGGGCCAGTCCCCACGGCGAGTTGAGCTGACCATGAGACACCAGACGGCGGATGAGCGCGCCGTCGTTGCTGAAGACGTCCACGAAGCCGTGGCCCTGCCCGGCGACGTCGTCGTGCAGGGCGGCGTCCTGCTTGGCGTAGGTCACGTAAAGCTCGCCGGCGAGTTCCTGGATGCCGAATGGCGCGTAACCGGCCGGGATGCCGGGATCGGTGAACAACCCGCCCGGCAGCCGGGCCGGCTGGAAGTTGCTGTCATAGACCTCGACTCGCCCGGACCTGAAGTTGGTGGCGTAGAGGTAGGTGTGGCCGTCGGATGCCTGGGCGATGGCCAGGCCCTTGTAGACGGCGTTGGCGCCGTTGCTGACGGGCGTTTCGGTCACCGTTGACGGCCCGGTTCCGGTGGCGCCGACGCCGGGGTTCCAGGCGTCGATCGCGCCGTTCTCGGAGGCGAAGATGAACAGCGCCGAGCCCGAGTGGCCGGCGGCGTCATGGACGAGGAAGCCGGCGCGGTCGGGGTTGAACACCTGACCGGTGGGAGCGCCCGCGGTGATGTTCACCACCAGCACCTGGGTCACCGAGGTGGGGGTGGCCCCGGCGAACAGGGTGGTCTTGTCTGAGCCGTTGTCGGACACCCACAGCGGCGAGCCTGGCGCCTGATCGGTGCCAGGGGTGGCTGCCAGGCCCCACGCGTTGAGCAGGTCCGGGTCGGTCAACGGGGCGACGCCCGGGATGTCCGACACCAGGTTGACCTGGCGGAATCGTGCCTGTTCCGCGCCAGCCGGGGAGGCGGCTGCGGCCATGGTGGCCAGCGCGGCGGCGGCAACTACGGCGGCAGCCGGCCACGACCGGCGCCGGCGGCGGCCAGGCCCGGGTGAGAGGGAGTACGGCCGGCGGAACGTGAATCGCGTCATTGGAACCTCCGTTCCAGGTGCGCCCGGGCCCTTCTGGATCCCGGGCCGCACTTGCCAACAGAGTTCAGGTACCCAGTCCGTACCGGTTCAGTGGCTGATGTGAACATTGGGTGGACACGCCGCGATCGCAGGCCCCAGTTCATGGCTGAATTCGCGTGGCCCGGCCCGGCGCGGCCTGGCCGCCGGGCGGATCTGGCCGCGGTGCGCTTTATCGGAGGTCCTCGAGCCGCGCGACAGGCCGGGGCCACGATGAGGAGCGGCAGCCAGCTACCAGCACGCGGCAGCCTGGCCGCGCTACGGTTCCTGCGGGGGTCTTGCGCCGGGCTCTGCCTTGGAGAGGCCCGCCCGGCGCGCCCGCGCCGTCCCGGGCAGGCAGCTGCCGGGGATAGGTCATCCGGACCCTGAACGGCGCGCTGTGGGCGGCCGTCTTCCTCAGCTCGCGATGGTCCGGATCGCGATCGCCGCGATCGGGTAGGGGGCGGGGTCGCCCCGCCCCCTCCCACACCACCGGACATGCGGGCCCGCATCCGGCGGTTCGTCAAGCCGTCGGATTGAGACGCTGCCAGGTCTGGCTCAGGGTCTTCAGGCCGAGGCGGTTCCAGTAGGCATTGGGCAGGGACACCTGAAGGACCTTGGAGCCAGCAACCCGCCAGTATCCCTTGCTGCTACC
>DASWFT010000610.1:0-21130 GCA_036394075.1 Streptosporangiaceae bacterium
GAACGTGCACTCGATCGCGATCCAGGTACCGAAGTGGCAGCTCACCCGGACGACGAGTCCCAAGGCGGACGACCCGCGCGCAGTGATCGGCGTGTGGACCACGGCCAGCCGGCAGCGGGTCCGGCTATGGGACGCCGATCACGGCGAGAATGTGGACACCGGCCCGTTCCGCCAGGTGTCGCGGCTCGGCAATCCGCTCGTCAACGAGGTCCTCATCCCGCTGGGGAAGAAGGACCTGTGGAACACGCGGGGGCCTTCGGACGACAAGATGTTCGCCAGCTATTTCGCCCATCCGGGTCTGGCGGGCCTGCTCCCTGTGCTTTACCCGGGTGTGTTCCCGAACCTGGCGGGGCTGGTGAACTCCGGCAAGCCCCGGGTGGACCTTGAGGCGATCCTGCTCACCGGCATCCCGGGCGGGATCATCCCCGGCTTCCAGAACAGCGGCGGGTCCGTCCTCGCCGACGTGCTCCGCCTGAACACGGCCATCCCGCCCGCCAGCCACCCGAAGATCCTGGGCCTGATCGGCGGCGACGTCGCCGGGTTCCCGAACGGCCGGCGCGTATTCGACGATGTGGTCACGATCGAACTGCGGGCTATCGCGGGGGTGACTTACCCGCTCATCGACAAAAAATACAAGCCCGACAAGGCCGCCGGGAAGGTCACTGACGGCCTCACACCCGAGGACGTCAGCAACGGGTACCTCGGCTCCTTCCCTTATCTCGGCTCGCCCTACGGCGGCTACTACAACCCGTCCTGAGGCCGCGGCCATGCCAGAGACGATCCCGGGTCCGTCGCATCCCGGAACCATCGTGCTCGACATCGGGACCGGGACCGGCGCCCTGATTGTGTACGCGCCGGCCGAGATGGCGGGGCAGGAGATCCATGTCAGCCTGCGGCACCCGGCCGGGGCCGGCCGCACACACGCGGTCGTCCGCGAGCGCCGCGTGGGCGCGGGCGGCTGCCAGGCGGCTGTGTACCCGGCGCTGGCTGCCGGCGAGTACACGATCTGGCGGGACCCGCGCACAGCCGCCGGGGCAGTCCGCGTCCGTGGCGGTGAAGTCACTCAATACCACTGGCCGCCGGCCGGTCCCGGAAGCTGACCCCGAGGCCCGGTCCTGGTGCCGTAACCAGCGCCTGCGGCGTCAGGATCCCCGGGCGCCCCGATGCGGTCGGGGGCGACTACCGCACCTGCCAGGGCAGTTCGCGACTGCGGTCGATAGGGTCGGCCTCTATGCACAGCGGGCGCTTCTCGGCGGTTCACCAGGGGGAAGCTGGTCGCCGCGCTGGCAGAGGTCACCAGGGCGGTGCGAGCGGGCGAGCGGCCTGCGGTCCGGCCGCTGCCGGACGAGGAACCCCTCCGGCTGGCCGCCGACACGGTCCCCGAGGTGCGGCGCATCCTGGCCGCCGCAACCGCCAGCAGGCCCGATCGTGAAACGTGACCTGTCCGGGCGGCGGCGGGACGTGCTGGTCGTGCTGCTCACGCTGCCGACGGGCGCGGTGGATGCCGCCTGCTTCCTGCATCTGGGTCACGTCTTCAGCAGCGTGGTCACCGGGACCATGGTCCTGCTGGGCATCGCCGCCGGGTCCCATGATGCGAACCTGGCCATCCCATGCGGCGTGGCCTTGGTGAGCTACACCTGCGGGGTGCTCATCGGCGCGCCCATCGCCGCTCGGTCCGCTGGTCAGCGGGTGGCCGGGTCCGCTGGCCCGCGCACGACCTGGCCACCCAGTGTCACAGCCGCCCTCGCGGCCGAATTCTGCATCCTGGCCGCATTCTGCGTGGGCTGGGAGCTACAGGGCGGGCACCCGGGCCGAACCGCCCAACTGGTGCTGCTCGCGCTGCTGTCCGTGTCGATGGGAATCCAGGCCGCCGCCGTGCGGCAGCTTGGCCAGATGTCGACGACATACCTCACGGGGACGCTCACCGGGATCGTGGCGGTGCTCAGCACCGGGAAAAAGCCGGAAGGGCTCGCCCGCAGCCTGGGCGTCTTCGCTGCCCTCATCGCCGGAGCGCTCATCTCGGCCACCGTCACCGCCCACGCGCCAGGCTGGCTTCCCGCAGTTGTCCTGCTTCCCCTTGTGGCAGTGCTGGCGCTGTCGGTGGCCGGCGCCTGGCCCGTGCCCCTCCGTACGCTGCGCCGCGGCCGCTGATCATCGTCCTGCCGGGAGGGGCCTGTCCCGAGGGACCTGCCTGAGGGGCACACCCTCACACGCCGAGCGGTTCGTTCCTGCCCCCGGCGTCCCCGGCCGGCGGCTGGCTGCCGGTCCCGGCCTCCCCGGCCGGCGGGGGCACCTGGCGGGGAAGCTCAGGTCCCGCGGGCTTGCGGCGGCGGGCCGCGAAGTAGCCGCCGATGACCGTGAGGCCAAGGGCTCCCGCAGGTGGCAGGGTGACCAGCGCGGGGAGCTGGTAGCGCCAGCTGAACTGGAACACGTCCGAGCCGAGCAGCACCGCCGCGCCTGCCGTGAAGACCAGCAGGCAGGCGGTGGCCGTCGCACGCTGCGCGTCGGTAGCGCGGCGGCGCACCACAGCCAGACTGCCGAGCAGACCGGCCACCACGCTGAGCAGGAACAGCGGCCCGGGCGTGTAGCCGCCATCCAGCTGGAAGGCGCGCAGGAACGAGGCCAGCGGCTTGACCGCCACGGGGTTGCCGCCACCGAAAGGCTGGCCCTGGCCGAGAACCTGCACCACACCCGTGGGCTGCTGGGCCATCTGGAGCTGACCATTCTTGATGGAGACGTAAGGACTGAACTGTGGGTAGTGGTTCTGGAACTGCCAGCGGGTTATCGGTGTGTCGCCCAGGGCCTGCACCCGCTGGAGGGCGAACAGTTTCGTCGCGTCCTTGCCGATCGCCAGCGCGATGCCGACCGGGTCATGCAGCTCCAGCCGGCGATTGAAGTCAGCGACGACACCCGAGAAACTCATGCTCGTTGGCGGTACGTAGAGCCGCAGGGGCGACGTGTGGTCGTGTTCGAGGCCGTCGATGCCAAGCGCGACTGCTTGCTCGCGGGTCGGGCACAGGGCCTGCTCGTAAGCCGGGAGGTTGAGGGACTGGCAGTTGGTCGCCATCACGAGCCGCCCGTAGAGGTCGTTGCTTCCCGTATACGCCAGCCTGAAGTGCCCGTTGTCCACGAGTGACACTGAGCAGTAGGCGACGATGGGCAGGGCGAAGGCGGCGCAGAGGACGGTGCCCTTGGTGAGCTTGGCGCGCCAGCCCGGGACGGCGACGAGCAGGTAGATAACGGTCGGCAGGATGAGGATCTGGCCGATCTGGGCCACGGTGGCAGAGGCGCCGAGGGTGATTCCGGCGGCAATGATCATCCAGCGTTTCGGCCGGGGCAGCCAGAGCATGATGACCAGGCCAGTGACGATCAGCGCCTCGAACAGGGTGTCGGGCATGATGGTCTGCTCGTTCTGGAGCTGGTAGCCGTCGAGCAGGATGGGCGCGGTGGCCAGGGCGGCGAGCCAGCGGGGCACGCCGCGGCGGCGCATCAGCAGGTACAGGGCCACGGCCATGCCGAGGCCGAGCAGGTGCTGGACGGCGGCGACTACGTCCAAGTTGCCAACCGCCAGGAGGGGCTTGAGCAAGACGCGGTAGCCGACCGGGTCGGCGCCGTTCGCTATGTACAGGTACTTGACCGAGTCGATGTAGAGCAGGGCGGGGCGGTAGGCGATCTGCGCCAGGACCCGGAGGGTCAGGCCCGCTGCCAGCAGGATTGCCAGCAGCCAGTGCCGCCGTAGCAGTGCGGCCAGGCTTATCCCGCGCAGGCCGGGCTTCCGCAGGCCGGTCTTCTGCGGGCTGGTCTTCTGCAGGCCACGTGGACCCACCTTGGCTGCAACCTGGCCGGCCGGGCGGCCGTCAGATGTGGAGCGAAGTGGCATAAGCGTCATCCTGGCAGGGAGTTGCGGTTGTCGTCTGGCTCCCTGAGGGAGCTTAACCGGCGGACGCACCGTCTTTCGCCTGCAGGCCGGAGTGCTCGTCACTGAGCATGGGGGCCGCCCGCACCGGCTGGGGCGAGACCGGCGGCCCGGCTGGCTGCCCGCGGCGCGCCGTGAGGAAGCCGATGACAACGGTAGTGCCCAGGGCACCAGCTGGCACAAGGGTAACCAGTGCCGGGAGCTGGTAGCGCCAGCTGAACTCGAAGATATCGGAGCCGAGCAGCACCCCGGCGGCAGCTAGGACATTGACTAGGCAGGCGGCGGCCGTCTCACGCTGGGTCAGGGTGCCGCGTCGGCGCAGGAGGCCCAGGCTGCCGAGCAGGCCGGCCACGGCGGCCAGCAGGAGCAGCGGCCCGGGGGCGTAGCCCCCACCGAGCTGGTAGACGCGCAGGAACGAGGCGACGGGCCTGACCACCACTGGGGGGCCACCACCGAAGGGCTGGCCACGCCCGAGAACCTTCAGCCGGCCGCTCGGGGTCGTCTCCGCGAACCGGAGCCGCCCGCGCTGGAATGCGATGTAGGGCGGGTAAGAGGGGTAAGCCGCCTGGAACTGCCAGCGGCTGATCGGAGTGTCGCCTGTAGCCTGCACCCGCTGGAGGGCGAACATCTTCACCGCGTCCCGGGCTACCGCGCGCAGGACGCCTAGCGGCTGCTGCGCGATGACGCGGCGGCTGAAGTCGGAGGCGATCATGTAGCCATGCAGGCCTGGCGGGGGCTTGTAGCTCTTGATCGGCGAGAGCGCGCCATGGTCGAGGCGATCAGGGCCAACAGCCTGCTCACGACGTGTCGGGCACAGCGACTGTTCGTAAGCGGGGAGCCGCAGCGTCTGACAGTCAGCCGCCGCCGCCGCCCTCCCGTAGATGGTGCTCTGCGCGTAGGGCGCCAGCGCGAAGTGCTTGATGGCAACGTAGTCGCGGTAGCTGACCGCGAGGATCGGCAGGGCGAAGGCGGCGCAGATGGTGGCGGCGTTGGTGAGCTTGGCGCGCCAGCCGGGGATGACGACGAGCAGGTAGATAACGGCCGGCAGAATGAGGATCTCGCCGATCTGGCGGACGGGGGCGGAGGCGCCCAGGGCGAACCCGGCGGCGACGATCATCCAGCGTTTCGGGTGGGGTTGCCAGAGCAGGATGGCCAGGCCGGTGACGATCAGCGCCTCGAACAGCGTGTCGGGCATGATCGTCTGCTCCATCTGGAGCTGGTAGCCGTCGAGCAGGATGGGCGCGTTGGCCAGGGCGGCGAGCCAGCGGGGCACGCCGCGGCGGCGCATCAGCAGGTACAGGGCCACGGCCATGCCCAGCCCGAGCAGGTGCTGCACGGCGGCGACGACGTCCAGGTTGCCGACGGTCAGGAAGGGCTTGAGCACGAGCAGGTAGCCGGGCGGGTCATTGCCCGGATAGGCGCCGTACAGGTACTTGATCGAGTCGATGTAGAGCAGCGCGGGGCGGTAGGCGATCTGCGCCAGGACGCGCAGGGCTAGCCCCGCTGCCAGCAAGATCGCCAGCAGCCAGTGCCGCCGTAGCAGCGCCGCCAGGCTCGTCCCGCGCAGGCCGTTCAGGTTTGCCGAGGCCGGGCCCTCTGGCTGTCCGGCAGTTTCCTGCGTAGGCATCTAGCGTCATCCCGGCGAAGGTTGGCTGTGTCCGGACGGCCGAAATGAGGCAATTACGCCGGACTTCTGAAATGCGTTATGTAGGCCATTCAGGCTGGTCCGCGGGGGTGGTGCGCAGCCCACGTTGCCCTGGGTAAGCATATCGGAACTCTTCGTGATCGCAGCGGAAACCTCGAACCGGCGCGGCGGCTTTAGCCGAAGCCAGACCGGCCTGGCGATGCTCGCTGCCGGTACCCGGGTCTGGGCGAGCACCGGTCACCCGCCCGGCTGCCTCCGGGGCCGCGCAGCCAGGTAAATCGTCAGTGCCGCGCCGTAGCATCCGCGCATGTGCGGGTTAGCGCGGAACCAGCCAGGCGGGCCATCGGCGGTATGGCAGGACCTGCGTGCCCGAGTAGCCCAGCACGCCATCAGCCTGCGAGCCCCGGCGGCCCCGGGCCCCGGGCTGTGCGAGGTCTGCTGGGCGCCGGTCGGACCTGGTTACACCCGGTGCTTCCAGTGTGAACTGCATGCTGAGAGCGTTCCTGGCGGACTCGCGGATGTCGTCGTGCCGATCGCCTACTCGGTCAAGGGAAGCAGCCTCGCCAGGGATCTCTGGCTGTACAAGTCCGCCCGGGACGGTGCTCCAGCGGCCCGGTCCGCCCTGCGTGCACTGCTGCTCGTCTTCCTGCGCGACCACGGTCGGTGCGTCCGGCGGAAGGCCGGGATGCCGACACCCACCCATCTGTGTGTCGTGCCCAGCGGGCGCAGCCGCCCCGGGCCGCATCCGCTTGCCGCACTGGTCGCGCCGTATGTCGCTTTGCCGTGGGCCAGTCTGGTCGCCCGTGGTCATGATCACCCGTGGGTGCGTGACCTGGATCCGGATCGCTTCCAGGCGGCGCAGCCGGTGCGGGGCGCGGCCGTCCTGCTGCTCGACGACACCTGGGTCTCGGGCGGGAGCGTGCAGTCGGCCAGTGTGGCGCTGCGGCAGGCGGGCGCCAGGTGGGTGGCCGCCGTCGCGCTCGGCCGCCACCTGACTCCGCCCGATCCAGCCGCTGGGGTGCCCTTCCGGCTGGACTGCTGCGCGGTGCACAGTGCAGGCCACGGGCTCAATAGTCTTGAAAGGTGATCCAGGATCCCCCTTCGAGGACCGCATTGGTCCGCCGGGCCCGTCGCATCAACCG
This sequence comes from Streptosporangiaceae bacterium, assembly GCA_036394075.1. GTDB lineage: Bacteria > Actinomycetota > Actinomycetes > Streptosporangiales > Streptosporangiaceae > JAWWPY01. Next base: position 6,704 of record DASWFT010000610.1, read on the forward strand.
CGAACTGGCCTTGCTCTACCCCGACGCGCATTGCGAGCTCGACTTCACCTCCCCGCTCGAGCTTCTCGTAGCCACGATCCTGTCCGCGCAATGCACGGATAAGCGGGTCAACATGGTGACGCCCGTGCTCTTCTCCCGCTACCGGACCGCGGCGGACTACGCGGCCGCCGACCGCGATGAGGTCGAGAAGATCATTCAGTCCACCGGGTTCTTCCGGGCCAAGACCACCAGCCTCATCGGCCTCGGCCAGGCGCTCTGTGACCGGTTCGGCGGCGAGGTGCCGCCGCGGCTGCGCGACCTTGTCACCCTGCCGGGTGTCGGCCGCAAGACGGCGAACGTCGTGCTTGGCAACGCGTTCGGCGTCCCCGGCATCACGGTGGACACGCATTTCTTCAGGCTGGCCCGCCGCTTCGGCTGGACGACGCAGGATGACCCCGTCAAGATCGAGCACGAGGTCGGCGCCCTGATCCCGCGGTCAGAGTGGACAATGCTCTCCCACCGGCTGATCTGGCATGGCCGCCGGATGTGTCACGCGCGCAGGCCCGCCTGCGGGGTATGCCCGCTGGCCAGGCTCTGCCCTGCCTACGGGGAGGGGCCCACGGACGAGAAAACGGCCCGTGCACTGGTCAAGGCGGGTCCATTCTCATGACCGGGGTCCCTGGCTGGCTGCGCGACCTGGCCGCCGCGGCACCACGGATGCCCGTTCCGCCGGCTCTGCGCCCGCCAGCGGGCAACAGTCGGCCCTCGGCGGTACTCATGCTCTTCGGGGACGGGCCGGACGGCCCCGACCTGCTGCTTGTCCAGCGGGGCCCGTGGCTGCGCCGGCACGCGGGCCAGCCAGCCTTTCCAGGCGGGGCGATCGAGGAATCGGACGGCGGCCCGGTCGCCGCGGCGCTCAGGGAGGCCGCCGAGGAGGCAGGTGTTGACGCTTCCGGGGTGGAAGTGCTCGCTGTGCTGCCGGAGTTGTTCATCAGTCGGAGCGGGTTCTCCGTCACGCCGGTGCTCGCCTGGTGGCGCCAGCCGGGCCCGGTCACCCCAGGCGACCCCACCGAGGTGACCGGATGCGCCCGGGTGCCGCTCTCCGAACTCGCCGACCCAGACCACCGGCTTACCATCCGCCATCCTTCTGGCACCGCTGGCCCCGCATTCCGGGTGCACGGAATGCTGGTGTGGGGCTTCACTGCCGCCTTGGTCGATTTGCTGCTCGCGCTGGGTGGCTGGGAACGACCCTGGGACCGTGATCACGAGGAGGACCTGCCGCCGGACGCGCTCGCGTCCGCCGCCCGCGGCTGACATCTGTGAACGGCAGCCGACTGGGGACGGGCCAAATCATCGGCTTGCGCGCTATACGGTGGGGCACGTGTCGGGTGATCTGCTTGACCTGATCTTGATCGCGCTCGCGGCCGCGTTCGCCGTGGCCGGCTACCGCCAGGGCTTCATAATCGGTGTGCTGAGCTTTGCCGGCTTCCTCGGCGGCGCTGCGATCGGCGCCCTTTTCGCGCCGTCGATCGCCGGCTCGTTCACCCACCAGCAGTCCAGGCAGGCCCTGGTGGCCATCGTCGTGGTTTTCCTGGCGGCGATGATCGGCCAGCTGCTGGCCTCCGCGGTAGGGGCAATGATCCGCTCGCGGGTGAGCTGGCGGCCAGCCACCTTCGTGGACTCCGCGGCCGGCGCCGGCGTGAGCGTGCTGTCTGTGCTGCTCATCGCCTGGCTGATTGGTTCCGCTGTGGTGAACGCGCCTTTCGCGGCGATCTCCAGCCAGGTGAACCGGTCCGCGGTGCTGAAAGGGATGGACAAGGTCATGCCGCCGGCGGCAAAGACGATGTTCTCCGACTTTCGCAGCCTGCTGGCCAGCGGCCCGTACACATCTGTCTTCGGTTCGCTGGGCGCCGAGTCTGCGGCCGCCGTGGCGCCGCCTGACCCGCGGGTCGTCCTCTCCGCCGGCCTGGTTCGCGCCCGCGACAGCGTCGTGAAGGTGATGGGGGTCGCAACGTCCTGCTCACGCCGAATCGAGGGTTCAGGGTTCGTGTTCGCGCCCGACCACGTGATGACGAACGCGCATGTGGTCGCCGGCGTTAACCAGGACCAGCAGATCATCACCCGGCTGGGGAACCATTTCGCGGCGAGGGTAGTTTACTTTGACCCGGGACGAGACGTCGCGGTGCTCTATGTGCCAGGTCTTAACGCCACGCCGCTAGCCTTCGCCAGGCCCGCCAACCCGGGCGACAGTGCGATAGTCGCCGGGTACCCGCTGGACAAATCCTTCACGGCGGTGCCCGCGCGAATCGGCCGGGACCAGAAGGCCCAGGCCCCGAACATCTACCAGTCGACCATGGTGACCCGCCAGATCTACGACGTGCGGGCGCTGGTCGAGCCGGGGAACTCGGGCGGCCCGCTGCTCGCCCCGGACGGCCAGGTGGACGGCGTGGTCTTCGCAGCGGCGGTCGGTGTCACCGACACCGGGTTCGCGCTGACCGCCTCCGAGGTCACGCCCGGCGCCCAGGCCGGGGGGAACGCCACGTCAGGCGTGTCCACCCAGAAGTGCGACTAGGGCATATCTCCTGGATGTTGGCCGTCGCGAGCGGCGGACGCGTAGCAGGCTGACGATCTACGAGACACGCTCCGAGGACCCCGGCCAGGCCAGCGCGCCGTCACCCCCCTGTCAGCCGCAGCCGCAGGTCCTGCGCTGGCACTGCCCCGGCGCCGTCCGTCTCGATCCGCGCCGCAAGCTGCGCGCACGCCCGGGCGATCCCGGCGGCGTCGACGCCGTGCGGCGCGGCCGCGGCGTACCGGCCCACGGCCTGACCGCCCCGGCGCAGCAGCGCGGCGGCTCCCCGGGTATTGCCGCGCTGCGCGTGGGTGAGACCCACCGCCACCTGTGCCAGCCCGCGCCACAGCTCGCGCTCCGCATCTGGCGCCGCTTTCCACGACGCCTCAAGGACCTCATGAGCGTGGAAAGGGCGGTCGGAGTCGAGCAGCCGCTGGGCGAGCACCAGGGCCTCCTCGGGCGGCAGCAGCAGGTCGTCCGGAACGCGTTCCTCACCTGGCGCACCATGGGGCAGCGGCCGCCCCAGCGCATCGCGCGGCCGGGCACTGCGCGGGCGGCCAGCGGAATCCCTGTCCCGGCTCGCGTCGCCCGGTGTGCGCGGCATCATCGTTCGGGTTCTGGGTCCGCCAGCCAGCCTGTCAGCTCGGTGTCGAAGCGGTCCGGCTGCTCTTCTTGCGGGAAATGGCCGGAGCCGTCGAGCAGCCGCCACCGGTACGGGCCGTCCACATGCCTGCCGGATCCGCGCGCGGTACCTGGCAGCACGCAAGTGTCGAGCGCCCCGTGCAGGTGCAGGGTGGGCGCCTGGATCGGCGCGCGCATGCGGCTCGCGTAACGCATCCCGTCCGGCCGTACCCGGGAGCGCGCGAACCATCGGTGATACTCCAGCGCAGAGTGTGCCACCGACGGTATGCACATCGCGGCTCGGTAGCGCCGCTCGGTTTCCGGGTCGGGCCAGCCTGGGCGCGACCAGGAGTGCAACATCCGCCCAACACGCCGGGCGTCGTCCCTGACCAACTGCCGCTCCGGCAACACCGGAACCTGGAATCCGAACGCATACCCGCTGTGCCTGCCCTGGCCCAAGGGATCTGTGAGAACGGCGGATCGCATCCGCAGCGGGTGCGCGACGGAGACGATCGCGAGCCGCCGCACCACCTTGGGGAAATAGGCGGCCATGGTCCAGGCCACCAAGCCTCCCCAGTCGTGGCCAACCACGACCGCGTTGGCCTCGCCCAGCGCCCGTACCAGCCCGGCGGCATCAGAGGCGGCCGTGACCAGGTCGTATCCCCGTGGCGGCTTGTCGCTGCCGCCGTATCCTCGCAGGTCGGCCGCGACCGCCCGGTAACCCGCGTCCGCCAGCGTCTCCAGCTGCTGCCGCCAGGTCCACCAGAACTGGGGGAAACCGTGCAGCAGTAGCACTAGCGGTCCTTCGCCCTGCTCAGCGATATGGAACCGGGTCCCATTCGCGCTGACCGCGCGGTGCGACCACGGGCCGTCGACGTAGATCGTCGTCTCACCCCGCAGGGTTGCCATGGCTCACCCTGCCCCGACCGCCGGCCTGGCCGGGCTCTCGTCGTCGCGCTTTAGCATCGCAAGGTCCTCTTGGACGGTCTTCCTTGTGTCGCGCAGACCGCTCATCCCGCGCACCTTCCGCCGCACGATCAGACTGGCCACGACGGCCAGGAGCGCGTACAGGCCGGCCACGATCAGGAAGGCTTGCCAGTCCGAAACGCCGAAGGCCGGAATTAGCCCATAGGCCAGTGCGAAACTGCACAGCACCAAGACGAGGCCTGCGGCCGGGGCAGCGATGACGAGCAGCGCGGCCGCCAGGATCAGGCGGCGGGCGTCTGCGCGCAGTTCGAGCTTGGCCAGGTCGAGCTCGAACCTGAGCAGCTGGGTGACGTCCTTGACGGCCTGCGCTACCAGGTCGCCGACTGACTGCTCGCGGTCTTGGTGCAGAGACTGCGGCGGTGCCGGCTTGGCCATCGGATGCTCTCCCCTCCTGCGCTCCTGGCTCTAGTCTCGCGCACCCCGTGTTTCACGCGTGTGCATGGGGCATCGCGAATCGTGCCGGGTCCGCCGGATTGCCATCGAGCGTCGTGATTCGAGGGACTCCGGACCCCAACGATTCCGTGAGTCCGACCCACGGCAAGTGATCTTACGGGATCGGCGGGCGGCATCTGTCCTGCCGGAGCGCAAAGCGAACGGCGCCCCACCGGGGCGCCGTTCCCTGACACGTCAGACCCGGGTTACCAAGCGTGCACCTTATCCGCCGGGCAGGCCACTTGGCCGCGACGCCACTTGGTGGGCGTCCGCCGACCGTCACCGCTCCTGCCTCGGCACGCCTCCCGCGGCTGGTCGCGCGTGGGTACTCCGGTTGCCGTGTCCGGACGCGAGTCCGTGACACCTTTCTACGACGGATCTGCGCGGGAGCATAGCCCCGGACGTGATCGATTCGTGATCTCGATCGGTCCGGCCTCTTACATTGCCGGAGTTGCATCACCCGCGAGCATGCGTCGATGTGGCCTCAACTCGCGGCGTCGGGCGACTGGTCACAGCTTCTGGGCGCGGCGGCGGCTCGGGCGTCGCGGCTTCGGGGTGCGGGTCACGAGTCGCGGCGTCGGGCTTCGGGTAGCGGGTCACGAGTCGCCGCGTGGGGGTTTCCGGCGCGGCTGATGCTAGGTCCCAGGCACCGCCGGCGGCTCGCTCCTGCCGGGGCTCGTGGGGCCTCTCCCGGCAGAGTCCGGGCCGCTCTCGGACAGAGGTGGGGCCGGCTTCCATCGGAATGGAAACCGGCCCCGACCACAATGGGGCGACCCCCGCCGGGGGGGAGAGCGGGGGTCGCCATACGGTCCGGCTCCGGGGGGGGCAGAGCCGGGCCCGTCATCTAGCAAAGCCTATGCGCATCAAGGCCAAGTTACCAACCAGTCACGCGCAGAAGGCGCCGATTACGGCACTTAACCCCATGCTGCCGGACGTTGGGCCGTTACGTCGAGAGTCCGAGGGGAAACTCTTCGTGCATTCTTTGACCTGGGCAAGGGGTCCGTCTCGGCCGCGGCCGGCGGCACCCGGGGGCCCGCGGCCGGCCGACTCAGCATCAGCAATTTTGGGCCGTCGCCGACCCGGTTTGCGGCGCATCGGCCGATGGCTGCCTGGGACGCCCGCTACCAGCCCGGACGTCGCGACCGCTGGTCATCGCCAGCTGACGAGCCACCCCCGGGCTGGTCGATGGGGCATTGAGCGGCCCGGGCAAGCTCAATGCCACGACGCGCAAGCCGAAGCAGGGACTGCGAGCCGCGAGCTTAAGCCGCGACCCGCAAGCTGAAACACAACCCGCAGCCGGGACCCCGCGACCCGAGGCTGCGATGCGCAAGCCGACGCCAACTCCCCGGCCCGGAGCCGGGACGTCGCGACGTGAGGCTGCGGCGCGCGAGCCGACGCCAACGCCGCGACCAGAAGCCGCGACGCGCGATCAGAGGCCGCGATGCGCAAGCCGCGAGCCCAAGCCGCTAGCCGCGACTGCGTCTGGCGAGCCGCGATCCGAAGCCGTGAGCCGACGGCTGGTCAGCGGCCGCGGCAGTCGGCTAGCAGGCTCTCCAGCAGCAGGACCGAGCCATTCTTGGAGAGCGGCTCATTGCCATTACCGCATTTGGGGGATTGGATGCAGGATGGGCAGCCTGCCTGGCACTCACAGCTGCGAATGGCCTCCGCGGTGGCGCGGAGCCATTCCGCCGCCGCCTGGTAGCCCCGTTCAGCAAAACCCGCACCTCCGTCATGCCCGTCGTACACGAAAACGGTCAGCTGACCGGTCGCGGGGTGGACATCGGCGGATACCCCGCCAATGTCCCAACGGTCGCAGGCGGCGAACAGCGGCAGCAGCCCGATCGAGGCGTGCTCGGCGGCGTGTGCGGCCCCAGGCAGGTCGACGCCCAGGTCGGCCAGGCTCGACCGCTGGCTGTCCGGGATCGTCCACCAGACGGCGCGCGTGCGCAGGGTGCGTAGCGGCAGGTCGAGCGGCTCCTCACCAAGGGGACGGCCTGTCTCCAACCCACGCCGAACGAACGAGGTGACCTGCCTGGTCACCTGGACGTCACCGAAATGCACCGCGGCGTCACCCCAGGCCGAGCGGCGCAGTTCGGCGGCCACCTCGATCGCGGTGACCTCCCGGGCGGAGGTCGCGTAACCAGGATCCGCCGCCTCCACCAGGGCCACGCCATCGGCTAGGTCCAGCCTGGTGACCAGGTACATCTCGCCCTGGTGCGCGTAGACGGCGCCGGTGTGCACCAGCACGTGGGCGGACGGCTCGTCCACCGTCCCGACCAGGCGGCCGGTCGGCGTTTCCACGATCTTGACCGGACGGCCCCCGGTCCCACGGAGGCCGGAGCGCGCTGGTCGGCCGCGGCCGGACCAGCACGTGACCGGCCCCCGCCGGCGCAGCATCCCGCGCTGGACGAGGGCGTCGGTGACCGCGGCGGACTCCGGCCCGAACAAGGCCAGGTCAGCCTCGGTCAGCGGCAGTTCCGCCGCGGCCGCGCACAGGTGCGGGGCCAGCACGTACGGGTTGCCGGGGTCGAGGACGGTCGCTTCCACCGGGCGGCGCAGCAACGCCTCGGGATGGTGCACCAGGTAGGTGTCCAGCGGGTCGTCCCGGGCGATCAGCACGGCGACCGCGCCGCGCCCGTCCCGGCCTGCCCGGCCCGCCTGCTGCCAGAGCGCCGCCCTCGTCCCCGGCCAGCCGGCGATGAGCACGGCGTCCAGGCCGCTGATGTCGACGCCAAGCTCCAGGGCCGTGGTGGCGGCGAGGCCGGTGATGGCTCCCGTCCGCAGCGCCGCCTCAAGCGCACGCCGGTCCTCGGGGAGGTAGCCGGATCGGTAGGCGGCCACCCGCTGGCCGAGTCCGGCGGCGCCCGCCTCGGTCAGCGCGCGCCGGGCGCCCAGGGCGACCGCCTCGGCGCCCCGGCGCGACCGGGAGAAGGCGAGCGACGGGATGTTCCGCGCCACCAGGTCGGCGAGCAGCCCGGCAGCCTCGGCGGTGGCGGTCCGCCTGATCGGCGCGCCCGCCTCTCCCCGCGCGGCAGTGAGCGGCGGCTCCCACAGGCCGAAGGTGACCGGCCCGTGCGGCGCGGCGCTTTCGGTCACTTCCTCGGCGCGCTGTCCGGTGAGCAGGAGCGCGCACGCGGCAGGCTCGCTGATGGTGGCCGAGGCCAGCAGGAACACCGGGCCCGCGGGCGGCGCAAGGCCCCGGTGGTGCGCGGCGACCCGGCGCAGCCTGCGCAGCACGTGCGCGACGTGCGAGCCGAATACGCCGCGGTATCCGTGGCATTCGTCCACGATCACGTATTGCAGCCTGCGGAAGAACCCGTTCCACCGAGCGTGTCGCGGGAGCAGCATGTGGTGCAGCATGTCCGGGGTGGTGAGCAGGTAGGCAGCGTGCGACCGGGCCCAGTCCCGCTCCGAGAAGGGGGTGTCCCCGTCCAGTACCGCGGCTCGGATGCTGTCGATGCCGAGGGCCCGAACAGCGCGCAACTGGTCGGCGGCGAGCGCCCTGGTCGGCGCGATGTAGAGCGCGGTGCCCCCCTCCAGCACCGCGGTGAGCGCGGGCAGCAGGTAGCCCAGTGACTTGCCGGACGCCGCGGGTGTCGAGATGATCACGTTCTGGCCTGAGTGGGCCCAGTTGGCCGCGGCGGCCTGGTGCGCCCACGGCCCGGGTACCCCGATTCCGGCGAATCGCTCCGCAAGCTCGGCGGGTACCCAGCCGGGCCAGTCGGCACGCTGCCCGGCGCGCGCCGGGATCTGCTCGACGTGGACAAGCCGCCCTGATTCCGCGCCCAGGCGCAGGATCAGGGCGGCGGGGGAGTCCGCCCCGGGGGCAAGAGGAGTGAGCGTAGCCATGGACTCTCAGTGTGACATCTGTAGGCGAGGTGCCTCGAAGCGTGAACTCGTGTAGACATGACCTCAGAGCGTGGTTGAATGCGCGACGGGCTCGGATGCCCTCCCGAGGGAGCAGTTCGGCTGCGGCTTCGGGCGGGAAGACAACGACAGCTGTATGGCGCTGGAGGATTTGTGGATCTGAAGCTTGACCACCACACCAAGGACGGGATTGAAGTCGTCGACGTGGAAGGTGAGATCGACGTCTACACTGCGCCGCGACTGCGCGAGCTCCTCATCGAGCTCGTCAACAACGGGCACTATCAGCTCGTGGTGAACATGGAGAAGGTCGAGTTCCTGGACTCGACGGGCCTCGGGGTGCTCGTCGGCGGGCTCAAGCGTGTCCGGGCGCACGATGGCTCGCTGGACCTGGTCTGCACCCAGGAGCGGATACTCAAGATCTTTAGGATCACGGGGCTCACCAAGGTCTTCGGCATCCACGACACCGTGGACGAGGCCATAACGGCCAGGAAATCGGAGAAATAGCGGCTTGCTGCGCTGACACCTTCGATGGCCACTGTTGAAATGAGCTTCACGCCGCTGCCTGTGCACGTGCGCACGGCGCGGCTCGTCGCCACGGCGGTAGCGCGGCGCAGCGGCGTGCAAGAGGCGCTCCTCGACGAGGTTCGTCTCGCGGTCGGTGAGGCGTGCTCACGCGCCGTCGAGGCGCACCGGGCGCACTGCCCCGCCGAGCCGGTCCGGATCGAGCTCACCGGCACGGATGGGCGGTTCGAAGTGGTCGTCATCGACGCCGCCGACCGGGACGACGAGTATGAGGACGGCGCGGCGGGGCCGGGAAGCGGAAACGGTCTGTCTGGGCCGAGCAACGGCCTCCCCGGCGGTGGCCTTCCCCGTGACAGCCTCGCCGGCGAGGCCCTCCCCGCTGACGGCGTTCCCGCTGGCGGCCTCGCTGGTGGCGGCCCTCCCGCAGAGGGCCGCCCGGACGATCCGGAAGCTCTGCTGCCGCAGGGGCTCGGCCTCGCGGTGATCGCCGGCCTCGCGGACGACGTCAAGATCATTCGGACCGCTGGCGGGCTCAGCATCCGGATGAGCTGGCCCTCTGGCGAGTACGTAGGCTGACGGCGGGGTCGGAGGCCAGGCGCGCCCACGAGGGCCATGTGCCCGCCTGGCGGCATCAATGTGTGGTTACCTATGGGACACGAGCGCACCGCGACACCCTCAGGTCGTGACCCCCGCTTCGCATCCGCCGGGCCAGCGTGCGTAGACTCCCGGCACTGCCGTGGTCGTACTTGCGCATATCCAGTGTCAATGCCTGGCTACCGCAGTGTCGGCAGTGGCGGATGCACGCGGACCCAAGCCGTGTGCCCTGTCAAGGAGGACAGATGTATAGGCTCAAGCTCGCCGCAGGCGGTGGGGCGGCCGGCGTGAGCGGCTCCAACCTGACCTGGGTTGTCGTCGTCGCCGTGATCGCGCTGCTGGCGCTCGCCGTGGCCGGCTGGCTGGTGCGGGAAGTGCTCGCCGCCAGCCAGGGCACGGAAAAGATGCAGGAGATCGCCCGGGCGGTCCAGGAGGGTGCCGCGGCCTACCTGCGGCGCCAGTTCCGCACCATCGGCATCTTCGTCATCCCGATCTTCTTCGTGCTCCTGCTCCTCCCTGCGGACACGGCCTCCGTGCGCTGGGGCCGCAGTGCGTTCTTCCTGGTGGGCGCGTTGTTCTCGGCGCTCGCCGGGTTCACGGGGATGTCGCTGGCGGTGCGCGGCAACGTGCGGGTGGCCGCCGCCGCGCGCGAGGGTGCGGCGGGCGAGCGGCCCGCCATGCGGATCGCGTTCCGCACCGGTGGCGTGGCGGGCATGTTCACCGTCGGCCTCGGCCTGTTCGGGGCGGCGGTCGTGGTGATCATCTACAAGGCGAACGCGCCGAGCGTGCTGGAGGGCTTCGGCTTCGGCGCGGCGCTGCTCGCGATGTTCATGCGGGTCGGCGGCGGCATCTTCACCAAGGCGGCGGACGTGGGTGCCGACCTGGTGGGCAAGGTGGAGAAGGGCATCCCTGAGGACGACCCGCGCAACGCCGCGACGATCGCCGACAACGTGGGCGACAACGTGGGCGACTGCGCTGGCATGGCGGCGGACCTGTTCGAGTCCTACGCGGTCATGCTGGTCGCCTCGCTGATCCTCGGTAAGGCCGCGTTCGGCTCGGACGGCCTGGTCTTCCCCCTGATCGTGCCGATGATCGGGGTGATCACCGCCGTGGCGGGCATCTTCGTGGTAGCTCCGCGCAAGGGCGACCGCAGCGGAATGACCGCCATCAACCGCGGCTTCTTCGTCTCGGCGCTCATCTCGCTGGTGCTGGTCGTCGGCGCGTCGTTCCTCTACCTGCCGGCCAAATTCAGCGAGCTGAAGGGGGTCACTGACGCCTCGATCCTGAGCCACGGCGGCAACCCGCGGCTGCTGGCCATCGGCGCCGTGCTCATCGGCCTGGTGCTGGCCAGCGCCATCCAGCTGCTGACCGGGTATTTCACCGAGACCAACCGGCGCCCGGTCAAGGAAATCGGCGAGAGCTCGCTCACCGGTGCCGCCACCGTGATCCTGTCCGGCATTTCCGTGGGCCTGGAGTCGGCTGTCTACTCGGCCCTGCTGATCGGCGGCGCCGTTTATGCGGCCTTTCTCCTCGGTACCGGCAATGCCACCATCGCCCTGTTCGCGGTGGCCCTGGCGGGCACCGGCCTGCTCACCACCGTGGGTGTCATCGTGTCCATGGACACGTTCGGCCCGGTCTCCGACAACGCGCAAGGCATCGCCGAGATGTCCGGCGACGTAACGGGCGAGGGCGCGCAGGTGCTTACCCGCCTGGACGCGGTCGGCAACACCACGAAGGCCATCACCAAGGGCATCGCGATCGCGACCGCGGTGCTGGCGGCGACCGCGCTGTTCGGGTCGTTCCGGACCACGGTGGAGGCCGCGCTCGGCAAGACCGCTGGCACCTTCAGCCTCTCGGTGGACCGGCCTAACGTCCTGGTCGGCATCATCATCGGCGCCTCGGTGGTGTTCTTCTTCTCCGGTCTCCTGATCATGGCGGTGGGCCGGGCGGCCGGCCAGGTCGTCTACGAGGTGCGCGAACAGTTCCGCAACCACCCGGGGATCATGGACTTCACCGAGAAGCCCGAGTACGGCCGCGTGGTGGACATCTGCACCAAGGACTCGCTGCGGGAACTGGCCACTCCGGGCCTGCTGGCGGTGCTCACCCCGATCGCGATCGGCTTCGCGCTCGGCTACGCACCGCTCGGCTCTTTCCTGGCCGGCGCCATCGCGGCCGGCGCACTGATGGCGGTCTTCCTGGCCAACTCCGGCGGCGCCTGGGACAACGCCAAAAAGCTCGTCGAGGACGGAAACTACGGCGGCAAGGGCTCCGAGGCACATGAGGCGACCATCATCGGCGACACGGTGGGTGACCCGTTCAAGGACACCGCGGGCCCGGCCATCAACCCGCTGATCAAGGTCATGAACCTGGTCTCGCTGCTGATCGCGACCAGCGTGGTCAAGTACAGCAGCAACACGGGGCTGCGCGCGGGCGTGGCCATCGCCGCGGTCGCCATCGTGGTGACGGCCATCGTGATCTCCAAGCGGCGGTCCACGAGCATGTCAGCGAGCGGGCCGGGCGCGACCGCGATCCCGGGCGGGGCGCAGGGGCCCGACAGCGAGCAGCCGGTTGCGGGCGGCGCTGCGGGCGCGCCGGGCATAGTCTCGGGTCAGGCCGCGCCGGGCATCGTCCCGGATCAAGGAGCGCCGGGCATCGTCCCGGATCACGGAGCGCCGGGCATCGTCCAGGGTCACACCACGTCGCCCTCGTCAGCCGCTTCTACCTCATCGCGTGAGACACCGAGCAGGTAGAGCACCGCGTCGAGATACGGAACGCTCAGCGAGGCGTCAGCGGCGTCCTTGACCACCTGCCGGGCGTTGAAGGCGACGCCCAGGCCGGCCGCGGCGATCATGTCGAGGTCATTGGCGCCGTCGCCCACCGCCACCGTCTGGCTGAGCGGAACGCCGGCCTCCGCGGCGAACCGCCGGAGGGCATCCGCTTTGCCTGCCCGGTCGATGACCGGCCCGGTCAGCTGGCCGGTCAGCGTTCCGCCTGCGACCTCCAGCGTGTTCGCCGCCACGTAGTCGATGCCCAGTTCCCCGGCCAGCCAGTCAGTGATCTGGGTGAATCCGCCGCTGACGATCCCGCACCGGTAGCCGAGCCTGCGCAGGGTGCGGATCAGCGTCCGGGCGCCCGGAGCGAGCCGAAGCTCGCGCCGGACCTCGTCGAGCACGGATACGTTCAGCCCGGCGAGCATGGCGACCCGCTCGCGCAGCGAGGCGGCGAAGTCGAGGTCGCCGCGCATCGCGGCATCGGTGATCTTGGCGATCTGATCGACGCACCCGGCGCGGGCCGCGAGCAGGTCGATGACCTCGCCGGTGATCAGGGTGGAGTCCACGTCCATGACGACGAGCCGCATGGCCCGCCGGTGCAGGCCGCCGCGCTGCACCGCCACATCGACGCCCTGTGCGGCGGACTCACGGGCCAGCGCGGCGCGCAGGGCATCGGGGTCGGCACCGGATACGTCGAGCTCGATGCAGGTAACTGGGCGGTCGGCCAGCCTGTCCATCCGGTCGATGTTGGCGCCGCCGACTGCGATCTGCCCGGCGATCGCAGCGATGGCGGCCGGGGTGAGCGGGCGTCCCATGACCGTCACGTGCAGCTGGCCGCGCCGCCGCGGCGGCTCGCCGGAGCCCATCGTGATCTCGGCGTCCAGGCCCATGTCGGCGGCGACCGCGCGGATGCCGCGGTGAATCGCGGTCAGGTCGGGATCACGCTCGCAGGCCAGCAAGACGCCGAGCACCAGCTTGCCCCGGATGACGACCTGCTCGATGTCGATGACACTCAGCTCGTGCGCGGTGAGGGCCGTGAACAGGCGTGCGGTAACCCCCGGCCGGTCCCGGCCGGTCAGGGTAACCAGGAGGGTGGTCTGCGGAGAGTCCATCGAGCAACAAACTACCCGCCGGGCGGACTCCCGCCTGCGAAACCCCCTGGGGCGGTCAGGGCAACAGCAGGTGAACGTCTCCGAACTCGTGCCACAGGTACCGGTGCCCGGCCGCGGCGTCGTAGCAGCGGCGCAGCAGGTCGGGCCCGGCGAACGCGCTGAGCATCAGCAGGTGTGAGGAACGCGGCTCGTGCAGACCGGTCAGCAGCCCGTCCACCGTGAGCAGGCGGCCTTCGGGAGTGACGATGTGCTCGGTCCACCCGGTGCCGGCGCCCTCCGGCCGCCTGGCCGCCGTCTCGAGCGCGCGGACGACCGTCGTGCCCGCGGCTATCACCCGGCCGCCGCTGCGCCGCGTCAGCTCCACCAGCCGCGCCGTGACCGGCGGCACATCGTAAGGCTCGGGGTAGGGTTCCTCGTCTCCCTCCAGCGACGACACCCCGGTGTGCAGGGTGAGCGGCGCGAAGGTGATGCCCCGCGCCACCAGCCGGGTAACCATCCCGGCGGTGAACGGGCGGCTTGCGCTGGGCATCTCGGCGCTGCCCGGCCGGGTCGCGAACACCGTCTGGTACGCCTCGATCGGCCAGGCCCGGTCCACGTAGGAATACCGGATCGGGGCGCCGTGGCGGAGCAGGTAGGGCAGCACGGCGGTGGACAGCCGTGCCCGCCACAGCCGCCCGGTGGCCCGCGTGCCCAGGCGCAGTACCGCGCCGCCGGGCACGGTGAATTCATCGCCCGGGGATCCCCCGCGGTAGCGGACCGTCGCCGGGCCGCGGCGGGCGCGCAGTTCGGCCAGCCAGCTCCCGTCGGGCAGCGGGGTGGAGAAATGGACGGCGAGCCCCGGCCCGCAGGCCACGGCGGCCGGCAGGGTCGCCGACGTGTTGACGACGATCAGGTCGCCGGGCAGCAGCAGCCCCGGCAGGTCGGTGAACCGATGATGGCTGATCTCGCCGGTCCGGCCCCTGCTCACCAGCAT
>DASWFT010000611.1:0-2673 GCA_036394075.1 Streptosporangiaceae bacterium
GAAAACCCAGTGGTAGAATACATGTTAGGCGGCTCGTTTTTTGTGAGTTGGTGTGTGGTAACCCAATTCTCTCAATAAACGGGCCGCCGTTCATTTCAACACGCCGGATGAACGTTAGTCTGCCGACCGTGAATAAGCCTCAGTGTCGATGACAACGTCGCGCACCGCCGTCAAGCCAGCGAAGCGTTCCGGCTTGGCCTCAGGTCGGCTAGGAACGAAGCCGCCGACGCTTCGTGCCGGTCCAGACCGGCTGCTGGCCGCCAACTCGCTGCACTGGCTACCCGAGCTGGTGCTGCGCCGACTCTACGCCGACCTGGCGGGCCTGATCCGGGCGGGAGGAGTGGCCCGCAACGCCGACCCAATGGCCCCTGACGGCGGCGAGCGGCTGATCGAGGCCCTGGAGCGCCACGCGCACCAGATGCAGCCGACCCTGCCAGAAGGCGAGCTTGACTGGGAGGGCTGGTGGGCGGCCCGCAGTGCGATGGACCCGGCGGATCCGCAGAAGCGAGCTGACCGGCTTCCGCTGCCGCGCCCGCGTCGGCAAGATCGATATTAGCGGTCACAACTGGAGGCCGTTAAGGAAAGCTCCGTTTGCTGGTCCCGTCCGTCCTTCCTTCAGCTAACCAGTGGACCCACGAGCCGACTGGGCCAAAAACCACTAACTGGGCGTTCTGTACTCGCCTCGTCCAGGGAAGACAGGCACCAGACCCGCGGCCCGATTCGGCGCTCGGGCTCCTGGGGTGAGGCGCCTCGCTACACGCTGCGTAATCAGCCTTGGCCCGGAGCGAGGCGCGCACTGCCGCCGATCTGCGCGGCTCTTGCCGCCATTAATATCCGCAGCCTACGGATACATATGGAATGATATGGCGGTTCGTGCCGCCACCCTGTACTCAATTTCTGAGCACGGCCGCGCAGACTGCTGGAATGGATGCTTGCGTGGAAGACGCGAGGAATGGCCGCGCCCAGAATAAGGGTTTTGGCGCTCAGCTCAGGTTTCGCGCGCGGATGTGCACCGGTATTGCTCATGGCGCGCCGCTAGGCACCAGGTTCCAGCGAGCTCGGTCTAGGTTGACCATGCCTCCTTTCCGTTCGCTCCCCAGTTTGCGTGACAGACACTCTGAGTTCTGCTCGTCACCCTCGGATGAGCCGTGCAGGACGTCGAGGATGTCGGCGAGCAGCGCGCCGTGCGCGGTCTGGTGCCGGGGCAGCGCCTTCAGCAGCCCGGCCGAGCCGGTCATCGCGAACGGCAGGACCAGCCGGTCAGATTCGGCCAGGGCCAGCGCCCGTTCCGCCGCCTGGCTGGCCGCGCGCTGGTCACCGAGCTGGCGGTGGGCGAGCCCGGCCAGCAGCTGAGTCTCAACGACCGTGGCGTAACCGATGACCGGTGCCGTGCCATCCAGAACATCGGCCACCGCGGCTAGAGCCGCGGCCGGATCGCCTTCCGCGAGGCAGATCACCGCGCGGGCATTACGGATCTCGCCGGAGCTGGCCCGCTCGTCATCGAGCGCCGCGAGGGCGGCGCGGGCTTCGCCGGTCATCCCGAGACGGGCCTGGGTGGCCAGCAGCCAGCGGGTGGTCCGGGTCGCCAGCGCCTGCGAGTCCGCCAGCCCCGACTCCCGGTCCGCCCGCCGCACCACCGTCCGATCCCTCCGCTGTTGAGCCAGAAACTCGAACACATCCGCCGCGGTCACCTCCACCGGGTCCTTCCCGGTCACCGCGAAGAACGCCTTCAAATCGAAGGCCACCGCCCGCAGCGTGTTCGGCCGGCACCGGCCCGCCACGAACTCCAGATACCGGTCTACCAGCCGGTCGCCCAAGTGATACCGGACCTGGCCAGACCCCGACACCAAACGCACAAGACAAGGAAAGCTGCTCATCTCACCATCCCGGCGCGTGATGCGAGAACAAAGGAGCGACACGGATCACCCGTGTATTAAGCGTTCGGCGCGATTTGGGATCGCATGCAGCACGAGTCGCTGCAACGGTCTGTGACGACTGCGGCCGTAGTGATCAAGCCCGTCCCACCGGGCTGGCGTCCATAGGAGCAGCAGACTGCGCCTGGTCTCAGTCTTGGTCTCAATTCACCCCGTCCGGCATCGTTCACCAACGTTCACGCTGATCGTGTTTGCGCAGTTCGCGGACGTTGGTGGACGTCGGTGAACGCTGGTGCGCATTGTTGGAAAGCGTGTTGGGGGCGACCCTTCAGGAGTTCGAATCTCCTATCCTCCGCCACGCTGACCTGCGAAAACACCGACCGTCGGCGCCAACTGCTGGCGCCTCGAGTTGCCCTGGCCTCAGTTATTGGTCTCAGTTTCCAGCGTCGGGTGGGTACCGCCGGTGGGATTCGCCGCGCTGTTGCGCCTGGTCACGGGCATCGTGGACGGGCCTGAACGGAGGGGCGCACGCCGCCGAAGCGTGCGCCTCGAAACTCGGACACTATGCAGAACGCCAGGTCAGCCAGGAGCCGACTGGCGCGCCCAAAGGGTGTCAGGTGTTGACCGCCGCCGAGCTGGCCGCCGTCGCTCCAGAATGAGCGCGCTATAGCCCGGCCCGCCGCCCGCCGGGGGGCGCGGTTCGTCGTCACCACCTCGCGGTGCTCACGGTCGACCGCGGTGACGATGCCAGCCAGCGCCTTGCCTGCCAGCAGGCAGCGGGCCATCCGCAGCGGGTCAT
>DASWFT010000612.1:0-3909 GCA_036394075.1 Streptosporangiaceae bacterium
GGTGGCCGTCTGGGGCCTGGGCTTCGGGGCGGTGCCGGTGGCCGCGCAGAGCTGGATGGCCCGGGCGATGCCGGCCAACCTCGAAGGAGGCCTGGCCCTGTTCGTCTCCGCGCTGCAAGGCTCGCTGGCCGCCGGCTCGGCGGCCGGCGGCGTGATCTATGACGCCAAAGGACCGGGCGGCGCGCTCGCGGTGGCCGCGGCCGTCGCGGCCGCCGGATCACTCACCCTGCTGGGCCGGGCCGGCGCGGCCATCAGCTCTCCGCCAGCCGGCTCCGCCGATCTGGCCCGCGAGCGGGGCCGAGAGGTGCCAGCACCGTCGCGAGGCGCGATCGATACAGCAGGAAACGGAAACAGCGTGCAGCGAGCACGCTGAAGTTGCCGTTCGCGGCCCTACCCAGGCCGCTACCACAAGGAAGGAACTGCCATGCCCAACGCGGTTGTGATGACCGGGTACGGACCGCCTGAGGTGCTGAAGTGGGCCGGGGTCCCGCTGGCCGAACCGGGTGAGGGACAGATCAGGATCAAGGTCAAGGCGGCCGGCATCAGCCCGACCGATCTCGCCCTGCGGGCCGGCTATCTCAAGGCCATCCCCCTCCCCGCTAACGCCGTGCTCGGCTTCGAGGCAGCCGGCACCGTCGACGCGGTGGGGCCCGGTGTCACCGGCACGTCCATCGGCGACGACGTCACGGCCCTGCTGTTCAGCCTGGGCGGTTACGCCGAGTACGCGGTGGCGTCGATCTGGGCCGGCAAGCCAGACGCCGTTTCGTGGATCGATGCCGCCGCGCTGCCCAGCTCGGCCGAGGCGGCCGTCGGTGTGCTGCGGCAGCTGGACGTCCAGAGCAGGGAGACGCTGCTGCTGTTCGGCGGCGGCGGATCGGTCGGCATCATCGCGACGCAGCTCGCGGTCGCCCGGGGGGTCACGGTGATCAGCGCGGTCGGCGAGCACGACGAAACGCTCGCCCGCGAGTTGGGAGCGACGCCGGTGCGGTACGGCGCGGGCGTGGCCGGCCGGGTCAGCGCGCTGAGCGCGGTGGACGCCGTGTTCGACGCGGCCGGCAAGGGTATCCTGGCCGACGCGATCGCCCTGGCTGGCGGGCCCAAGCGGGTCATCACCTTGTCGGACCCGGCCGCCGCTGACTTCGGCGTCGCGCTCTCCGAGCCCACGCCCGGCCGTGCTCCCGGTGCCCTGGATGAGACGATCGCCTTGCTGGCTGATGGCCGGCTCCGCCTGCGCGCGCATAAATCCATGCCCATGCAGCTGGCCGCCGAGGCCCACCGCCAGCTGGAAAGCGGCAACGTCCACGAGCGCATCATCCTCACCCTCAACTAGCGCGGGCGGCGCAGCGGCGGCCAGGCCAGCCGCTCATGACATGCCGCCCGGACCCACACGGAGGTCCGGCCAGTGACACCAGATGCGGGCGCTCGGCCGGGCGAGCTGAGCCCGGCTGACGGATCCGGCCCGCGCGAACTGCTCCGCTACCGCTCCGCGCACGGCCGGTGGGTGGTCGCTGCGATGATCTTGGGGTCGTCGGTGGCAGGGATCGACTCCACGGTGGTCGCCGTCGCGCTGCCAGCGATCGGGCGGAACCTGCACGCCGGCTTCCAGGGCCTGCAATGGACCGTCACGAGCTACACGCTGACCCTGGCCTCGCTGATTCTGCTCGCCGGCTCGCTCAGCGACCGCTGGGGGCGGCGGCGGGTGTTCCTGGCCGGGCTGGGCTGGTTCACCCTGGCGTCGGTGCTGTGCGCGGCCGCGCCCAGCATCGGCTGGCTCATAGCCGCGCGGGCCGTGCAGGGTATCGGCGGCGCGCTGATGACACCGGCCAGCCTGGCGATCATCGAGGCGGCCTTCCAGCCCGGCGACCGCACCCGGTCTGGGTGAGCTTGCGTCCCGGACCGGCCCATGCCAGGAGCGAGCGAATCTGACCGGTGAGTTCTGCCTTCCCGGCGGCGGCCTCCAGCATGAGACAACCCTAGGGGCACGGGAGGCGCCACGATCCATGCAGAGCCAGAGCCATCTTCATCTGCGGTTGGATGGGTACGTGGCTGATGCGCGGGAGGCCGAAGCGAAGCGGTTGACCGGCGGGTTGCGGCGAGACCGGCGGCAGCATCCGCACCGCGGCCGGGGCGAGTATTCCGGGCGTGCGCGGGAGGCCGCGGGCGCGATCGCGGACATGATCGAGTCCGGCGGTGCCGCGGACGCCGTGCCGCCCCGAGGCGGTCAAGGCCCTCAGGCGGCTCCGGGACGACTACCAGCGCGCGGGCGACGAGGAGGGCTTGACCACCTACCTGGACGAACTGCGGCAACGGCAACGCCGCAAAACATCGTTCATTGCCAAGCTGGACGCGGTGTTCGCGCCGGCGGCGGACTGAGCTGGCTACGTAGCCCGGTCATTCCGGGTGCGGCGAGGTGGTTCCGCGTTTCCTGCTGGTCAGGGAGAGGCTGCCGCCAACCGCATCTCTCACCGTCCGTTTCCGCCACGCACAGCCAGTACAGTCGGCGTTCGCCGCGGTCACTGAAACACCCGAGCCTGCCCGACTGGCGCCCGCACCGTGCATATGTGTGCGGTTGCCTGAGCTGGTCAGCCCGCAGGGGAGACTCGTCAGGGCGCCCGTTGCGCCGTCGGCCCACTGGCGCGACGGAGATCCTCGGCCGCCTTCTGGGGCTCAACCGCACCCGGTATGCCGCCGGGCAGGAAGCCGGACTACACGCCAGGACGTTCCGGAGGAGCGCTCCGCGGGTGCCTCCGGCGACATGCCTCTCTTCTGAGGCCGACGAGGGAAGCTAACCCTTAACAAGCAAGATCCTTGTTAAGGGTTAGCGCTTAAGGCTTGATAAGTTGTGCGGGCGCCGGGGTGGTCCCGCCCTGCTCGGCTCCGAACTGCTGGTATCACCTCCAGGGCTGGCGAGCTGCCGTTCCAGATCGGTGAACGCGCTGATGATTTCCTTGGCTTCGAAGGCGCGATTCCGCTTGCCGACAGTCACCTGGGACAGCGCGCCTGCCTCGGTGAGCCGCGCTATGGCTTCGTTGGTCTGCGGGAAGCTACGGTTTATCAGCTCTGCGGCGCCGTTGACGGTAAGCACGGGCGCTCCCGGCAGCGAACGGAGGAGCAGGTCCGTGGCCGATCCGCTGCGGACACGTCCCAGCTGCGCTCGCCACCTGTCCTGGATTTGCTGGACGCGTTGCTCGAAAGAAGCCGCGTCGTCGACTGCGCGTCTGCACGCACCAGCGAATCTGCCAATCCACAGGTTGAGGCCCTCGTGTGCTTCCTTCCCCGTTGCCGGACCGTGATAGCGCGTGGCGGCCAGACCGTCGACGTAATCACTGGCCCAGGTCGCCAGGACCAGGGAGATGGGAGGCAGTACGCGCGTTGCCAGCCCGCGCCGGCGGAGCACGAGGTGGATCAGCCCGCGGCCGGTCCGCCCGTTGCCGTCGGCGAACGGGTGAATCGTCTCGAACTGGGCATGGGCGAGAGCAGCTTGTGCCACGGCAGGCAGCGAATCGCCGTTGCAGAAGGAGCACAGATCTGTGAGCAGGTCCTGCACAAGTTCCGGCGGCGGCGGCACGAACCCTGCCGTGCAGGGGTTGTAGGCGCTGCCGCCGATCCAGTTCTGCTTCTGCCGCAGCTTCCCGGCATGTCCCCGGTCTCGGGAGCTGACCATCAGGCGACGGTGGAACCTGAGCATCGTATCCACCGTGATCTGATCGCCAGGGCCGATCTCGCTGACCGCGCCGTTCATGGCTTCGATGTTGCCGAGAACTTCTTCAGCGGTGACGTCAAGAGTCCGCTCGCCGAGCTCCTGTGCTAGCTCTGCGCGAAGCAGTTTCCTGGCGCCGATCTCCAGGCCCTCGATGCGGGATGAGGCAACAGATTCGGCGCGCAGCAAGAGGCGGGCCAGTGCCTCGG
>DASWFT010000613.1:0-3981 GCA_036394075.1 Streptosporangiaceae bacterium
GGCTGCCCTCCGGAACCGGGCTGCCCTCCGGAACCGGGCTGCCCTCCGGAACCGGGCTGCCCTCCGGAACCGGGCTGCCCTCCGGAACCGGGCTAGGCTTCGGCACGGGGCTGGCGTCCGGCGCCCCGCTGCCTTCGAGGACCGGGCTGGCCTCCGGCACCGCGCTGGCTTCCGGGACGGAGTTGGCCTCGGGGACCGGGCCGGCCTCCGGTATCGCGCTGACCTCGCCGGATGCCCGCGGCAGGAGGTCCGCAAAGCCGGGGTCTGTGGTGATCGCGCCCTCCGGTCCCTCGCCTGCCTCTGGCTGTCCATCCTGCGGCATGGCCGGGCAGCCTAACATGCGTCGCTGAGAGTCTCGTGGACCGCTCGATCGGGATTTGTCAGGCAGGCTCCGCCATGCTCACAGAGTGCCCGAACGCCTTCCGGCGAACCGGCCGGCGGCGGCCGTTCAGCACGGCCCAACCGGGTCGCCACTCACGATCTGCGATTACGACCTGCAGCTACAGCAATAGTGTGCGCCTCTCCTTGGCCAACTCGCAGCGCACGCCGCATCCGCCAAGTTACAGAAACGTACAAACCAGGCGCTCGTCCTGCCAGTCAACGCCGCCAGTCAACGCGCGTTCGGGCGCGCCGCTGGCCGGAGTTCCACGGGATGCACGAGACTTACGGGACACACGAGATTCGCGGGACATGCGCTGGTCCTGACGCACGGCACGTGGCGAGTGGCCGCCGCCGTTATCGTGTTCGGGTGAGTTCCGCCGAAGCGGCCAGGCCGCTGTGAGCGAGCCGGAGGGGCGCGGCGTCGCCTGGACTGAGGAGCGAGGGACGAGCGACGAGGGAAGGCGGCGCCTTAAAGCGCCCCGTAGGCGAGCGGGAGACGCTGTGAGCGCTGCGCGGCAGCCGGCCCTGGCCCGCCCGGCGTCGGCCGCGCCCGCGCGGCGCCGACCCGGCGACTGGCTGCTCGCCATCGGCTCGGCCGCGTTCGGCGCCGCCATCGCGGTGTATGTCTGGTATGCCCTCACCCATCCGTCCAACCACTGGATGGAGCCGGTTGATCTGCGGGTCTACACCGACGGCGGGCGCATTGTCCGGCACGTAACGCCGCTGTACAACGCTCACCTCGCCGCGCCGCTGTATGACAAGGCACTAGTGGGGCACCTGAAGTTCACCTATCCCCCGTTCGCCGCGATGGTGTTCACGATCCTGTCGCTGACTTCCTTCACGTTGCTGACGAAGATCTCCGTCGGGGTGAACATCGCGGCCCTCCTGGCGACGATCTGGATGACCTTCGGCGGCCTCGGCTACCCGCGCGGGCGTGCCCGCCTGGGCGCGACCCTGCTGGTGTCCGCGGCGCTGTTCTGGACCGAGCCGGTACAACGCACGCTGTTCCTCGGCCAGGTCGAGCTCGTGCTGATGGCGCTGATCATCTGGGATCAGTGCCAGCCGGACCGCCGGTGGTGGAAGGGCGCTGGCATCGGGATCGCGGCCGGGATCAAGCTGGTGCCGTTGATCTTCATCCCGTACCTGCTGCTGACCAGGAGGTTCCGCCAGGCCGCCGTCGCGTCCGGGGCCTTTGCCGTGACGGTCCTGCTCGGATTCGTGGTTCTGCCGGGCGATTCCGCGAAGTGGTGGCTGGGCGGGTTGTTCGGCCAGGGCAGCCGTACCGGATTCGTCGGCTGGGAGGGAAACCAGTCGTTGCGGGGCATCATCACTCGCCTTGTCGGCAGTGTCGCTGGCGCGCAGCCCGGCTGGCTGGTGGCCGCCGTAGTGACCGGGGCATTGGGGCTGGCCTGCGCGGCCATCCTCGACCGGGCCGGCCACCGGATGGCCGGGCTGCTGGCCTGCGCGCTCACCGGGCTGCTGATCTCGCCGATCAGCTGGGATCATCACTGGGTGTGGATCGTCCCCGCCGTGGTGGTGGCGGCTCACTACGCCGTGCGCTCCCGGCACGCGGCGGCCAGGTGGGCCGCCATCGGGCTGGCCGCCGGGATAGTCCTGGTATTCGCGGCGTGGCCGGGAAGCCTCTGGGGCCAGGCTGACGATCTGGGCGCCTTCTCCGAGGGGCTTATCTGGGCACCTCCCAATACCAATCCGGGTCTCTACTACCGGCGCGGTGACCAGCCCTGGTACCCCGAGTACCACTGGCGTGGGCTTTACCTGATCGTCGGGAACCTGTACATCCTGGCGGGGATGGCTCTGCTCGTCATGCTGCTGGTGTTCGCAGCCCGGGCGGCCCGCCCCATGCTGCAGGCCAGGGCCCTCAGCCGAGAGAACCGGACTCAGCCAGATCCGGCAGTGGCCGCCCGCCACCCGCCTGGCCAGCCCGCCCGCCAGGCACCCAGCGCCCAGTGACGCACAGCCAGACCAGCGCGGCGGCCACCGCCACGAGGGTTATGGGCACGACGCCGCGGGTGGTGATGTAGACGGCGGACCCCAGCCAGGGTGGGTGCAGCCCTCGGTAGAACGCCACCCCGGGAAGTTCCCCCGCGGCGGTGGCCACGGCGCGGACCACGACGATCCAGTCCAGCCGGGTCGCGGGCATCAGCGCCAGCAGCGGGAAGATCATCGCGTCGTACCAGGGTCGCTGCTGCGGCGTGCAGATCAGCCAGGCTAGCGACACCGCCAGCACCGGCCGGGCGAACGGCAGGCCGGCCGGGCTGGCCGAGCCGGATGGGTTGGCCGAGCCGGACGGCAGCCGCCAGAGCAGGACCGGCGCCAGCACGGCGAATGCGCACAACGCCACCGCGTTGCTGAAGTTCGTTGTGTGATGCAGGGCCAGCGCCCTGGTCAGCAGCTGCCACGGCTGGTACGGGACCGGGACCCCGGACGCGCGCGATACCACCCCCGTGACTGCGGCCCGGCCGGCCAGCAGGTAGCAGGGCACCACCACGGCGACGGCCCCCAGCGCGACTGCGGCCAGCGTCCGCGGCGACCGGCGTGCCGCCCAGGCCGGCCCGAGCAGGAAGAACACGAACGGTGCCTTGATCGCGATGGCGGCGCCGATCAGCAGGCCAGCGGCAAGCCCGCGAGCAGCACCCAGCCGACGCAGGCAGAGCAGGCCGAGGACGCCCGCGGCCGCGGCCAGCCCATCGATGTGGCCGCCGCCGAGGATGGCCCACAGCATCAGCGGATTCACCGACCACAGCAGGTGCGCGCGCGTCCGGGCAGCCTGGTCCGACCGGAACAGGAGGTCAAGGGCCAGCGCCACCGCGAGGAAGGCCAGCGCGTTCTCTACCTTGAGCCAGAAGACCGTCCTCGCTGTCGAGGGGCCGGCCAAGAGTGACGCGGCACGCTCGGAGAACGTGCCGAGCGGACCGTAGACCGAGTGCATGTCCTGCCACGCGGGCGGGCTGAACCTGCCGACTGGATCGCCGGCCGCCGTGAGCTGTGCCGGGGTCATCACGTAGGGGCTATGGCCGAGTGCGGCTATCCGCCCGTAGATCGCGTAGTCGAGCATGTCGGTGGAGCCGAGGGGCGGCACCAGCATCAGCGCGATCACCGCGAGCAGGCATCCGATCATCAGCCGCTGCGGGCTCGGGCGCCAGCCACGGCGCGCCGCGAGCAGCGCCGCCGCCAGGCCCAGCCCGCCGAGACCGACTGCGAGCCAGTCCAGCACGGTCACCGCCACATGGGAGGGGTGGCCCGTTGTGAAGTAAGGCGGCCAGGGGGCGGCCGACGCCAACTTCGGGACGGTCACTGATGGCCCGCTCAACCCCACCACCGTCATCAGCCCCACGCTGACCACCAGTGACCCGGCAGCCGTCCAGGCGAGGCCCCGGGTGGCCGGGGACAGGTCGGCGTGACCCGGCTGATGCGCCAGGCGCATGGCGATAGGCCTTTCAGCAGGCGGACATCGAGGTGATCAGGCGGATCTGGGGACCCGGCTAGGGATTTCGAGCTTGCTGAGGGTAACAGTCAAATCTAGACGCGCGGGTTCCTGCCTAGCTGCAACCTTGACCACCATTTGATTGAATCACCGGC
>DASWFT010000614.1:0-11537 GCA_036394075.1 Streptosporangiaceae bacterium
CTAGATCATCGTTCTTTTGCATGCTCCGAATCAATGACGTATTCCATCGGATGTCAACGCCATTGCAGTTTTTGCAACGCCGAGATGGAAGGCCGGGACCGCACCGGGCTCATTGAGGGCTGCAGGCCGTGGGGCGGGCCCAGCGGTAACCATGTTCCGGCCGGCCGCTCACCCCGTAGCGGAGGCGGACCGCGACCCGGCCCAGGTCATGGAGGTGAGTGAGGTAGCGCTGGGCGGTGGCCCGGCTCATGCCGGTCCGCTCGGCCACCTCGGTGGCTGACAGGTCCTCATCCGTTCCCGCCAGCAGGACTTCGACCGTCTCCAGGGTGTAGTCCGACCTGCCCTTGCTCCCGGCGAGCTGGTTGGGCGCGCGCAGCGCCCCGAATACCCGGTCCACGCTCCGCTGGTCAGCGGTGCGGAGGGTGTCCAGCCGGGACCTCATCTGCGCGTACGACAGCAGCTTGTCCCGCAGGGCGGGAAAGCTGAACGGCTTCAGCACGTAGTGCAGGGCGCCGTGCTGCATCGCGGCGCGCACGCTGTCAGCATCCTTGGCCGCGGTGACGACGATGACGTCAACAGGCGGGTGATCCTCCCGGCGCAGCCGCGCGACCAGATCAAGCCCGTGCTCGTCGGGGAGGTACAGGTCGAGCAGCAGCAGATCGGGCCGGAGCCGGACCACCGCTTCGACGGCGGCGGCAGCGCTGTGCGCCTGGCCGATCACCTCGAAGCCCTCGACCTTGCCGACATAGGCCGCATGGATCGAGGCCACCCGGTAGTCGTCGTCCACCACCACAGTGCGGATCATGACGCGACCAGCCCCGCCGACTGCGCCGGGGACTCTGCGCCTTCTGTGGCACCGTTCTCGGCGGGCACATCGAGGCAGCCGGGCAGAACCGCGGTGAACACGGCGCCGCCGTCCTGGCCAACACTGACCATCCCGCCCCGCCGCTCGGTAATCTGCCGGACCAGGGCCAGGCCGAGCCCACGCCGTGCGCCCGTCGGTGATGACTTGCTCGTGAAACCATCGGTGAAGATCGCTTCCCGCATGTCGTCGGGCACCCCGGGACCGGAGTCGCGGACCCGGATCAGCAGGTTGGCGCCGGCCGACACAATGGTCAGATCTACCCATCGCGGCCCGGGTTCGGCGGCCGTGGCCTCGATGGCGTTGTCGATGAGGTTCCCGGCCACGGTCAGCACCGGGGTGATGTCGGTGATATCGGCGTCCACCCGGCAGTCGGCGGCGACACGGAGCTGGACGCCGCGCTCGTCGGCCAGCGAGGACTTGGCCAGCGTCAGGGCCACCAGTTTCGGGTCGCGGATAGCCGTCTTCAGCTGTTCCGTGAGCGCGTCCCTGGCCTGCGAGACATCAGTGACAAAACGGATAGCCTCGTCGTACTGTCCGAGTTCGACCAGCCCAACCAGCGTGTGCATCCGGTTGGCGAACTCGTGCGACTGCGCTCGCAGCGCCTCGGTGAGACCGATAGCCTCGTCGAGCTCACGTTTGAGGCTCTCGGACTCGGTCTGGTCGTGGAAGGTGACCACCCAGCCAAGATGGCGGCGGTGATTGATCTTGATCGGCATCCGGTTCGCCACCAGCACCCGGTCGTTGGCCAGCACGAGCAGGTCACTGCCGCTGATCTCGCCGCGCGCGATGTCCCCGAGCCGGCCGGGTGGAAGGAGTTCCCGTAGCGGCCGGCCCAGGAAGCTGGGCGGGAGCTTGAGCAGCCGCCGGGCCGCGTCGTTGGCGAAGATCACGCGCTCGCTGCGGTCATAACCGAGCACGGCCTCCCGGATGCCGTGCAGCATCGCCTCCCGCTCCTGGAGCAGGCCCGCGATTTCGCCGAGTTCCAGGCCGAACGTCTGGCGCTTGAGCCGCCGAGCCAGGCCAAGCGCCGCGAGCACGCCGACCGCCAGGACGCCAAGCAAGTAGGCGGCGAGGGATGGCCACGTGTCACCGAACTGCTGGGAGACCCGGCCCACCGAGAAGCCGACTGAGACCTCGCCGCTCAGCTTGCCCCGATACCACAGGGGCGCCTTTCCGGCGGCAACCAGGCCGAGCGTTCCCTTCTGAATCCCCATCCAAGGCTTTCCGGTGCGGAAAGACTCGCTGGCGGGCGGTTCCGGGTCGTCCTGCACCGGCTTGCCGATAAGCCTCGCATTCGGGTGCGAGAACCGGATTCCCTGGGCGTTGGTGATGACGACGAACATCGCGCGCGTCTTGTCCGTGGCCGCCGTGGCCAGGCGCTGCGCCTGCCCGCCGGGACGCCCATGGATCACCGCGTCTACGACGCTGGGCTGGGAGGCGAGGGTCTGGGCGAGGACCAGGGAGCGGTTCTCGTACTGCCCGTAGAGTTGCCGCTTGAGGTTCCACTGCACGATGGCGAACCCGGCCGCCATCGTGACCACCAGGATCGCAACCTGCGTGATCACGACTTGGGTGGACAAGCGCTGCCACGACACCAGCCGCATTTGGCTCCTCGTGCTGCCCGGCCAGGGGGCGTTATCGGCGGATTTCGGCAGTGTAACAGGACTGCGCAAGCCAGGGCAGTACCCGTGACGCTGAGCAGAATGAGCAAAACGCGCACAGCGTGCTTAACGCGAAGATCGGGCGTAAGGAGCACAGCGTGCTTTACGAGGGTATCGAGCGAAATCGTGACGCCTGGCCAGACGGCGGCTAGCTTTCGCTATTGTGCAAACCAACACTCTTTCTCATGGCGATTCTCGTGATTGGCGCGCCTATTTCTCCAGGGTAGCTGGGAGTCGGTCGCGCGCCGTACCGGCGGAAAGCGGGCACCCAGATCCGGGCGTGCACCGGTCCGGGCGGGAGCACGCTGGCATCGAGCTGGCCAGGGTCACCAAGCGCTTTCTGACACCGGCCGGAACGGCCTTCACGGCACTGCGTGACGTGGACCTGGCCGTCGAGCCGGGACAGTTCTGTGCCGTGGTGGGGCCGACAGGCTGCGGCAAGTCCACCACCCTGACGCTGGTGGCCGGGCTTGACCGGCCGAGCGCCGGCGCTGTGCGCGTCGGCGGGCAGGTGGTTGATGGGATTACCGGCGGTACGGGCTTCGTGTTCCAGGCGGATGCCCTGCTGCCCTGGAAGACCGTGCTCGCGAACGTGGCCATGGGGCCGATTTTTCACGGTGCCCCCAAGAGGGCCGCTCAGGCCGACGCGCGGGAATGGCTCCGCGTAGTGGGCCTGGCTGGCTTCGAGGACCATCACCCGCATCAGCTCTCCGGAGGCATGCGCAAGCGCGTGAGCCTGGCTGCCGCGCTGATCAACGAACCTTCGATCCTTCTCATGGACGAGCCATTCGGCGCGCTGGACGTGCAGACAAAAGCGATCATGTCCAACGAGTTGCTGGGCCTGTGGGACCAGACGCGGCCGTCCGTCATCTTCGTCACCCACGATCTGGAGGAGGCGATCGCCCTGGCCGATCGGGTGGTGGTCATGACCGTCGGGCCGGGCACGGTCAAGGCGGTCTATGACATCGATCTGCCGCGGCCGCGAGGTGCTGTCCAGGAGATCCGCTTCGAGCCGCGGTTCCTCGAGCTCCACCAGCAGATCTGGGAGTCGCTGCGCGAGGAGGTGGAGCGCGCCTACGCACGCACCGCCCCGCCCGCGCTCGCCAAAGGAGAACGGTCATGAACCATGAGCCGGAGGTACTCGCCGTGGCCCAGGCCCCCCCTACGGCGCAGCCCGCAGCTGACGAAACCTCGATCGCCACCCGGGCCCGGCAGCAGGCCCGCCGGCGGCGGCTGCTCGTGTATGCGGCACGCGCGGCGACCTTGCTGCTGGTCGTCGGGGGCTGGCAACTGCTCACATCCTGGAAGGTCATCGACCCGTTCTTCTTCGGCCAGCCCAGCGGGATCGTCGCGCGGTTGCGTGGCTGGGTGGAGCACGGCACCTCGTACGGCTCGCTGTGGCTACAGGTCTGGATCACCATGAAGGAGGCGCTACTGGGTTTCGCCTACGGCGTGGCGGGCGGCATCGTGTTCGGGGTCCTGCTGGGGCAGGTACGTTTCCTCGCCGATGTGCTCGGGCCTTACATCAAGGCCATGAACGCGGTCCCGCGCATCGTGCTGGGCTCCATCTTCGTGGTATGGCTGGGCCTGGGCACGGCCTCGAAGGTGCTGCTGGCCGCGGTGCTGGTCTTCTTCGTCGTCTTCTTCAACGCTTTCCAGGGTGTGCGGGAAGTGGACCGCAACCTGGTCGCCAACGCGCGGGTCCTCGGCGCCTCGCGATTTCAGGTCGTCCGGAACGTTGTCCTGCCCTCGGCGCTGACGTGGATCATCGCCAGCCTGCACGTTGCTTTCGGCTTCTCGATCATCGGCGCCATTGTCGGTGAGTTCCTGGGCGCCCAGAAGGGCCTGGGCCTGGTCATCGCGACGGCACAAAACAATTTCGATCCCAACGGGGTGTTCGGGGCGATGTTGATCATCGCGATCCTGGCCCTGACCGCCGAGTGGCTGATCGGCCGGCTCGAGCGGCGGCTGCTCTCCTGGCGCCCACCGGCGCTCATCGAAGCGGGAGCGATCTAGCGCCGGCGGCACCGGAGTCTTCTCACCCATCTGTCCATCGTCAGCACGTTCTACCTAGGAGTGAAACCATGTCTCGAAAAAGGCCCGCACTGGCGCTGGCGGGAGCGGCCGCGGCGATTGTCTTGGCCGGCGTCACGGCCTGCGGTTCCAGTGCCAGCAGTGCTAACAATGCCAGCAGCAGCATGCCGACGGTCACGATGATGGTCGGCGGCATCGACAAGCAGATCTACCTGCCGTATCAACTGGCCCAGGGCCTGGGCTTCTACCAGAAGTACGGCGTGAACATGCAGCTCAGCACCGAGCAGTCGGGCGGTGTCGGAGCCGAGACGGCGATGGCATCCGGCCAGGTGGACATGGCCGGCGCGTGGTACGTGCACACCATCGACTTTCAGCTCAAAGGAAAGAACGTCATCGACGTGGCGCAGCTCAGCGGGGCTCCCGGCGAGCGTGAGATGTGCGCCAACGGTTCTGGGGTCACATCGCCCGCTGGCTGGCGCGGCAAGATCGTCGGCGTCACCGACATCGGTTCCGGGACCGACGACCTGACGCTCTACCTCGCCGCCCGGTACCACCTGTCCTCGACGCAGTTCACCCGGGTCGCCGCCGGGAACGGTGACACCATGATCAGCGCGATCCAGCACCACAGGATTGCCTGCGGCATGACCACGCAGCCCACCGTCCAGGCGATCGAGAAGAGGGGAGTCGGCTACTCCGCGATCGACCTCGCCACGACCGGCGGCGTGCAGCGCTGGATGGGCGGATTCTGGCCGACCGCCTCCGTGCTCGCCCAGGCCAGCTGGGTCAACTCGCACCAAGCCACGGTGCAGAAAGTGGTCGACGCGCTCGTCGCGACCATGCACTGGATCCACACCCACAGCGCGGCCCAGATCGCAGCGCACCTGCCGGCCGACTTCGTCTCGAACTCCCTGGTCACCAGGACTGACTACGTCACCGCACTGGCCACGGACAAGGCCCAGTTCCTGCCCGACGCGATGATGCCGGCCACCGGGCCGCAGACCGTCTTCGCGGTCGAGAAGCTGGCTGGCAAGATCACCGGGCCGGTGAATCTGGCCACCACCTACACGAACTCGTACGTCATCAAGGCGAACAAGCTCGAGGGCTTCGTGAAGTAATTCGTGAAGTTAAGGAGTCATGTGCCAGGTAGCGCCGGCTCGAGCCGGCGCTACCTGGCACAACCCGCGGCCCGATTTACATCGAATATTGATATAATATGAGGGTGGCATCTTCGACGCACGCGGATCGCACTCTGGACGTCGACGAGCTGACCACCGCGATCGAGGACTTCAACACGATCTTCATCCGGCTGCCGTCGGTCTGGAGGTTCAACTTCTCGACCTTGTCCGTGCTGCACACCCTGTCGCGGAACGGACCGCTGCGCCTGACCGACCTGACCGCAACGGAGCAGCTGAAGCAGCCTGCGATCACGAGCTTGGTCGCGAAGCTTGAGCGAGACGGGCTGGTGTCCCGCCGCCGTGACCCACGCGACGGCCGCGCTGTTCTGCTCTCCCTGACCCGGGAGGGCAGGCACGTTGTCCGGTCTCGGCACTCAGACCGGGTGGCGAAGCTGTCACGTCTTGTGGACCGGCTGAACGATCAAGAGCGTGCTGTGCTCGCTGGTTCAGCGCGCGTTCTGGCTCGTCTGATCGAGATCGCAGCGACTGACTAAAAGGACAGTTCCATGTCGACACGATCGTTCCCGCTTGAGCCGACGCCGATCCGCGTCTCCGAAGAGGTGCTTGATGAGCTGCGTCGCAGGCTGACCGCTACCAAGTGGCCGCTGGAGGCTGGCAACGACGACGGCTATTACGGTGTGCGCCGCTCGTACTTGCAGGACCTCGTTGCCTACTGGGCGGACGGCTTCGACTGGCGTGCCGCCGAGCGTGCGATCAACGCCTATGAGCACTACCGCGTCGACGTCGGCGGAGTGCCGGTCCACTTCATGCGCGAGCCCGGCGTCGGGCCGAATCCGGTGCCGCTGATCCTCAGCCACGGCTGGCCGTGGACGTTCTGGCACTGGTCCAAGGTCATCGACCCGCTCGCCGACCCGGCCGCGTGCGGAGACGACCCGGCCGATGCGTTCGACGTGATCGTGCCGTCGCTGCCCGGTTTCGGATTCTCGACACCGCTGACGAATCAGCCGGACATGAACTTCTGGAAGATCGCTGACGTCTGGCACGGGCTGATGACGGGTGTCCTCGGGTACGAGAAGTACGCAGCCGGGGGCTGCGACGTCGGGGCGCTGGTCACTGGGCAGCTCGGACACAAGTACGCCGACGAGCTCTACGCGATCCACATCGGGTCCGCGCAGAAGCTCACCCTGTTCAACGGCGACCGCGCCTGGGACCTCAGCGGCGGCAGGCCCATCCCGGAGAACCTGCCGCCTACCATCCACGAGCAGATCGTGGCTTTGGAAAAACGCTTCGCCGTCCACCTGGCCGTGCACGTCCTGGACCCAGCCACGCTTGGCGACAGCGACCGCGCGGCCTGGTACGACCACGTCAACGTCACCGCTCACGACCGCGGCGGGCATTTCATCCCGTGGGAGATCCCCGACGAGTGGGTCGAAGACCTACGGCGTACGTTCCGAGGACGATGCTGATGTGCGACGCGGTAGCTTGGCGCCATGGCTGTCTCGTGGCCGCTGCGCGTTCGCACCGTGCGGGCGAACGAGCTTGAGTTCGCGCTGATCGAGGCTGGGTCGGGCCCGCTGGCTCTATGTCTGCACGGATTTCCTGACACCGCCCACACCTGGCGTCATCTGCTGCCCGTCCTGGCCGGGGCTGGGTTCCATGCCGTGGCGCCGTTCATGCGCGGGTACGCGCCCAGCGCGGTTCCCGGGGACGGGGACTACCGCGTCGGCGCGCTGATCGCCGATGCCGTGGCTCTTCACCAGGTTCTGGGCGGGGACGGGGACGCCGTGCTGATCGGGCATGACTGGGGAGCCGAGGCCGCCTATGGGGCAGCCGCCTTCGCCCCCGATCGGTGGCGGCGGGTGGTGACACTAGCCGTGCCGCCTGCGGCTCTGGATCCAGTGCTCTTCAGCGACTACGAGCAGCTCAAGCGGTTCTTCTACCTATTCATGTTCCGGGATCCGCTGGGGTTGGCTGAAGCGGTGGCCGCCCGGGACGGGATGTCGTTCATCGACAAGCTCTGGCTCGACTGGTCGCCTGGCTACCAGCCGGGCGATCACCTGGCCCGGGTGAAGGACTGCCTGCGCGAGCCCGCGAACCTGGCCGCGGCGATCGGCTACTACCGGGCACCGGCAGTCCCGGGCGCGCCCGGCGGATCGCCCGGGACTGCCGCACGATACGCGGGCGAAGAGCAGGCGGCCGCCCGCCAGGCCCCGCAGCCCACTCTTTACCTGCACGGAGCCAGCGACGGCTGCATCCGGGTGGAACTGGCCCGCGGCGCGGCGCGCTTCCTCGCCCCCTCCTCGCGCATGCTGGTGATCGATAACGCGGGGCATTTCCTGCACCTGGAGAAACCCGGCGAGGTCAACGGGCACATCCTGGCCTGGGTCAGCAGCTAGCCCAGTCCTGGGCCCGTCTTGGCCTCACAATCGCCCGAGTAGCTCCTGGTAGAACGGACGGAACCCGTTCCGCTCGTAGAGACGAAGGGCGCCTGTGTTGGCCGCCACGACGCCAACCGACCAGTAACCGGCGCCCTGTGCCCGCAGGAGATCACGGGCCGCGTCGATGAGCCTGGTACCGGTTCCCTGACTGCGGGCGTGCCCGGCGACCACGAGGGATTCCAGTTGGCCGATCGCCTCGCCGAGATCCCACGTCGGTCCAGGCTCGGTCAGGCGCACCATCGCGTAACCCGCGGCAGCCTCCCGCGGCGATATTTCGTTGACGGCGAGCAGCAGCCAGGCCCTGCCGCTCGACAGCCAGGCGGCGTACTGGCGCCGCCGCCGATCCCAGGCCTCGTCGCCATCTCTGACGGGCCACTGGTCTCCGGTCACCATGCGGTGATGCTCAACCATCGCTTTGAACAACGGCTCTACGTCATCCAGCCTGGTCGCGTCCGCCACGATGACGCTGTAGTCGATTGCCACATGACCACGCTACGCACCCTGGCACCAGCGTCCGCTACCGGTCTTTGGCGGCGATCGGGCGGACCCATAACGCCGGTTGCTGCGATGAGCACAGGGATCACCTGGCCAGCTGGATGAATTCCTGGTAGAAACGCCGCTCGATCTGCCAGCTGCCAGGTGGCGGGGCTGCGTCCGCTCCCATGGCGGCGAAGGACACCTCGTAATCTTCCGGCCCGGGCTGGCCGTGTCCGCGCCAGCGCTCGTACAGGACTTCTAGCTCATCGGCCAGCGACGCGTCCTTCCACCACCGGATCCCGGCTGGGCTGGCTGCTGCCCACCCGTTCACGCCCGCGCTCAGCCCCACGCCCTCGGGTGCCAGGCACGCTCTGCGGTCATGCAGGCCCAGGAAGAACAGCAGGCCGATCTCGTCGGCAGAACACCCAAGAGAGTCCACCACGCCGCCGGCGCCGAACCCGGGCCAGGGCTGGCGCTGGCCGACCGGCTCGCCTGGCCACGCCATCACGATTCCCCGCTCCCACAGTCCCTCGATGTGCAGCTGGCCGCGAATGGGGATGAACCCGGTCCACGCTGCGAAACGGCCGCGGAGCTGGCCATGTTCCTTGCGGAGCAGGACCAGCGGATGGCCGCCAGCGTGGGCCAGCGGCACGAGCATCTGGCCGCCGTCGCGAAGCTGCCCGGCCCAGGCAGGCGACAGATCAGAACAGCCGACAGTGGCCACCACCCGGTCGAACGGCGCGTCACCGGGAGCGCCGTCAGCGCCGTCCCCCGCCAGCACGCGGATGTCCGGGTAGCCGGCCGCGGCGAGCAGCCGCCTGGTCTGCTCTACCACATCTTCCTGGACATCAAGGGTCACCACCAGGCGCTGGTTCCCGGTGAGCTCAGCCATCAGCGCCGCGTTGTACCCCGTTCCCGCGCCGATCTCCAGGATCTTCATGCCCGCAGCGAGCCGAAGGAACTCCAGCATCTTGGCCATCAGCGACGGCTGGGAGGTAGAACTCGACGGGAACCCGCCCGCATGCCGGGTGGCCAGCGCATTATCCGCATAGATAATCGCCAGATGCCCGGCGACCGGCCGACCGGGGTCATGGCGGATCACTGCGGCCTGCGCGGAACCGGCGGGCCGGTAATAGAACGTTTCGAGCAGCCGATGACGCTCGACCGCAGCAAAGGCACGCTCCACCTCAGCTGACTGGATCGCACCCGCTGCCGTCAACTGCCGCACGTAGCGCTCCATGAACGGCCGGACGTCGGCCACCGCATCCGGCAGTGGCTCCGCACCAGTAACCGGCACGCTGGCACCGGCCGGTCCACGCCGCGCATCAGGCTGCGGGCCTCGCGGTTTCATCGCCGGGTTCCTCCCACGACAGTGCCGGGACGGCAAGGCTGCAACCACACTAGTTGCCTCCGCCGCCTTGTCGGCGGGTCAGCGAGCCGACTGTGAATCTGCGTAGGCTGCTGGTGTATGGCCGATCGCGGCCCGGAAGTCACGGATCAAGTAGGAGGCCGGGCAGCGTCACCGCCTGACGTCGTGCCCGTCGGCGCGCAGGGCAGCGGCGATCTCGTCCCACGCCCACGCGCCGAGCCAGAACCCGGGAACCAGGACAATCGGTGTGGTGTTCATTCCCCAAACCTAGGGTCAGCCACCGACATCCGAGTCCGGGACGGCGGTCAGACCGTTATGGCGGCACCGTGGCCGTCGTGTGCGGAGATGGTCTCGTCGTCGAACCACATCCCGCCCTCGGCGAGGTAGCGAAAACGCAACGTGCTGCCGGACCGGACGGTCACCGCAGCGCTGCGGATGCCGTTCGCGCGCCGCCGCAGCGGATGGGCGAAGGGATCCCAGTTGTTAAAGTCACCCACTACTGATACGGCTCCGCCAGGCTTATCGGCCGGTAGGGCGAAGGTTACGCGTACCGTGCCGTCACGTCCCGGCTTGGCTGTTCTGATCAACTGCTTTCTCCGTTCCGGCGCTCAGCTAACCCGATCAGGGGAAATATATCGAACTTGTGTGCGATAGTCACTCATGATGCCCGCCGGAGCCACGACGTGTCCCCGGCCGACCGGCATGATCGCTTATCCAGCAGCATTGGCCCCGCGCGCCGGTGTGCCGCTTTTGTCGGAGGGCTGGGGCAGGATGGGGGCATGACTGTTACAGGACGCCTGGAACTCGTCGCGCTCGACGCGCCGGACATCGAGAAGCTCGCCTCCTTCTACGCCGAGCTCGCCGGCTGGGAGATCATCCGGAAGGATTCCGACTGGATCACGATACGGACGGGAGACGGCCAGGAGATCGCGTTCCAGCTGGCTTCAGACCATGTCGCGCCCCAGTGGCCCGGACAGGAGCATCCGCAGCAGTTCCACCTCGACCTGCTGGTCGACGGGTACGAGGCGGCGGCCGAGCGGGCCATCGGCCTCGGCGCCACCCGGCTGGCCGACGGCCCGACCTGGGTCACGCTGGCCGACCCGGCCGGCCACCCGTTCGACCTGTGCCAGAAGGACGGCGTCGGCCCGGTGATGGGCCTGTTCGCGGTGACGATCGACGCGCCTGACGCGCTGGCGCTGGCCCGCTTCTACGCCGACCTCCTGGGCATGGAGGTCACGTACGAGGGTCCCGAGGGCGCGCTCATCGCTGGTGACGGCAAGAGCGTGATGTTCCAGCAGGTGAGCGGGTACAACCCGCCCCAGTGGCCGGACCCGACGCACCCCCAGCAGGCGCATCTCGACATCATCGTCGACGATCTCGACGCCGGCGAGGCGCGGGCTCTGGAGCTGGGCGCGTCGCGGCTGAACGGGGGTGGGGAGCGGTTCCGGGTCTTCGCCGACCCGGCCGGGCACCCGTTCTGCCTAACCCTGTAGAGCAACTCAGCCTGACCGGCAACTCGGCCTGACCAGTGGCTCGGCCTGACCGGCCGGCGTATGG